>JAZRMU010000019.1:0-11602 GCA_045647785.1 Acutalibacteraceae bacterium
CTGCATTTTTCGCGTTTATTTTAGCATCGGCAACCGCCTCGGGCACAATCTCAACGCCTATAATACTCTGTGCCTTATTGGCCATAGAGAGTCCTATTGTTCCGGCACCGCAATACAAATCGATAATATTTTTACCGTCGGGTTCTAGATACTCGGCGGCTTTTTTATATAATTTTTCGGTCATCTCTCGGTTAACCTGATAAAAGGAGAGCGGCGAAATGCGAATTTTAACTCCGCAAAGGGTATCGGTGATGAAGTCCTTGCCAAAGATAGTGCGGCATTCCTCACCCAAAATCACATTGGTATCCTTTTTATTTATGTTTATCTGAAGGCTTGCGAGCCTTTCGCCCAAAAGTTCGAGCAGCGCGTTTTTAAGCTCCTCGCTGTGGGGTAGGCTGTCCCCGTTTATAACGGCGGTTACCATAATTTCTGCTTCGCCGCAGCTTGAGCGAATATACAGGTGGCGAACGAGTCCTGAATGTGTCGCTTCTTCATATATCGGGATTTTATATTCCGCTAAAAAGCGCTCGAAAACGCGAGCGATATCGGCGTACACAGGTGGGGTGAGTGCGCAGGCTTCGGTTTCGATAATTCGGTGCGAGTGGGGTGCAAAAAAGCCAACTCTGCCATTTTGGCTTATCGGCAGCTGCGCCTTGTTTCGGTAGCCGCAGATTCGCTCTGCTGCGATAATGGGGCGGGGCGATAAATCAATGCCGCCGATTCTGCGAATGCAGTCCTCCACCTTTTTCTCCTTGATTTCGCATTCCTTTTTATAGGTAATATGTCTGTAAACACAGCCGCCGCAGCTCGAAAAGGTGGGGCAGTCGGGTGCTGTGCGGTGCTCGGAGGGGGCAACGATTTCCTCAATTTTACCGTATGCATAGGTTTTTTTGACCTTAAGTATGCGCACCTGCAGCCTATCGTCCTCGGCAGCACCGTTTACAAATATCGCCATACCCTCATATCTGCCGATTCCCGCGCCCTCGCTTGAAACGGCGGTGATTTCGAGTGGTATAATATCATTCTTTTTCATAGCTGACTCCGCAAATTGCTAAAAATTTCTTTATATTTCGGTTAAGGCTCGCAACAGGCAGCCCGACAACATTAAAATAGTCGCCCTCAATACCCTTGACAAAGAGCGCCGCGCCACCCTGAATGCCGTATGCTCCCGCCTTGTCCATAGGCTCGCCCGATTCGACATACCGCTTGATTTCGCTTTGGGTGATGGGCAGAAATTCAACCTCGGTGCATTCCGAAAAGCTCAAATGTCTGCCGCCGAAATAAATGGCGCAGCCCGTGATAACAGAATGCTTGTGTCCCGACAGCGCCGAGAGCATTTTCATAGCCTCGGCTTCGTTTTCGGGCTTGCCGAGAATTTCCCCGCCGTTTAACACTATGGTATCAGCCCCGATAACCAGAGCATCGGTATGCTCGCTCGCTACTGCAGCTGCCTTTTTAACAGCAAGATATTCGGCAGCATTGGGGGCGGCTATATTCTCGGGGATGCTTTCATCCACCTCGGCGGGCATAACTGCAAAATTATTGAAAATCAGCTTTAGCAGCTCCTGCCTGCGGGGCGACTGCGAGGCTAATATAACCTTCATTCTAACACTTCCTTTACATGAGATAGTATAACATATTTTTTGGGAAAGTAAAAGGTATTTATGCAAAAAAAGATGGCGGTGAATGTCGCATTTGTTTCTGCTATAATGGAATTACAGGCTAGATGAAGCGCTTCGAGGCTTGTGGAAAAGGCGGTGATAGGGTGGCTAAAAAGAGCCTAAAGGAAAATATGAGTCGGCTGCTGCTTGAAAATGTGAGCGAGGCTGAACGCGAGCTGTTAAAGGAGCTCGGTTTTACTGTGAAAAAGCCAAATAAATACACGGTTATAGCGGCAGCACTTTATAAAAAGGCGGCATCGGGAGACCTTTCGGCAATAAAGGAGCTGCGTGCTCTTGTCGGTGAGGCGGCGGCTGATGCGGCGGGCTTCTCGGTGGTGAGAATTGTCGATGATATCGGACATTAAGCTATCATCCATTGTCGGCGGAGGGTATGAGCAGTTTTGGAATGACTGCTCGCGATATCGGGTGCTCAAGGGCGGGAAGGGCTCTAAAAAATCGTCTACAACGGCGCTCAACCTGATATACCGACTTATGCGCTACGAGGGCAGCAATCTGCTCGTTGTGCGGGCTGTGATGAATACCCACCGCGACTCGACCTTTGCCCAGCTAAAATGGGCGCAGGAGAGGCTTGGCGTGAGCGAGCTGTGGAATAACAGCGTAGCACCGCTTGAAATGACATATAAGCCGACGGGGCAGAAAATTCTCTTTCGCGGCTTTGATGATGTGCTGAAGCTCGCTTCTACCACGGTGCAAAAGGGGAGCATCTGCTTTGTGTGGATTGAGGAGGCGTATGAAATTGCGAATGAGAGCGATTTCGATAAGCTTGACCTGTCTGCCCCGAGAGGTGCTGTAGCAGCGCCGCTTTTCAAGCAGACGACCATCACCTTCAATCCGTGGAGCGAAAAGCATTGGCTCAAAAGTCGCTTTTACGATAGTCCCTCCGAGGGGGTTTCCACCTATTCGACCAACTATCTTTGCAACGAATTCCTCGATAAAACCGATTTGGCGGTTTTTGAGCGAATGAGGCGGCAAAACCCCGCCACCTACCGCGTTGCGGGACTTGGCAAATGGGGTGTTGCCGAGGGGCTGGTTTATGATAATCATGCGCTCGGTACAGTGGAAATCGGTAGGGAGGATGCCTTTAAATGGCGCAGCTTTTTCGGGCTCGATTATGGCTATTCGAGCGACCCCACCGCCTTTATTGCCTTTGCGGCAAATCCGATTGACAAAATAATTTATGTGTTCGATGAGTTCTACGGCAGGCGAATGCTCAACAGCGATATAGCGGCAAAAATTAAGGAAAAGGGCTATAGTAAGGAGCGAATTCGCGCTGACAGCGCAGAGCCAAAGAGCAACGAGGACCTGCGGCGTATGGGAATTACCCGCGTTATCGAGAGTGTTAAGGGCAAGGACAGCGTTATAAACGGCATTATGGGGATTAAGGAATATAAAATCATTGTGAATCCCCGCTGCAAAAATACGCTGGCGGAGCTGTCGGCTTATGTGTGGGATAAGTCCAGCCCGCTCGGCAATACCCCGAAGGACTCTGATAACCATTTAATGGATGCCATGCGCTACGCATTTTTCGATGTTAAAAGCTTTCATCCCGAGCGCCCGATAACGGGCAGTGGCGGCGTGGAAAGCGGAATTTATGTGAAGGATTTACTGGGAGGTTGGTCGGTTTGACCGTATTTGCAATTATTATGACAGCCCTCGCAGCGTTTTTGCTGGGGGCGAATTTCGGGGCTTTTTATAAAAAGCGACCCGATAAAAAGGCTGCTGCCAAAAAGGCAGAGCGCAAGGGTCTTTCGCCGATAACGGTGGAGGACTACCGCAATTTTTTAAGCTACGACGGTAGCGAACAAATTTAGGAGAAGACTATGGAAAACGAAAATTTATTATCGGGCGGCGAAAACAATACCGCCCCCGAAACCGAATTTAGTGGGGAGCAGGAGGCCACCATACCACAGCCCCCCGAAGGCAGTGAAATAGGCTCGGGGATTACGCTCAAATTCAATAAGGAGCTGCGCGAAATCCCCTATTCTGAAGCGGTAACGCTCGCGCAAAAGGGTCTGAAATACGATAGCATTATGCCCGAATGGGAGAGGCTTAAGGCTCTGGCGAAAAAAAGCGGCAAAAGCATAGCGGACTATTTATCTGCTACCGAGCAGTCGCAGAATGCAGCTTTGAGGGAGCAGCTTATTTTGGAATGCGGCGGAAATGAGGCGGCGGCAGATAGGCTGCTGGCGTTTGAAAATTCGGCAGAGCCTGCGGGGCAGCTTTTGGAGCTCAAGCGCGAATTTCCCGAAATAGAGGGTCTTGATGCGCTGCCCGAGGGTGCAAAGCAGCTGTGCGACAGTATGGCATTGAGCCCGCTTAATGCGCTGCTGCTTTATAATCACAGAGTAGCCCGAGAGGCGGCACAAGCGTATAAAAAGCAGCAGTCCGCTGCCCAAAGCAGCCTCGGCTCGCAGAATTCCCACCGTATAAACGATAGCGCCGAGGATGAGTTCATAAGAGGACTGTGGGCGTAGAGGTGGGCGGTCCTTCGGCTTAACGAAGTGTCGCCGAGACAATAATCAACTGATTTTATTTTAATATTAAAGGAGAAAAAATATGGCTATTAATTCTTTACAGTCAGCAACAAAATATTCCGAAGAGCTGGATAAGCTCTTCACCCAGAAAAGTGCTACAGGCTTTTTTGCCGATAACGACCTCGGCAAAAAGTTTGTTGGTGCAAAAACAGTTATAATCCCTACATTTGATTTTCAGGGACTCGCAGATTACGACCGCGACAATGGTTTTTCGCGCGGTGCAATCAATGTTTCAAACAGCTCTTTCACAATGTCTATGGACCGCGCACGCAGTTTGCAGATTGACCGCGAGGATATGGACGAAACAGGTATTGCAAATCTTGCGGGCAAAATTCTCGGCGAGTATGTTCGCACCAAGGTTGTTCCCGAGTGCGATGCCTATGTTATTTCAAAGCTCGCCAAGGTAGCAGCGGAAAACAACGGTACTATTGCGTTTGATTCCGAACATCCGCTTAAGACCCTCAACGATTTAATTTCTAAAGTGAGAACTACCGTTGGCTATGACGAGGAGCTTGTTGCCTTTGTCAGCGCCGGTGTATACGGTTATTTACAGAACAGCACCGAGCTTTCAAAGATGATTATTTCCTCCGACTTCAAGCAGGGCGAGGTTAATCTCACCGTTAAATCCTTGAATGGTGTGGCTCTTATTCCTGTGGTTTCGGAGCGTATGAAAAACGAATACATCTTCGAAAATAGCGAAGTTGGCGGCTTTAAGCCTGCGGCAAATGCAAAGGATGTTCTTATGCTCGTTTGCCCCAAAAAGGCGGCTCACCTTGTTCGCAAGACCGAGAATATCAGAGTTTTCACTCCCGAGCAGAATCTCGATGCCGATGCCTATAAGTTCGATTACCGCATTTACTACGATGTGTTTGTTAAGAAGTCGGATGCAAAGGCAATTTGCTGCTGCATCGGCTCTGATTGCACCTATAACATTGATCACACAGAGGAAACATTCAGTGTTGGCGATTCCTTCTCGGCAGATGCGTTTGTTGAGAGCAACGCCAAGACTATCTGCTATCAGTGGTATCTAGCCAAGACCAACGATTTCGGTTCAGCCCAAATTCTGCCCGGTCAGACCGAAAATGAGGTAACGGTATATCCGGAGACCGAGGGCAACTACTACTTGTTCCTTGAAATCACATTAGACGGTGTATCTAAGGTTATAACCGATTCTGTTGCCTTCGAGGTTACAAAGGCTTAATCAAAATTTGAAAGGTATGTGCGGCATTTTGCCGTGCATACCCATTTTAAACGGGAGGAAATAATATGACACAAAGTCCCGAACAAATTTTTTCGGAATACAGAAGCGGCAAAAGCTTCAAGGCTTCGCTTGGCAGTCGCGGGCTCTATGAGCAGTCGAAAATTAACGAGCGCTTTTACACGGGCGACCAATGGTACGGTGCGAAATGCGGCAACGAGCGCCCGCTTGTGCGCTATAACCTCGTTAAGCGAATAGGCGACTATAAAATGTCGGTGCTGCTGTCGAGCGATGCCGATATCACCTTTTTTGCCGAGGGTGTGCCCGCAACCAACTCCATTAAAAAAAGGGTGGAGCAGCTGCGCGCTTTGGCAGCCGCGGGGGAAACGGCGGTATTAGGCTCTAGTGAGGAGGAGATAGCGCTTGTTATTTCTGCCTTGAACGACTACCGCAAAATTGCAGCCAAGCGCTTAAAGGTTGATTCACTTTTGGAGCAGGCACTTAAAAATGCATACATCAGCGGCACGGGCGTTGTCTACAGCTATTGGGACAGCGAAGCTCCGACCGGTCTTTATGTAGACGAAAACCGCGAAGTCGCCATTAAGGGCGATGTTAAAAGCGAGGTTATCGATATTGAGAATATCTATTTCGGCGACCCCGAATGCCTGTCGGTGCAGGCGCAGCCATATATAATCATAGCGGGGAGCTGGCCGATAGAGGAGCTTCGCCGATATGCTGCACGCTGTGGCTCTGCCGCTGTCGCCATTCGGGCAGATAGCGTGGGTGGCGATAAGGCTACCGTTTTAACCAAGCTCTATAAAAAGTATTCGCCCGACGGCAAAAGCTATAAAATCTATGCCAAAATGGTGTGCGAGGGTGCCGTTATCAGGGAGGAATGGGATATCGGCGTTAGAAAATATCCGATATCGGTTTTCAGGTGGGAAACGAGAAAAAATTGCACCTATGGAGAAAGCGAAATCACCTATCTCATTCCCAATCAGATTGCGGTTAACCGAATGCTCACCTCGGGGGTGTGGTCGGCAATGTCGAGCGGTATGCCAACGCTTGTTGTAAACGGCGATGTGGTGGACGGCGAGATTACCAACGACCCCGGTCAGATTATAAAGGTGTTTGGCTCGAGCGACGATGTGCAAAATGCATTGCGATATGTCAGTCCGCCCGACTATTCGGGCAATCTGCAGTCCTTTATTGCACCGCTTGTTGAGAATACGCTCGCGCAGTCGGGTGCTAACCCTGCGGCGCTGGGCGATGTTGACCCCGATAACACCTCGGCAATACTGACACTTCGAAATGCTGCAATGCTGCCTTTAAAAATGCTGCAGAACAGGTACTATGAGTTTATGGAGGAGGTTGCCGATATCTGGGCAGAGTTCTGGATTATGCAGTACGGTCGCCGCCGCCTTAAAATTGAGGACGAAAACGGCGTTTGGTATATGCCCTTCGAGGGCGACCGCTATCGCGACCTCATTATCTGTGCCGAGGCGAGAATTACCGCGCCCGACAGCTACGATACCGAGGCGAAAATTAAAATACTTGATAGGCTGCTTGAGCGAGGAGATATTACCCTGCAGCAATATCTGCACCGTCTGCCGAGCGGCATTCTTAAGGATGCGGATGAGCTTATCCGCAGCGTTAGGGGGGCGACGGTATGACAGTAAAGGAATGCTTCGACAGCGCAAGGCTGCTGCTAGGCTACCAGCTAAATGAGGATAGTGCCGCCGAATATCCCTTCGAATTAGATGCGCTTTTCTTTTTCAACTGCATCTATTTTGAATTGACAGGCAGCACTCTGCAGTCGGTCGATTGCACAATTTCAGCCAGCCCCGCCGTGCTTGATGCGCTGCCCTACGGTATTGCTATGCTGCTTGCTCTTTATGTGGGCGATACCGCCAAGCAAAATTTTTTAGCCGATATTTTTGGCGCAAAACGCACCAAATGCAGGGCAGGGCTTTCAAAAATAAAAGATGTTTTACCGAGGTGCTAGGCTATGAAATTCCCAAAAATGCGCTTTACTAACCGCGAAAAGCAGGTTATTTCCAACTTTTCAAGGCAGGATGCCGAGAATGGCAGCGCTGTGATAGCGAGTGCGGTGAACACCGAATTTTCACTCGGTACAGTCCGTACCCGTCGTTCGGTTGTGGCAACGGGGGATATGGTTTGCACCGTTGAGAATGCCAAGGAGCAGAGCTTCGCTTTCACAGGTGCTCTGCGGCGCACTGAAAGCGGCGTGAGCGAACTCACCTATCTTTTAAAAACAAACGAGGACGGCTCAAAAACCTGCAGTTTCAGATTTTTTGGCAGCGACGGCAGCGTTCTTCAGGCGGGGAAAATAGAGTACCCACTCGATAATAATATGCTCCGCCGCCGACCCGAGGGGCTGGTCTGCTTTAGCAGCGTACCAAAGTATGGGGCTGGCATTTATGCCTTTATAAAGGTGTTCGAGCTAGAAACTAATAAATACACGCTCGATATTTTCGAGCTATCGGACGATGCCACACGCTGGATATCCATCACCGGCAGCGATTTCTATGTTCCAACCCATTTATGGGGCGGCAGAGGCGATAATTGGAATATGTGCGAAACCGCCCTTGCCGAACCCGAAATACGCGAGGAGCTGAATATGCTCGGCGGTGTGTGCGACTGCTATTTCACCACCGACGGTGTGTCTTTAAACTACACGCTGCCGCCAATGGGCTATGATATTGAAACCGACGAATATATAACCGCCGCGGTAAGGGTTGACAGGCTAACAACGCTTACCTTTAAAATCAATAGGCATTCTATCATTTCCAATACCCAAAGGTATCAGGAAAAGGATATACAAATGGTGTTCACGGGCGACAGCCTGTATTTCGTTAGCGGCAACCAGCAGTATATAATGCCGAGATATTACCCAAAAGCCAACAATATGAAGGTGCGAATTGTGCATTCCTCGGAGAGTGAGCGCGAATGGTTCACTGGTGTCCACACCGCCGTTACACACAGCTTCGCCTCGGGCGGAGACCGTCTTATTCTCACAAACAATTCCGACATTTCAGCGGGGCTTGCGGTCAGTGCCGAAAATAATCCCTTCTATTTCCCTAAAAATAATTTTATAACGGTTGGCGACGGCGGCAAAATCAATGCCGTTTGCCCCCAAAAAAGCGAGCTGCTCGTTTTCAAAAGCACCGAGATTTATAAGCTCGGCATCAAGAGTGGTCGGCTTCAGACCGAGCGCCTGACGGGTGAGGTTGGGGCTGTAAATCATCGCGCCGTTAAGACTGTAGGAGGGGCTTGCTGCTTCATTAGCAGCAACGATAAGCCCTATGCTGTTTATGGGGATAGGGTTCATCCGCTTCACAGCGCACTCGGAGAAAATGTTGAGCTGCTGCTTGGAGGCAATGTGTTTGCCTGCACTGCGTTTGGCAGATATATAGTCTTTTGCGATAAAGCGGCGCTGCTGCTTGAGGTGTCGGACGGGGTAGAGGCTTATAAAAATCCCTGCTGGAATGTATGGACCTTCCCATTTAATTCTAGATTTGAGGGTAGCGTATCCTATGGCGATGACTGCACGATTATAGGGCGCAGCAACGTTCTGGGTGTTACCTATTATTATGTTGCCAAGCTCTGCGAGGGGCAGGGGGATATGTGCTATCCGTTTTCGTCGGTGCGGCTGGAAAAAATGCTGTATCCTATTAAAACCACCATTAAAACCGCGGCTCTTTCTCCCGCATCGGGCGAATTCTTTTCGCTAGACTCGCTCGAACTTCAGCTCGTCGGCTTGGGCGACTGCGAGGTGAGCATTAAGGACCAAAGCGGTGATATCAGAAGGCGGTTTATCATAAATATTAATAATGGTAGACGCGGCTGCCCCAAAAGGCTGCTGCCAAATCTTTTGGCAAGAGAGTGCGCGATTGAGCTGTCGAGCGAGGAGCAGATTATTCTAACGGAATTAAGGCTCGGCTACCATAAATTATCAGAGTAGAGGTAAGCTATGCGTAAAATTTCGGCTGTCCTTTTGGCGCTTTGCCTAATATTGACTTGCGGCTGCACTGCGCCAACAGAAAACAGCGAAGCTAAAAATGAAACGGTCGGCGTTTGGGTAACCTATGCAGAAATTGACAGTATGGTGCGGTCCGCCGAGGGCTTCGAGGCGAGCTTTCGCGCCGCGTTGGAGCGACTGCAGGAATTGGGGGTCAACACCCTCTATTTCCACGCGGTTGCCTTTTGCGATGCCACATATAATTCATCGGTCTACCCGTTGCGGCACGGCGAGGACCTGTTAAAAACGGCAATATCCCTTTGCGAGGAAAGGAATATCGCGCTGCATGCGTGGCTCAACCCCTATCGAGTGCAGACCTCGTCTGCAAATCCCGAAACACTGCCAAACGGCTTTGTTAAGGAGTGGCTGACCGACACAACCCCCGAAAATGATAAAAATGTCTGCTTTAGCCAAAGCGGAATTTATCTTAATCCCGCAAGCGCGCAGGTGCGAAGCTTAATACTTTCGGCTGTGCGCGAAATTCTTGAAAATTATCGGGTGGCGGGTATTCAGTTTGATGATTATTTCTATCCAACCACCGATGAAGCCTTCGATGAGGAAAGCTACAGGGAGTATGCCCAAAATGCCGAAAACCCGCTCGAACGCAGCCATTGGCGCAGAGCAAATGTCAATGCGCTAATCCTTGGTACATATAATGTAGTAAAGGCGGCAGAGGGAGAAAGGGTGTTCGGCATCAGCCCCGCTGCCGATCTTGAGCGCTGTTATAGCGAGCTCTTTGCAGATGTGGAAACCTGGGTTAGCGGAGGCTATGTGGACTATCTGCTGCCGCAGCTCTATTTCGGCTTTGAATACCCGCTTGAACGCTTTAGGTTTGATAATCTTATTATAAAATGGCTCGATATAGCGGGGGATAGGGTGGAGCTTCTTTGCGGGCTGCCTATGTATAAAACAGCAACCGAGCAGACCCCCGATAGCACCGAGTGGCAGTCGAGAAACGATATACTGGCCCGCCAGATAGAGTGCGTGCGCGAGTATGGCATAAAGGGCTTTGCCTTTTTCTCGCTGTCCTCACTCTTGAGTGAAAACGCGGCAAACCGCGAGCAATTAGAAAATATAAAGGAAGTTATTTAATGAACGAAGCAATTCTTGTTGCGCTCATTTCGTTTGTCGGTACTCTGCTTGGTACAGCGGGCGGTATAGTCGCGTCGGGCAAGCTCGTGAACTACCGCATTGAGCAGCTTGAAAAGAAGGTCGAGGCACTTGGCCTTTTATCGGCAAGAGTTCCGATAATCGAGGAGCAAATCAAAAGTATTAAAAAGGAGAAAAAATATGAAAATTTCAAAATGGACAATAGTTCGTACCGTAATGACAGCCATAGTGGCACTTAATTTAATATTAAAGGCATTCGGTGTAGATGTCATAAATGCCGACGGGAACGCTATTATGGGCATTGTTGAGGTGCTCATCGAGGTAGGCGCAATTATCGCCTCCTGGTGGTATAACAACAGCTTTTCCGAGGCGGCAAAGCGTGCCGATGCCTTTTTTAAAACGCTCAAGGAGAATGGCGAAAATGTTTAAAATCGCGCTTAATGCAGGGCATTATCTTGGCACAGCGGGCAAGCGAGTAATGCGGGAGCTCGACCCGAGCGAAACCCGCGAATGGGTGCTGAATTCCCGCATTTGCGAGCTGGTAGAAAGGAAAATGACCGAGTATACGGGCTACGAGCTGCTGCGAATTGATGACCGCAGCGGAAAAACCGATAAATCGGTAGCCGACCGTGCCGCCGAGGCGAACAGGTTTGGCGCAGATATCTATGTGTCGGTGCACCATAATGCGGGAATTGGCGGTGGCAGCGGCGGTGGCGCTATGGCGTATGTCTATACCCGCGTGGACGATACAACCCGCCGTTTGCAGACCGTTCTTTATGATGAATTTATCGCAGCGACCGCGCTTCGCGGCAACCGAGTAACCCCAAAAAGCACGGGCGACTTCGGCGAGCTGCGACTTACCCGTATGCCGGCGGTGCTGCTGGAATGCGGTTTTATGGATAGCCGCAACGATGTGCCGATTATTTTGTCGGCAGAATTTGCCGAAAGGGCAGCCGAGGGTATTGTGAATGGTATTGTGAAATTCGCAGGTCTTGAGCGCCGACCAGCCCCCGCACCTACACCAGCCCCCGCACCT
>JAZRMU010000020.1:0-11198 GCA_045647785.1 Acutalibacteraceae bacterium
TCATACGAGGGGAGACAACTTTTTACCGATATATTAACCGAAGTGGCATCGGAAATTTTTATCCCCCTTACCGTCGGCGGCGGTATTAATACAGTAGATGATTTTGACCGCGTTCTTAAATGCGGTGCCGATAAGGTTAGCGTTAATTCGGGTGCTATTAAAAATCCGCTTTTAATACGCGAAGCGGCGCATAAATACGGCAACCAGTGTGTTGTGCTTTCTGTTGATATTAAACGCGTAAACGGCGAATTTCATGTTTTTGCCAAGGGCGGCAGAGAAGATACAGGCATTGAAGCAATAAACTGGATAAAACAGGGCGTTTCGTATGGAGCAGGAGAGATAGTTGTAAATTCTATTGATACCGATGGCGTAAAACAAGGTTTTGATATTGAACTGCTACGCCTTGTTTGTAATGAGGTGAATGTGCCCGTTATAGCGTCGGGCGGGGCTGGAAATATACAGCATTTTATTGATTTATTCAAGGAAATTCCCGATATTGATGCAGGTCTTGCGGCATCTATTTTCCATTTTAGAGAGGTTGCAATACCCAATTTAAAGGAAGAACTTAAAAACAACGGTATAATTGTGAGGTTGTAATTATGTTAGATATAAATAAACTTAAATTTGATGAAAAGGGCTTAATTCCTGCCGTGGTTGTGGATAGCATTACCAAAAAGGTCTTGACCGTGGCTTATATGAACAGAGAAAGCCTTAAAATCTCAATGGAGAAGGGGTTAACCTGTTTTTACAGCCGTTCAAGAGAAGAACTCTGGCTAAAAGGGGAAACAAGCGGAAACTATCAGCATATTGTCAGCATTACTGCCGACTGTGATTATGATGCGCTCGTAGTAATGGTCGAAAAGGATGGTCCCGCTTGCCATAAAGGCACCGATTCTTGCTTTACTAATCCCGTGTGGCTATCAGAACAGTTACAGGAGTTTTCTTTACAGGGCCTTTATGATATGCTCGTTACCCGTAAAGAAGAAAAGCCCGAAGGCTCTTATACTACCTATCTTTTCCAAAAGGGTATAGATAAAATACTCAAAAAGGTGGGCGAAGAATGCACCGAGGTTATAATTGCGGGTAAGGCGGATGATAAGGCAGAAACAGTTTACGAACTTGCAGACCTTGCTTATCACGCAATGGTGCTTATGGTGCAAATGGGCATATCGGTTGAAGATGTTCACCGCGAACTTGCTTCGCGCCATATAATCGACCACAAAGTAAAACAGGAAAAGATGACAAAATAATGTTTTATAATTATCATACCCACACTTGTCTTTGTGATGGTGAAAATACCGCCGAGGAAATGGTCCAAAAGGCTATTGAACTAAATATTTCAGAACTCGGTTTTTCGGGACATTCGTATACTGAATTTGATAAGATGTATTGTATGTCTCCTGATGATACTGAACTTTATAAAGAGGTAATCACCGCGCTTAAAAGTAAATATAAAAACAAAATTAAATTACTTCTTGGAATCGAATGCGACTATTTAAGTGATATTCCACTGGAAGATTACGATTATATTATAGGCTCGGTGCATTATATAGAGAAAAACGGTGAATATTTCTCGGTTGACAGTAACAAGGAAGATTTAATTAAATCTGTTAATCACTATTATAACGGCGATTTTTATTCCTTTATTGAGGATTATTATTCGCTCGTTGCCGATGTTTATAATAAAACCAAATGTGATATAATCGGTCATTTTGATTTAGTTACAAAATACAATACGAATAACGCTTTATTTGATACTAACCATTCGCGCTATATTGCGGCGTGGAAAAAGGCGGCAGATACGATAATTAAAACACCCGCTGTTGTAGAAATCAACACGGGTGCAATGGCACGTGGCTACGCGGAAAAGCCTTACCCCGCAAAGGAGATAATCGATTATTTTAAATCGAGTGGCAAAAAGATGATCTTTTCTTCCGACTGCCATAACAAAGACTATTTACTTTTCGGTTATGAAGAGGTAAAAAAGTATTTATAACTAATTTTTAAGCAGATGCCAAAAGCATCTGCTATTTATTTACATATAAAACATGGGTTATAATAAATGCCATGATGATTTCGCACAGATTGACAAGATTGTTGATATGGACGAATAACTAGGTGTTGATCGCTTGGCTACTTGGACATATCGCGGCGGCTATGGCACTTCAATTGACGTAAAGGATCCGCTTGAAATTTGGGATAATATTGGTAGAAACTATAAGCGCGTTTTTAAAAAAAGTAATTTATATAAATAATAGTTATACATTGTTAATGTTTTTGCCAAGAGGTATTTTTGTTATATGCTTAATCTTAAATAGTTTACTTGGCGCTACTAGTTCATAACCCATTTCTTTTAAAATAGGTAGCATAATATCAAGTGAATCATTAGTTGCAATTGTTACATGAAATGTAACAATTGCACCATCATATATATTATTTGTGATGGAATCAGATATTTCTTGAGGGTCAATATCAGGTTCCCAATCGAATGCGCCAGGAATACCTTGACCTAAATAAGGAAGATTATTTTCTATTGAAATTTCACTTAGCATTTCATTATTTTGTAAATAAGGGGTACGTGCTGTTTTAATAGTGTATCCTAGCCGTTTTTTTATTTCCTTAATAGGTTCAAGTAACTGGTTAGTCGCTTCATCTTTTGTGAGTTCTCCAAGAGCTGTATGGGTTTGAGAATGAGAACAAAGTTCACAACCATTATCTATTGCATATTTAAGCATAGGCTCGGTTTCATAATTGATTTTTTCGCCGATGATAGCGAAACCGCAACTCCAATTAAATTTTTTGAATTTTTCAATCATTTCAAGCATTGGCTCTCTTGGACCATCATCGAAGATTATAGAAGCAAATTTTGTTATCGGCATATAAACATCTCCTTTGGTATGTATTATATATCACGACTAAATGTAAAGCAAGTGGAAATTTGTACTCTAAAGGAAAACGTATAAGTATTTAGAAGGATAGGTTATGGCAAAAGCAAAAATTGAAAGAAACGGATAATTTTATTAAAGAAGGCAATATACTTGACATTAGTGATTTTGATATTAGGGAAGCCGTTGTAAATTTGATGTAAAAATAGGAGAGTGGACGTAAAAAATATATGCTCTTTTATTTACTTATTGAAATTCATGTGTTACAATATAATTTATTACACGAATTATGTTGTGTAGTTTTATCATATTTTATATGAGTTTATTGTGCTGATTTCATATAAATTTGTGGCTAAATTCGTGTAATATACTATTCGCCAAGTTTTTTTGAGTAAAAATTGAGTGAATTTAAGATAAGAAAATGACAGAAAATAATCAAAAAAGAGAGGAGTGAGAATATGCCGGATAAGTTTATTTTACATTCAAAGTTTAGTCCTACAGGCGACCAGCCGCAAGCGATTGACAAGTTGGTTGAGGGAATTAATAGGGGAGATAAGGAGCAGGTGTTACTCGGTGTTACCGGCTCGGGCAAAACCTTTACAATGGCGAATATTATCGAAAAAGTTAACCGTCCCACCCTCGTTCTCGCTCACAATAAAACCCTCGCCGCACAGTTATGCAGTGAGTTTCGCGAATTCTTCCCCGAAAACGCGGTGGAATGTTTTGTTTCCTAACATACGAAACGATCTGAAAACCCAGTATTTAAGCGGGTTTTACGGACATCATAACACTAAAAACACACCGTAAACCCATAAAAATCAAATGACTTTGTGATCAAAATTCGTGTAAATGAGTTTTGGTCATTTTTATTATTTCATTATTAACTTTACTTTGTGCGAAAAAAGTAGTATAATGTCAAATAAGGGGTGAGAAAATGAATACGGTCATATATAATCCATTAGAGGAATTTGATAGCAAATATAAAGATACTCATTCTGACAACACTAATAAATTTTTTGAAAATCTTGTGCAGCAATCAGGTATTAATATAGAACAAAACCGAGAAACCGTAAGACTGTACAACGAATTCAAAGAAAATTTATCCAAGTTAAAGAAAAAACTTAATTGGTGGAGGTTTTTAAGAGTTATAATGTGTATTACTGTTCTCTTAATTCCTCTTGTTATCTTGAAAACTACGCCAAAGATTAAGGATCTTAGAACAAAGATTGAAGAAGCTGATAAACGAACAGAAGAATTGTTAGCGGAAGCAAATGATCAGATGCTTCCACTCAATAAACTGTTTACAGATAGAGATGCATTAAACATTATTGAATCTACTATCCCATTGATTTCTTTCGATAAATGTTTTTCTGTGAAACAAGAAGCAGATATGAAAATCAATTACGATTTCATCGAATACAACGAAGATGAGCAATCGACTATTGATGTTTTAGCAGGCAATTATAATGAAAATCCATTTTTGTTTGAGAACAAGGTTATACATACAATGGGAACTGAGACTTATCATGGATACAAAACAATTCGGTGGACTGAAAACTATCGCGATGTTAATGGTAAAATTAGAACCAGAACACGAACACAAACACTTCATGCAACGGTTACAAAACCTAAACCATTCTATAATACACAGGTTGTTTTGAATTATTGTTCACAAGGTGGACCTGATTTATCGTTCAGCCGTGATGCTTCGCATCTTGAACAAAAGAGTGAAAAAGAAATCGAAAGATTCGTAAAACGTGGAGAAAAGAAACTTAAGAAAAAAACGGACAAAGCAATAAGTCAAAACAGCGATTTTATGAGCATGTCAAATTCGGATTTTGAAGTCCTTTTCGACGCATTAGACAGAACAAATGAAGTTCAGTTTAGAACACTATTCACTCCACTAGCCCAAACTAATATGGTTGCATTAATTCTTTCAAAACTTGGTTATGGCGATGATTTTAATTTTATAAAATCAAAAAGAACAAATAGAATTATTTCTAACCATAGTCAAGGTCGAGTTATAAATCTACTTCCTAGCAATTATACATCATATTCTTATGATATCATAAAAGAGAATTTTATTGGAAAGAATATTGACTTCTTTAAAGCAGTATACTTCGATTTTGCGCCTCTCTTGGCTATTCCAGTATATCAGGAAAGGCCTGTACATTCTTTAAAACCTATACCGGATTATTCGCAGTTATATTCGCTTAAGGAATGTGAGGTTCTCGCGAACGCCGTAGACCATAAATATGTAGTGCATCCAAACACAAAAACACAGGCGATTTTGAAATCAACCTTTGTTAGTTCTAAAGATAGTATTGATGAGACTTGTATTACGGCGTATTCCTACGATATAGAAAAACGAGTGGATATTGTTTCCGTTCGTGGCGGCGATGGTCATTATCATAATGTACCGGTTGAGTGGGATGAATACTTGCCTCTTGAAGCCCGCAATAACTTCTATATTTCAACAAATGAAATAGCGGAAAACAAATCAGTTATAGCAAGGCGTAACGGCTTGTGCATATTTAATTCTTAATGAAAAAGGAGTAATAAAAATGGCAAATCAATTAGATGAACTTAATCCCGAAGTTAGAGAAGAAGGTCTTGATACTAATGTTATTGTTAAGAAGATCCCTGCTGAGGTTGGCGCAGGATCAAAGTTTTTCGAAATTATTTTATGGGTTTGTGGAATAGTTCCAGGTTTAATCTTTTTATTTATGAAAATTAATGCTCAAAAGCATTTTGATCAGTTACAACAGAAGATTCAAAGAAATGCTTCTCAGATAGACAACTATCTTGAGCAGCGAGTTATGGTTCTTCAGAACTGTGCACGTCTTTTGGATAAGGCAATAGATCTTGATAAAAGCACATTTGAGAATATTGCAAAGTTTAGATCTGGAAGTGCGAGTGACGCCGATGCTGCTCGTAACGAACTTGGCGGTCAGGTTGAAACAATGTCAAGAGATATTAATGTGGCTTTTGAAAATTACCCCGACCTGCAAGCCCATCGTGAAATTGCTGATGCAATGCAACAGAACATGTACTTACAAAGAGAAATTACTGCAGCAAGAGAACTTTATAACGATACCATTAATGAATGGAATAAAGATATTTTTGAATGGCCAACCAAGAAAATTGTAGCCGCCAAAAACGGATATACTACAAGAATTCCGTTTGCTGCTTCAAAAGAGATTAAAGAACAAGCAAAAGCTGTATTCTTTTAACAATTAATACGTAAATACGATTTAAAAAAGCGGATGCTGGAAAATGCGTCTGCTTTTTGTTTACTTGTAGTCAGATTTATGCTATAATAATTTATATAAGAATGAGTAAGTTCATCTTATATTGTTTCATGTTATTTCGTGTTATCCTGTTGAATTTTCAAAAGTTAGCTTATTTACACGAATTTGATTTTTATCAAAAAGTGATTTTTTGCTTTAAGATAGCGGGTTAAACGACTTAAATACTTTGCTGAGTATTTTGTACAGATTACGATTACAATTTTTGTGATCTAAATTCGTGTAATGGCATTTTGGATAAATTTTTCAGCAAATTTCAAGCGAATTTACAGCGTAAAAATAACAGAAAATAATTAGAAAGGAAAGGAGTGAGAATGTGCCAGACAAGTTCATTTTACATTCAAAGTTTAGTCCTACAGGCGACCAACCGCAAGCTATTGAAAAACTCTCGGAAGGCATTAAAAGTGGCTTAAAAGAGCAGGTTTTGCTTGGTGTTACCGGCTCGGGCAAAACCTTTACAATGGCGAATATTATCGAAAAAGTTAACCGTCCCACCCTCGTTCTCGCTCACAATAAAACCCTCGCCGCACAGTTATGCAGTGAGTTTCGCGAATTCTTCCCTGAGAATGCGGTTGAATATTTTGTTTCCTATTACGACTATTATCAGCCCGAGGCGTATATTCCCGGAACTGATACCTATATCGAAAAGGATTCGGCAATAAACGATGAAATCGATAAGCTGCGCCATTCTGCCACTTGTGCGCTTTCGGAGCGCCGTGATGTTATAATCGTGGCGTCGGTTTCCTGCATATACTCGCTTGGCAACCCTATTGATTACCGAAATATGGTGATATCCCTTCGTACGGGTATGCAAAAGGAGCGAGATGAGCTGATTCACAAGCTTGTTGATTTGCAGTACGAGCGTAACGATATTAACTTTACCCGCAACAAGTTTCGCGTTCGAGGTGATGTTGTTGAAATCTATCCCGCATATTCCTATGGAACTGCAATAAGGGTTGAATTTTTTGGCGATGAAATCGACCGTATGTGCGAAATTAACACCCTCACAGGGGAGGTTAAAAATCTGCTTTCGCATATTGCAATTTATCCCGCTTCACATTATATTGTGCCGCCCGATAAAATGGAGGATGCACTTAAAAACATTGAGGAAGAAATGGAGCAGCGTGTTAAGGAGTTCGAGGAGTCCGGCAAACTGATAGAGGCACAGCGCATTCGCCAGCGTACCGAGTATGATGTTGAAATGCTGCGTGAAATTGGCACCTGCAAGGGCGTTGAAAACTACTCACGTGTGCTGTCAGGTAGACCTGCAGGCTCAACACCCTTTACACTTCTTGACTATTTCCCAGATGATTTTTTGTTGTTTGTTGATGAATCACACGTAACGCTGCCGCAGGTACGAGGTATGTATGGTGGGGATAGGGCACGAAAGGAAAACCTTGTTGAGTTTGGCTTTCGTCTGCCATCAGCCCTTGATAACCGCCCGCTTAATTTTGATGAATATTATAAGCATATCAATCAAGCGGTTTTTGTATCGGCAACACCGGGAGATTTTGAAAAGGATAAGGCGGCTAGGATAGTTGAGCAGGTTATCCGCCCAACAGGGCTTTTAGACCCGAAAATTTCGGTGCGCCCGTCCGATGGGCAGATTGATGACCTTGTGTCCGAAATCAATATGCGTACCGAGCGTAACGAGAGGGTGCTTGTTACCACGCTCACCAAGAAAATGGCGGAAGATTTAACAGAGTATCTTGAAAATCTTGATATAAAGGTGCGCTATATGCACTATGACATTGACACTATTGAGCGAATGGAGATTATTCGCGACCTGCGCCTTGGCAAGTTCGATGTTCTGGTTGGCATTAACCTGCTGCGAGAGGGTCTTGATATCCCCGAGGTATCGCTCGTGGCCATACTCGATGCCGATAAAGAGGGCTTTCTCAGAAGTGAAACCTCGCTTATACAAACCATTGGTCGTGCTGCCCGAAATGCCGAGGGCGAGGTTATTATGTATGCCGATAGCGTTACTCGTTCAATGGAAAATGCCATACTCGAAACCGAGCGCCGCCGCAGCATTCAGGATGCCTACAACAAGGCAAACGGCATAACCCCCAAGACCATTGTTAAGGATGTTCGTGATATTATTGAAATCACGCCGAAATCTGACAACGGCGAGGAAAATTACAAAAAGATGCCTAAAGCCGAGCGTGAAAAACTTATTGCGGTTCTTTCGAGCGAGATGCGCGAGGCAGCAAAGATGCTCGAATTTGAGCACGCCGCATATCTGCGTGATAAAATCGCAAAGCTTAAGGAATAATTAAATTTTAACGGGTAGTTTTGTCTGCCCGTTATTTTTTTGAGAAAAATGTTTACATTTAAAATAAAAAAGGTTAAAATATAAAGGAATATATTTTTGCGAGGTTTTTAAATGGCATTAACTGAAATTAAAATTAAAGGAGCAAGGGCAAACAACCTTAAAAATTTAGATTTAACTATCCCGCGTGATAAGCTTGTGGTTTTCACAGGCCTTTCGGGCTCGGGTAAATCTTCGCTTGCCTTTGATACTATTTATGCCGAGGGTCAGCGCCGCTATGTGGAGTCATTATCAAGCTACGCGCGTATGTTTTTAGGTCAAATGGAAAAGCCCGATGTTGAATCTATTGAGGGGCTTTCTCCCGCCATATCTATCGACCAAAAAACTACCTCTAAAAACCCGCGTTCAACCGTTGGCACAATTACCGAGATTTATGACTATCTGCGTCTGCTATTTGCCCGTGTCGGTGTTCCGCATTGTCCGATATGCGGCAAGGAAATCAGTCAGCAAACGACCGACCAGATTGTTGACAGCGTAATGCATTTGTCCGAAGGCACAAAAATTCAGGTTATGGCGCCGATTGTTCGTGGCAGAAAGGGCGAGTATCAAAAGGAACTCGAGCAGATGCGCAAATCGGGTTATGTCAGAGTTAAAATTGATGGCAGCATTTATGATTTATCTGATGAGATTAAGCTCGAAAAGAATAAAAAGCATTATATCGATGTGATTATCGACCGCTTAAGCGTAAAAGCTGATATAAAAAGTAGACTTTCAGGCAGCATTGAAACAGCTGCCGAGCTTACAGGCGGAATAATTAATATAGATGTTATAGGTGGCGAAACGCTGACCTATTCGCAGAACTATGCTTGTGATGAGCATAATATTTCATTGCCCGAAATCACACCCACGCTATTTTCCTTTAACAGCCCCGCGGGTGCGTGTCCTACCTGCACAGGCATCGGTAAATTTATGAAGGTTGACCCGCGCCTTATTCTGGCGGATGAAACAAAATCCATTCTAGATGGTGCAATTCGCGCTTCGGGGTGGGGGATTAATTCTTGGTTTCAGCCTAATCAGGGCACAATAGCGGCTATGTATTTCAAGGGTGTTGCCGACCATTTGGGCTTTGATATCAACACACCGTTTAAGGATTTATCCAAGGAAGCCAAGGATATGCTTTTTTACGGTACCAAGGGTGAAAAAATACGACTTTTCCGTTCCGATACCTGGGGCGGCGGTGAATTTTATTCGGATTTTGAGGGAGTTATTAACAATCTTGAACGCCGTTATCGTGAATCTAAAAGTGAGCTTTCGCGCCGAGAAATAGAGGGATATATGAATGAGTGTGAGTGCTCGGAATGCAAGGGCACTCGCCTTAAGAAAGAGGCTCTGGCTATCACTGTCGGCGGAAAAAGCATTTATGAAATTTGTGAATTGTCGGTTGAGGAGTTAATTGGCTTTATAGATGCGCTCCGCTTCACCGAGTTCAAGGCTCAAATCGCCCTGCCTATTTTAAAGGAGATAAAAGCCCGTCTGAATTTTTTGAAAAGTGTTGGCCTCGATTATCTTTCCCTGGGAAGAGAGTCGGGAACGCTTTCAGGAGGAGAAAGTCAGCGTATTCGCTTGGCTACTCAAATTGGCTCGGGTCTTACAGGCGTCGTTTATATCCTTGATGAACCGAGTATTGGACTCCACCAACGCGACAATGAAAAGCTAATCGAAACACTCAAGCATCTGCGCGACCTTGGAAACACGCTTATTGTTGTAGAGCACGATGAGGATACTATCCGCGCTGCCGATTATGTTGCAGATATAGGACCCGGTGCCGGTATTCATGGCGGCGAGGTTGTCTTTTCGGGTACGGTGGACGAGCTTCAAAAGTGCAAAAATTCCCTTACTGCCGATTATCTCTCGGGCAGGCGACTAATCCCCGTGCCGAGTGAGCGCCGTTCGGGTAATGGCAATTTCCTTGAAATTAAGGGTGCTGCCGAGAATAACCTTAAAAATGTTAATGTAAAATTCCCGCTAGGCACCTTTACCTGTGTTACTGGTGTTTCGGGCTCGGGTAAATCTTCACTTATAAACGAAATTTTGCAGAAGTTCTTATCTCATGAGCTTAACCGCGCCAAGACCTTCCCGGGTAAGTTTAAAGAGATAACGGGCTACGAAAATCTTGATAAGATTATAGATATTGACCAGTCGCCAATCGGTAGAACGCCGCGCTCGAATCCCGCCACCTATACAGGTGTTTTCGGTGATATCCGTGAGTTATTTGCATCTACCAAGGATGCTAAATCAAAAGGCTATAGTGCGGGCAGATTTTCCTTTAATGTTAAGGGTGGTCGTTGCGAAGCCTGTGAGGGAGACGGAATCCTTAAAATTGAAATGCACTTTTTGCCTGATATTTATGTGCCCTGCGAGGTTTGCGAGGGTAAGCGTTATAACCGAGAAACGCTCGAGGTAAGGTATAAGGGTAAAAATATTTACGATGTGCTTGAGATGACGGTTGAAGAGGGACTTGAATTCTTTTCAGCCGTACCAAAAATCAAACGCAAGCTGCAGACTCTTTTTGATGTCGGTCTTGGTTATATAAAAATCGGTCAGCCCGCAACAACGCTTTCGGGCGGTGAGGCGCAGCGTGTAAAGCTCGCTACCGAACTGTCAAAGCGTTCAACAGGCAAGACCATATATATTCTGGATGAGCCAACAACAGGTCTCCATTCTTATGATGTC
>JAZRMU010000021.1:0-4988 GCA_045647785.1 Acutalibacteraceae bacterium
CGCGCTTGGCAAGCTCTAAAAGACCATAAAGGTGCTCGATATGGCTGTGCACGCCACCATCGGACAAAAGGCCGATAAGGTGAAGCGCCGTGCCGTGCTGCTTGCAGTTATCGATAGCGTTTTTAAGAGCAGCGATACCGAAGAAATCGCCATCCTTAATCGACTTTGAAATTTTAACAAGCATCTGATAAACAACGCGACCGGCACCTATATTGGTGTGTCCTACCTCGCTGTTACCCATCTGACCGTCGGGCAGACCAACATCAAGTCCCGAAGCGCCGATAGTGGTGAAGGGGTTAGAAGCGAAAAGCTTATCAAGATTAGGGGTTTTGGCTGTGTGTATAGCGTTGCCTTCAGCAGTATCGCGTATACCAAAGCCGTCCATAATACATAATACAACGGGTTTTTTCATTAAAATCACCTGAAAAATTATTTAGAAGCGGCTTTAACAATAACCGCGAAATCCTCTGCCTTCAGCGAAGCACCGCCGATAAGACCGCCATCAACATTTACCTTTGCAACTAATTCATCAGCATTTTTAGCGTTCATAGAGCCGCCGTACTGAACTGTAACGGTTTCGGCAACATCTTTACCGTAAACCTCGGCGATAGCCTCGCGAACAAAGCCGTTACCCTCATCAGCCTGCTCTGCAGTAGCGGTAACGCCTGTGCCGATAGCCCAAACGGGCTCGTAGGCGATGATGATATTTTTAAGCTGCTCGGCAGTTACATTTGTAAGAGCCATTTTGGTCTGGAATTTAAGTAGAGTTTCGGTGTAGCCGAGCTCGCGCTGCTCAAGAGTTTCGCCAACGCAAACGATAGCGGTAAGCCCTGCATTAACAGCAGCGAGTGTGCGAAGGTTAACGGTCTGGTCGGTTTCGCCGAAGTACTGTCTTCTCTCGCTATGTCCGATAACAACATACTCCACGCCGCAGGCTGTGAGCATTTCGGCAGAAATCTCGCCTGTGTAGGCGCCGGAAGCCTTGAAGTGCACATTTTCTGCACCGATTTTGATGTTGGAGCCCTTGGCAGCCTCGGTAGCGGCTGCGATATCAACAAAGGGAACACAGAGAACAACATCGCAGTCAGCACCTGCTACGAGGGGCTTCATTTCGTTAATGAGAGCTGTGGTCTCTGCGGGGGTTTTGTTCATTTTCCAGTTACCTGCGATAACTGCTTTACGAAGATTTTTGTTCATTTTAATTTCTCCTTTATCACAAATGTAGGGGCGAAGCTCGCCCCTACAAAGTCGTTTAAATTATTTATCGTTTAAAGCTGCAATGCCGGGGAGTACCTTACCCTCAAGGAATTCGAGAGAAGCGCCGCCGCCGGTTGAAATGTGGGTCATCTTATCAGCATAGCCGAGCTTCTGAACAGCTGCAGCAGAGTCGCCGCCGCCGATAATCGAAATAGCGCCGGAATCAGCAACTGCCTTTGCTACGCTTTCGGTACCGGAAGCAAAGTTCTTCCACTCCGAAACACCCATAGGTCCGTTCCAGATAACGGTGCCGGCTCCTACCATTGCCTCTGCAAATAAAGCTTCGGTTTTAGGACCGATGTCAAGACCCATCTTGTCGTCCGGAATAGCCCAGGAATCAGTGATGGTAACAGGAGTGTTTTCATCATACTCATTACCAAGACGGTTATCAATGGGGAGGAGGAAGCGAATGCCCTTTTCCTCTGCCTTCTGCATAAGCGAAGCAGCGAGCTCGATTTTATCCTCTTCACAAAGAAATGTACCAACGGTGAAGCCCTTTGCGCGGAAGAAGGTGTAAGCCATACCGCCGCCAACAATGAGGGTATCAACCTTGTCGATAAGATTTTCAATAACGCCGATTTTGTCGGATACCTTTGCGCCGCCGAGAACTGCAACGAAGGGACGCTTGGGGTTAGCAAGTGCGCCGCCCATTACGCTGATTTCGGTTTCA
The DNA here is from genome assembly GCA_045647785.1 of Acutalibacteraceae bacterium. Classification (GTDB taxonomy): domain Bacteria; phylum Bacillota; class Clostridia; order Oscillospirales; family Acutalibacteraceae; genus SIG565. The sequence goes on from JAZRMU010000021.1 coordinate 1,928, forward strand.
ATAAGGTAGCCGCAAACAGCGGGAAGATATTCTGTAACACCTGCGGTGGAAGCGTGTGCTCTGTGAGCAGTACCGAATGCATCGTTAACAAAGAGCTCTGCAAGGGATGCAAGCTCCTTTGCGAAGGTGGGGTCGTTCTTGGTTTCTCTTGCATCAAAGCGTACATTTTCAATTAATACAGCCTTGCCGTTTGTGAGAGCTGCAACCTTTTTCTTTGCGCACTCGCCGATAATATCGCAAGCGAAATCAACTGTGCCTTCACCAAGCAGCTCGTTTAAGCGGTCGGCAACCGGCTTTAAGGTGAACTTTTTAGCATCCTCTGCCTTTGCCTTTTCTAAATAAGCGGCAGTAGCAGCAGCGCGCTCGTTTTCGGGAAGAGCTTCAACAGCCTTCTTCTCCTTTTTAGAGAGACCAAAGCCCTCGGTGAAGATGCTGTGCGGCTTGCCCATGTGTGAGCAAAGAATAACCTGTGCGCCGTTATCAAGCAAATACTTAATAGTGGGTAAAGCGCCGATAATTCTCTTGTCGCTTGTGATTTTTCCGTCCTTCATAGGAACATTGAAATCGCAACGAACAAGAACCTTTTTGCCGGATACTTCAATATCCTCAATAGTCTTTTTGTTAAGTGCGTCCATTGTGAAACTTCCTTTCAAAATGATTTATATTTTTAATATAATATTATTGTACCACATTTTAGAAAAAATTCAACATTTTTATTTGTCAATATTTTAACGAGCCTACCACTTGTAGTTGTGTAATTGTCCCAAATTCTGAAGACTTGGGTAATCCCATTGGCGCAGCACCTCGTAAACCCCTATTGCAACCGAATTCGAAAGGTTGAGACTGCGGGCAGAATCTATCATCGGAATTCTTACGCAGCGCTCGCGGTTTTTAAGCAACAGCTCCTCGGGTAGACCCTTGGTTTCCTTGCCGAAAAACAGGTAGCAGTTATCGGGATAGGCAACATCTGTATGGGTGTTCAGTGCCTTGGTTGTGAAAAAATAAAATTCCCCTTTATTTTTCTCGAAAAAATCAGCCAAATTATCATAAAAGGTTATATCGAGCAGGTGCCAATAGTCAAGTCCTGCACGCTTGAGCTTTTTATCGTCGATAGTAAAGCCCATAGGCCCCACAAGGTGAAGTCTGGCACCTGTAGCGGCACAGGTGCGCGCAACATTACCCGTGTTTTGCGGGATTTCGGGCTCTACCATAACTATATTTAAGGTTTTCAAATTAATCAACTCCCAAAAAATAATTATGCCCGCAAAAAATACCCTTGTCAAGAATTAATTTTAAAGGTATAATATATGCGAGGTGTTAATTATGGCAAAGGATTCGGGCTTTTTAAGCTTTGTAGAACAGTATCACATAAAAAACTTTATAGTCTATCCGAAAACGAGCGAAAAGCTTTACAAGTGGCTTAAGGCGTTTTACATAATCGCTTTTTGCTACCAGGCGGTGATAAATGCAATTCTCATTTTCGATATGTCGGTTGTGCCGAAATATGCGCCCGATGATAAAAGCATAATTTCAAACACGGTTATAGCTACAGTTTTTCTGGCGGTCGGTTTTGTGCTAATGTTTTTTAAATTATCCATTATAAGCTTTGTTTGCAACTGCTTGGCGGTCGGCTTTGAGCTGACCCTTATGCTGCCCGGGCTTATATTAACCTCGGGCGCCTTTGACCCGCACGGTGATTTCTATTGGCAGTTTGCCATACCTATGGTGGTGATTTTGGCGACCAGCCTTTGGATGGGGATTATAGCGTGGCGTGAATGGCATATTATTCGCCGCGATACAGCGCTCATTAAAAATGGGTTATATGAAAAGTTCGGCGATGAGTATCCAAGCCTTACCGAAAAGCAGATTAAGGAATTTATAAACACCTTTAATCCAAACAAGTAATTAAAAGCACGCCTTAAGATGCGCACTTCGTAAGGAAGTGCGCATCAGTTATATTCGCCTTTGGCGAGTTATATTGCTTCGCAGTTATATTTGGGCTTTACCCAAGTTATATTCGCTTTGCGAGTTTTAGGAGCGAATATAATATCACTGAAACTGCAAGTTTCAATATCACTTTCCTTTTAAAAATATCTCGCCGTAGGCGAGGATTTTCAAAAGAAAATATCACTGTGAGACCTGTCTCACAATATCACTAATTGTTTTTATTTTTGAGTTAGGTGTAATTTCAAAGTATATAACCCATTATGACACTTTCAAGCTGAAAGTGTCAATTTTTATACAAAAAGAAAGTTGGGAGAAACTTCTTTACGAAGTGTCTCCCAATTGGCGTGTTTTTTTAAAGCCACCTCATGCCATATATGTATAAAAAACTTGAAAAAAAGGCGATTTCGTGGTAAAATATCACATATTAGGATTTTTGGAGGAAAAATTTATGGCATTCAGAGCAGACGGAAAAAGGGTGAAAAATGCGGACCCTATGTATACCGTAGCCCCCTTTATAATGGATAAGCGTTATGATTCGATGAATATGATTGAGCTGGATATACCCGCCGAGCCTATTCAGAAATACATAAACGAGCGCAGAAATAACGATGGTGTTACCATTAGCCACATGGCGGTAATTCTGGCAGCATATTTGAGAACGCTTGCAGAGTTTCCGTCGCTCAACCGCTTTATTGTTAATAAGCGCATTTATGCGCGAAACGAAATCGCTGTTGGAATGGTTGTGCTGCAGGGCGGTAAAATGGATAACGGCACAATGTCGAAAATGTATTTTGATTACGAAAATACGATTGATGATGTTAATAATATTATCAACGACTATGTTGAGGAAAACCGTGTTAATGCCTCGAATAACAGCACCGAAAAGCTTATTAAGTTTTTATTAAGTATCCCCGGCGTGTTGCCTGTGGGTGTTGCGCTGTTTAAGTTCCTTGACAAGCACGGTCTGCTGCCAAAGGCTATTATTGATGCGAGCCCGTTCCATACAAGTTTAGTTATCAGCAATCTTGCCTCAATTCGCACTAATCATATTTTCCACCATGTGTATGAATTCGGCACAACAGGTATTCTTATAACAATGGGCAATTCCCGCGAG
>JAZRMU010000022.1:0-13375 GCA_045647785.1 Acutalibacteraceae bacterium
GGTTCTTACCACGAAGTTGACTCTTCAGAAATGGCGTTTAAGATTGCCGGTTCTATGGCATTTAAAGAGGCTGCCCGCAAGGCTGATCCCGTATTACTTGAGCCCATCATGAAGGTTGCTGTAAACGTACCTGAAGATTACTTCGGTACCGTTCAGGGCGACTTAATTGCTCGCCGTGGCGAAATTTTAGGCTTCGAGGATAGAGGAAATATTAAGCAGATTAATGCTCATGTTCCGCTCGCAGATATGTTCGGTTATGCTACCGACCTTCGTTCTAAAACACAGGGTCGCGGTCAGTATGTAATGGAGCCCGATGGCTACAAGGCTGTTCCGAAGAGCATTTCAGAGAAAATTATCTCATCCAGAGCTAAGAAAGACTAATTTTATTAAATTAGGACTTGCAAAATCAATTAAAATTTGCTAAACTATTGTTTAGAAAGTTAAAACTTTTATCAAAAAACTATTTTAGGAGGAAATTCAAATGGCAAAGGCTAAATTTGAACGTACCAAACCCCACGTAAACATTGGTACCATCGGTCACGTTGACCACGGTAAGACCACTCTTACTGCTGCTATCACAAAGTATCTCTCATTAAAGGGACAGGCTGCTTTCGAGGATTATGCAAACATCGATAAGGCTCCCGAAGAGAGAGAGCGTGGTATCACAATTAACACCGCTCACGTTGAGTATGAGACTGACGCTCGTCACTACGCTCACGTTGACTGCCCTGGACACGCTGACTATGTTAAGAACATGATCACTGGTGCTGCTCAGATGGACGGCGGTATCCTTGTTATTGCTGCTACTGATGGCCCGATGGCTCAGACCAAGGAGCACCTTCTCCTTGCTCGTCAGGTTGGCGTTCCTGCAATCGTTGTATTCATGAACAAGTGCGACCAGGTAGACGATGAAGAGCTTCTCGAGCTCGTTGAGATGGAAATCCGTGAGACTCTTGATAAGTATGAGTTCCCCGGCGATGATACTCCTATCATCAAGGGCTCTGCTCTTAAGGCTCTCGAGGCTCCCTCTGATGTTAACGATGCTGCTTATGCTCCTATCGCTGAGCTTATGGATGCTGTTGACAGCTTCATTCCTACTCCTGATCGTAAGGCTGACATGGCATTCCTTATGCCTGTTGAGGACGTTTTCACCATTACCGGTCGTGGTACTGTTGCTACCGGTCGTGTTGAGCGTGGTCAGCTCAGAACTTCTGAAGAAGTTGAAATCATTGGTCTTACCGATGAGAGAAAGAAGACTGTTGTTACTGGTATCGAAATGTTCCGCAAGATCCTCGACTATGCTGAGGCTGGCGATAACATCGGTGCTCTTCTCCGTGGTGTTCAGCGTACTGAGATTGAGCGTGGTCAGGTTCTCTGCAAACCCGGCTCAATCAACCCCCACACCAAGTTCCACGGTCAGGTTTACGTTCTGACTAAGGAAGAAGGCGGCCGTCATACTCCGTTCTTCAACAACTATCGTCCTCAGTTCTATTTCAGAACTACCGACGTTACCGGTGTAGTTTCTCTTCCTGCAGGCACAGAGATGTGCATGCCTGGCGATAATGTAGAGATGGATGTTGAACTCATCACTCCTATCGCTGTAGAAGAGGGTCTCCGCTTCGCTATCCGTGAGGGTGGCAGAACCGTAGGTTCTGGCGTTGTTACCGCTATCAACGGCTAATTAAATTTAAGGCAGTAGGGAAACCTGCTGCCTTTTTTTATCTAAATATGTTAAAAAATTAACAAACTATTCTACAAAAATAAACAAATCCGCAAAAACATTGACAATAAATTAACAAATGTGTTGACAGTATGACGTTTTGCATATATAATATGGAGGTATAATATTTTTAGGAGGTCTTGTTATGGCAAGAGTTTACAATTTTAGTGCAGGTCCGTCTATGTTACCTGAGGCAGTTCTTAAAACTGCAGCAGCAGAAATGCTTGAATATGGAAATAGTGGTCAGTCGGTTATGGAAATGTCCCACCGCTCAAAGGAATATGATGCAATTATTAAAACAGCCGAGGCTGATTTAAGAGAAATTATGAATATTCCTGATAATTATGAGGTGCTTTTCCTGCAGGGTGGCGCTTCAACACAATTTGCAATGATTCCGCTCAACCTTATGACAAAGAATGGTAAGGCTGATTTCGTTATCACAGGTCAGTGGGCAAACAAGGCATATAAAGAGGCTGCTCGTTACGGCGCCGCCAGAGCAGTGGCATCTTCGGCTGATAAAACATATTCTTATATTCCGAAGGTAACTGCTGCCGATTTCGACCCTGATGCAGATTTTGTTCATATTTGTATGAATAACACAATTTATGGTACAAAGTGGAATAATCTTCCCGAAACAGGCGACATTCCTCTTGTTGCAGATATTTCTTCCTGCATTCTTTCTGAACCGATTGATGTTTCGAAATTCGGCGTGCTTTATGCAGGTGCTCAAAAGAATGTTGCACCCGCAGGTCTTACTATTGTTATTATCCGTAAGGATTTAATCGGCAACGCTATGGAAATTACCCCCACAATGCTCAACTATGCTACTCATAGTGAAAATGAGTCTATGTTCAATACACCTCCTTGCTACACTATCTATATTGCAGGACTTGTATTTAAATGGATTAAAGAACTTGGTGGTCTTGAGAAAATCGCTGAAATCAACCGCCAAAAGGCAAAAATCCTCTATGATTTCCTTGATAACAGTAAGCTTTTCAAGGGCACTGTTGTTCCCGAGGACCGTTCATTAATGAATGTTCCCTTTATTACAGGTAATGATGAGCTCGATGCTAAATTTGTTAAGGAGTCTAAAGAAGCCGGATTTGTTAACCTAAAAGGTCATAGAAGCGTTGGTGGTATGCGTGCTTCTATTTATAATGCTATGCCTGTGGAGGGCGTTGAGAAACTCGTTGAGTTTATGAAGAAATTTGAAAGTGAGAATGCTTAATTATGTATAACATTAAAACATACAATAAAATTTCAAAGGTAGGCCTTACCGAGTTTACCGATAATTATGCTATCGCCGATGAAATTGATAACCCTGTCGGTGCTATTGTTCGTTCTGCAGCGCTTCACGATGTAGAATTTGATGCATCGTTACTTGCCATTGCCAGAGCAGGTGCCGGTACAAACAACATTCCGATTGAACGCTGCACCAATGAGGGTATTGCAGTTTTCAATACTCCGGGCGCTAACGCTAATGCAGTTAAGGAATTGGTAGTTGCCGGTCTTTTACTCGCATCCCGTAAAATTGTTCCCGCTATCGAGTGGGCGAAAACCCTAAAGGGTAACGGAGCAGATGTAGGAAAAATGGTTGAAAAGGGCAAAAGCGCCTTTGCAGGTCCTGAAATTCGTGGTAAGAGCATAGGTGTTATCGGTCTTGGTGCCATCGGTGTTCTTGTAGCTAATGCTGCCAACGCACTTGGTATGAAGGTTTATGGTTACGACCCATTCCTTTCGGTTAAATCGGCTTGGAATTTAACCCATAATGCCGTGTATATTGCAGATATCAAGGAAATTTACGAAAAGTGCGATTATATCACTATTCATGTACCGCTAACTCCCGATACAAAGGGCTTTATAAATAGCGAAGCAATTGCACTTATGAAGGATGAGGTTAGAATTCTCAACTTCTCTCGTGCCGACCTTGTAAATTCTGCCGATATGATTATTGCTCTTGAGGCGGGCAAGGTAGCTTCGTATGTAACCGATTTCCCGACCGATGAGCTGCTCGGTGTGGGTGGTGTTATCGCTATTCCTCACCTTGGTGCATCGACCCCCGAATCGGAGGATAACTGTGCTAAAATGGCTGCAAAAGAGCTTATGGATTATATCGAGAACGGTAACATTGAAAATTCTGTTAACCTTCCCGCAATTTCTATGCCCAGAAGCGGTGATAAGAGAATCTGCATAATTCATAAGAATGTTCCGAATATGCTTACTTCTATTACTTCGACCGTAGCAGGCGACAATGTTAATATTGAAAATCTGCTTAATAAGTCGCGTGGCGATGTTGCTTACACAATGCTTGATATCGACGAGGCTGATTATGATACCATTTACAATCAGTTAACAGCTATTGACGGTGTTATTAAGGTAAGAATGATTTAAGTGATTATTTTGGCGTTAGCACGAAAGTGCTAGCGCCTTTTTGTTGCAAAATTTTAGATTTAATAGTATAATATATATATTAAATCAAAGGAATGATAATATGACAAAAATCGATATTTTTTCAGGCTTTCTTGGCGCTGGAAAGACCACTCTTATCAAAAAGCTTATCAAAGAGGCATACAAGAGTGAAAAACTTGTTTTAATTGAAAATGAGTTTGGTGAAATTGGTATTGACGGCGGATTTTTAAAGGATGCGGGTATTAACATAACCGAAATGAATTCAGGTTGCATTTGCTGCAGTCTTGTTGGAGATTTTAAAGAAGCCCTCGAAAAGGTGATAACTGAATTCTCCCCAGATAGAATTATAATTGAGCCTTCGGGTGTCGGTAAATTAAGTGATGTGAAAAATGCTGTTTTGGCACTTGATAATGAAAATGCCGTTTTAGGTAGTGCAGTAACCGTAGCAGATGCCAAAAAATGCAAAATGTATATAAAAAATTTCGGTGAGTTCTATAATAATCAGCTGGAGAATGCAGATGCAATAATTTTGAGTCGTACAGCAGAGCTGGATGATGATAAAATTAAAGCCGTGCTTGAGCTTATTCGAGAAAAGAATGAAGGCGCAACTGTTGTTACAACCGATTGGGCGATGCTTTCAGGAGAAAAGATTCTTTCGGCTATTGAAAAAACCGATGCCCTTGAAAACGAGCTGATTCACGGGCACCACCATCATCACCACGATGAACATTGTGAATGTGGATACCACCACGAGCATCACCACGATGAACACTGTGAATGCGGGCATCACCACGAGCATCACCATGATGAACACTGCGAATGTGGACACCACCATGAGCATCACCACGATGAACATTGCGAGTGTGGACATCACCATGAGCATCATCACGATGAACATTGCGAATGTGGACACCACCACGAGCATCATCACGATGAACACTGCGAATGCGGACATCACCACGCCGACGAGGTTTTTGAAAGCGTTGGTATTACAACTGCTAAAAAGTATACTGTAGAAGAAATTAGCGATATACTTGACCTGCTCGATAATAAAGAAAGATTCGGTATGGTCTTGCGCGCAAAGGGCTATGTTGCAAATGCAGAAGGGGAAAGTTGGCTTCATTTTGATTATGTGCCCGAGGAAAAAGAACTGCGCGACGGCGTAGCCGAGGTTATCGGCAGAGTTTGTGTGATAGGCTCTGGAATCAATAAAAACGCTATAGAAGAACTTTTTAATGCATAGGTGAAATATAATGGATATTCCCGTTTATTTATTTACAGGCTTTTTAGAGGCAGGAAAAACTAAATTCATTCATGAAACCTTGACCGATGCGCGCTTTAACACAGGGGAAAGAACACTTCTTTTGCTCTGCGAAGAGGGCGAAGAGGAGTATAAACCGAGCGAATTTACCGCGGATAGTGTTTATATCGAGGTAATTGAGCCCGAAATGCTAGACCCCGATATTTTGGAGGGGCTGCAGAAAAAATACAAGGCCGAGCGCGTTATAGTTGAATATAACGGAATGTGGCAGCTTAAGGATTTGTTCGAAAATCTCCCTGAAAATTGGATAATCGCACAGGAGTTTATGTTTGCCGATGCTAACACCTTCCCGTCCTTTAATGCCAATATGCGTAGTCTTGTTTTTGATAAGCTATCAACCTGTGAGCTAGTAGTTTTTAACCGTTTTAGTGATAGCTGCGATATGATGGCATTGCATAAAATTGTTCGAGGAGTTAATCGCCGCTGTAATATAGCGTACGAGAGGGCGGACGGTACTGTTACCTACGACGATATTAAAGACCCGCTCCCATTTGATATTAATGCCCCCGTTGTTGAAATTAAAGATATTGACTACGCTCTTTGGTATCGCGACCTTACCGAAAAGCTAGAGGAATATAGCGGTAAAACTGTTAAATTCAAGGGCCTTGTGGCTAAAAACGAAAAGGTCCCCAAGGGCTCATTTGTTATAGGTAGACCGCTTATGACATGCTGTGCTGATGATATTCAGTACGCGGGTATAGTTTGCGACTATAAGAATGCCGAAGAACTTGAAAATAAATCTTGGATTATGCTAACGGCTAAAATTGTTCTTAAAAAGCATGCGGCATATAAAAATAAAGGTCCTGTCTTGGAGGCGATTTCGGTGGCTATTACAACACCGCCCGAAAAGCAGGTTGCTGAATTTTATTAAGGGGCAATATGGAAATTAAATTATTGTTTTTATATTTACTTGGTATAAATATTGTAGCCTTTGTCATGGCGGCGTGCGATAAACGCTTTGCCAAGCTTAAAAAGCGTCGCATAAGCGAAAAAAGCCTGTTTTTTATAGCATTTATGGGTGGAGCATTTGGTATGCTTTCATCAATGCTTGCATTTCACCATAAAACCAGGCATAAAAGGTTTATGCTTGGTCTGCCGCTTATTTGTGTATATATAATTGCAGTAGTTATTTTGATTGTTAAATCAGGGATATTTTATTGACAAATGAATATATTTGTAATATAATTTTATCAGTTTCGAGGCGAGGTGAAATTCCTCACCGGTGGTATAGCCCACTAACTCTATTTATTAGAGCCGATTCGGTGCAATTCCGAAGCCGACGGTATAGTCCGGATGAAAGAAAGTATAGTTATTATTTCGCCCCGATATTTTATATATCGGGGCTAACTTTTTTGGAGGCGTTATGAAAAAGAAAATTGATGCTAAAGCATTATCCGTAACCGGCGTTCTCGCAGCCGCAGGCTTTTTGCTTACCTTTGTTTGCAGCTTCCGGGTTAGCTTTTTGACCTTCGATTTCAAGGATGCGGTAATCGCCCTTGCTGCCTTGATTTATGGTCCGCTTTATGGTGTTGCTGCTTCTGCAACCGTAGCTTTTTTGGAGTTCTTAACCTTCAGCCAAACCGGAGTTTATGGTTTAATTATGAATTTTTTGGCAAGCGGTACCTTCAGTTTTGTTTGCGGTCTGATATATAAGCACAAAAGAACCTTTTTTGGGGCTATACTCTCTCTTGTGTTCGCAATACTTTCGGTAATCGCCGTTATGATCACTGCAAATATCTTTATTACACCCTTTTATATGGGGGTTGATCGCGCAGCAGTTATTAATATGATTTTACCGCTGTTATTGCCGTTTAACGCCGCAAAAACAATAATAAATGCATCCTTCACAATGCTTTTATATAAGCCGGTAACAACGGCTCTTAAGCGTATGAACATAATTAAAAACAGGGGAAACGAGGGCTTTGCGCTTCGCACGGTTATAATGGCGGTTGTGTGTGTGTTGCTGATAGTTTTGGCAATTCTTGGTGTAACACTGGGACTCAACGGAGTTTTTGAAATTTTTTAGTTGACATATTTCGCTTTTATGTTATAATATTCTTGCTTGAAAACAAAATATCTTCCTTATCAAGAGCGGCTGAGGGACAGGCCCTGTGAAGCCCGGCAACCTGATTTGTTCAAGGTGCTAATTCCTGCGGAAATTATCCGAAAGATGAGGTAAATTTTTACCGCTTCTTTTGAGGCGGCTATTTTTTTGGAGGTCATTATGTCGAAATATTTATTTACATCTGAATCTGTAACCGAGGGGCATCCCGATAAGGTGTGTGATAGAGTATCTGACTCGGTGTTGGATGCTATCCTTGCACAGGATAAAAATGCTCGCGTAGCCTGCGAGACCTTCTGCACAACGGGTGTAGTAACAGTTATGGGAGAAATAACAACAACAGCGCAAGTGGATATTCCTCAAATTGTGCGTGATACTGTTTGTGAAATCGGCTACAATTCTGCCGAGGCGGGCTTTGATGGCAATACCTGCGCGGTTATGGTAGCGCTTGATAAGCAGTCGCCCGATATTGCTATGGGTGTTGATAAATCTGCCGAGCTTAAAAACGGCGAGCAGGATGAATTTAACCTTCATGGCGCAGGCGACCAGGGTATGATGTTCGGTTATGCCTGCGATGAAACAGAAGAGCTTATGCCTCTTTCAATATCTCTTGCTCACAAAATGGCAAAAAGATTAACAGCTGTTAGAAAAGATGGTGTGTTGCCTTATTTAAGACCTGACGGTAAAACGCAGGTAACGGTTGAATATAATGATGGTGTACCCACAAGAATTGATACTGTAGTAGTATCGAGTCAGCATAGCGCCGATGTTCAACTTGAAGTTCTGCGTGCAGATATTTTAGAATTTGTAATAAAACCCATTATCCCCGCGGAACTTTTTGATAATGATACAAAAATACATATCAACCCTACCGGTCGCTTTGTGATTGGCGGACCCCAGGGTGATACTGGCCTTACAGGCAGAAAAATTATTGTTGATACTTATGGTGGTGTAGCCCGTCATGGTGGCGGCGCGTTCTCGGGTAAAGACCCTACAAAGGTTGATCGCTCGGCTGCTTATGCTGCGCGATATGTTGCTAAAAATATCGTTGCCGCAGGGCTTGCAAAAAAATGCGAAATTCAGCTAGCATACGCCATAGGTGTTGCAAAGCCCGTTTCTGTAATGGTGGATACCTTTGGCACAGGCGTTGTGGAAAATGAGGTTATCGCCGAGGCAGTAGGCAAGGTGTTTGATTTACGTCCTGCTGCAATTATTAAAAATTTGGGACTTCGCGCACCGATTTATAAAGAACTTTCAGCCTACGGACATATCGGACGCGAGGATTTGGGAGCACCTTGGGAGAAGACCGATAAGGTAGCGCAGCTTAAAGAATTGATTAAATAGTAAGCGGTGCTTTTATCGCTAAAATCTCCCTTAATATTTACGGACATTATGGACAGAGCCGATAAGAATGGTGGATATTGCTCAAAGCTCGTTATAGACGAGTGGGGCTGTTGGTATCCGGACGCAACAGCAGTAAAAACTGTTGCCGATAACAAAAACATTTTTGTATTTGCCTCGGTTTTGATGATAACATTTTAAAATATAAAAGCCCTGCATTAACTGCGGGGCTTTTTAATATAATTTTTTGAGGGGGATTTTGAATGAAGCTTATAGAAATAATTTTGTATATAATTCTGGTAATAACGCTCATTTCTATTTTTGTTTTTTTATATAAAACGGGCAAGCCCTTAAAAAATGCATTCTATCTCTTGCTGGTTTCCTTTATAGCACTTGCAATAGTTAACCTTACTGCGCCATTTTCGGGGGTGTATGTTCCAATTAATCCTTATTCTGTTACCACTACTGCCGTTTATGGTCTTCCCGGAATTGCAGGAATTATTTTCTTGTGTACCATATTTGGTATTTGAAATTTGTATAATAAAATGGTACAATAGTTAAGAGGTGAAAAATATGCTTAAATTTATCTATGGCCGCGCAGGTTCAGGCAAAAGCTATAATATAATAAATCGCATTACTGTAGATGCCAAGGCGGGCAAAAAAGCAGTTTTGCTTGTTCCCGAGCAATTCACTTTCCAAAGCGAGCGTGCATTGCTTGAGGCGCTCGGCGATAGGGCAGGTACGGATGTATCGGTTATCAGCTTTACCCGTATGTATGATGAAATCACCCGCAAAGCGGGCGGCAGGGTAGCGAATAATATTACTGATTCCGACCGTGTGATATTGATGAACAGAGCTTTGTCTGGAGTTAAGGATAAGCTGAAACTTTGGGATAAATATGTGGGCTCGGTGCGTTTCACCGGAAATATAATTACAGCTGTTACCGAATTTAAAACAGCAGCCATTTCACCCGAAGAAATATTAGCGGCAGCCGAAGGAATAGAAAGTGCATATTTAAAAGCCAAGCTTGAGGATATTTCCGTTATATTCTCGGCTTATAATGCGCTGCTTGGGAATGCGTTTTTAGACCCGACTGACGACCTTTCAAGACTTAATGATAAGTTACTCGATTATAAACTATTCGAAGGTAAAAATGTTTATATAGATTCCTTTAAAAATTTCACAGGTCAGCAGTATAAAATTATTGAACGAATTGTATCGCAAGCTGATGAGGTAACCTTTGCCGTAACAACAGATGATTTAGAAAGCGCCGAACTATCGGTATTCTCTAATGTTAATAAAACGGTTAAAAGGATTTGCGATATAGCAAATAAATATTCGGTAAAAATTGATGAGCCGCAAAAGCTTACCGATAATTTTTATAAAAGCAGCGGCATTAAAGCGCTCGAGAGATATGTGAGTTTAGGGGGCGAGATGTCGGCGACGGAGGGGCTTTCTATAGTTAAATGTGAAAGCTATTCCGATGAGGCCGAGTTTATTGCCAAAACCATTCGCCGTTTAGTGCGCGAGGAAGGCTATAGATACCGTGATTTTGTAATAATAGCAAGAAATGATGAGCTTTATCAGAAATATATCGAAAAGCACTGTGCTGATAATGGAGTGTTCTGTTTCACTGATAAGCGCAAGAAGATTGTGCATCAGCCGCTTTTTGCATTTATAAATTCGGCGTTATCGCTTGCACACTCACTTTCGACCGATGAAATTTACAATTTTCATAAAACCTCGCTTACCGATATGTCGGTGGACGAGCTGGCAGAGCTCGAAAATTACACCTACCTTTGGAATGTTAAGGGTGGGGATTGGGTAAATGATTTTACTATGAATCCCGAGGGATTTGTAGCGAGTGATGAGCAAACTGAAAACGAGGCGGCGACAGAAAAACTAAATCGCCTTAATTCTTTAAGAAGTAAAGCGATTAAGCCTATTTTAAGCTTTAGCAAAAGGTTTTCGGGAACACCCAAGGAAATGTCGCAGGCTATAGTAAAGCTTCTGGAGGAATGTCGCGTTGCCGAGCATTTGAAGGTGCGCCTTCAAGAATGCGAAAACGGTAGCCTACATACCGAAGCTGATGAGCTGCGGCAAAGCTGGGATGCGGCAATGGAGCAGCTTGACAGTATGGTAAAATGTCTGCCAAATTCCGAATTTTCGGCTTCTGATTATATAGAACTTTGGAAAAATTCGATTGAATTCATATCGGTTGGTAATATCCCACAAACGGTTGATGAGGTAACCTTCGGTTCTGCCGACCGAATTAAACCGTCGCGCCCCAAAATTGCCTTTGTAATGGGGGTTAATCAAGGTGTGTTCCCGGCCAAAATTGCAGCGAGTGGAGTTTTTGCCGGCAACGAGCGCGAGACGCTTATTAAAAGCGGTCTTGAAATCCCTGATTACGGAATGACATCGGTTATCGATGAAGAATATCTGCTTTATACAAGTCTTTGCTGTGCAACACAGCAGCTTTATATTACTTATAGCGCCGCCGATAACAGCGGTATGGCGCTCGAGCCCTCGCAAATAATAAGCGAGCTTGCGGAAAAGTGTCCAAACATTTCTAAAAGGGTATATAATTCCAAGCAATTTAGTGGCGACTGTCTGCCCGAAACACTTACAACTCTCAAAAATAGTATGTTCCGCAGTTTTGCTTATGATAAGGAAGCCTTTTTAACTCTAAAAGAGGCGCTGGGCGATCGAGAAATCCTTAATATCGCGGAAACTGTTAAAGACTTCTCAAAGCAGGATGCCGAGGTTTCAAAGGAAAATGCGTTTAGACTTTTTGGTGATAAAATCAATATTTCGGCAACGGGCTTCGATACCTTCCACCGTTGTAGGTTTTCGTATTTTTGTCGCTATGGCTTGGGGCTTAAAAAGATTCAGCCGGCCGAATTTGATGTTTTGCAGCGCGGCACACTCTCTCACTATGTGCTCGAGAATCTTGTTAAGAGATATTTGGGTGAGTTTTCGGTATATACTCGCGAGAAATCCGATGCGCGGGTGGACGAGCTTGTTTCAGAGTATCTATCTCTAATAGACGGCTACGAGCGCATTGTTACGCCGAGAATTGAGTTTATAGTGAAGCTTATTTCTGCGTCGCTTAAGGATGTTGCTGCGCATATTGTAAATGAAATGGCACAGTCTAAATTCCGCCCTGAATTTTTCGAGCTTAAAATAGGAAAAGAGGGAACAATATCTACCGTTAAAGTACCCTTCTCGGAAAGTGGCGAAATGCAGCTTCGCGGCAGTATTGACCGTGTAGATATATATAGTGATTTTGTCCGTATTGTGGATTATAAAACAGGCACAAAGGTGTTTAAGCTACCCGATATTCTTGTGGGACTTAATCTGCAAATGCTTATTTACTTATATACTGTTGTAAAAGGGGATAACAATTATCTTAATTCTAAATCACCCGCAGGTATACTGTATATGCCTTCCAAACGCGATTTTGGCGACCCGAAAAAGCTCTCAATGAATGGTCTTGTTCTGCTGGATAAGGATGTAATTGAGGCGATGGATAAGGAGGGCACAGGTGAATTTATACCTAAACGCCCGTTTAAGGCGGATGGCTCTACCGATGCACGCAGCACAAGCTTTGCCGAGCCCGCCATTTTTGAGGAGACCTTTAAATATATTGAACTTCTTTTATCTAAAATGGGCAAGGGAATACAGTCAGGAAAATTTGGTGCCGACCCTATGGACGGTATAGATTCTAATGCCTGCAAATATTGTGATTTTGCAGCCATTTGCTGTTTTGAAAATGCCGAGCATAAGAGTGCCGAAAAAGGACTTTCAAATGCTGCGGTTCTAGAAAAATTGAAGGAGGCTAACGGTAGTGGCATTTGATTTTACCAATGAGCAAAAACTAGCTATTAATGCGAGTGCCGGCACACTAGTTTCTGCTGCTGCAGGCTCGGGCAAGACTGCCGTTTTAGCGGAGCGTGTGGTGAGGCTTCTAATAGGCGAAAACCCGATTAGTGCCGATAGAATTCTTGTTTGCACCTTTATGTCAGCGGCTGCCGAGG
Source organism: Acutalibacteraceae bacterium (assembly GCA_045647785.1). Taxonomy (GTDB): domain Bacteria; phylum Bacillota; class Clostridia; order Oscillospirales; family Acutalibacteraceae; genus SIG565. The sequence continues at coordinate 12,894 of JAZRMU010000022.1, forward strand.
AAATGCGCTCACGCATTGAAAAACGTCTTGGCGAGGAATATATAGCCTCTCCCAATAACCGTCGACTTTATGAGCAGAGGCTTAAAATTAAGAATGCCAAAATTTGCACAATTGATTCATTTTGTATTGAGTTGATTCGTGAGAATTTTGATTTTTTAGGTATTGCGCCCGATTTTAGCATTGGCGATGATGTTTCGGTAGCAAAAATTAAAGAGCAGGCTTTAGCTTCGGTATTAAATGAGGAGTTTTCTGATAATTCCCCCGAGTTCGTGGCGCTACTGAATGCTCTTTGCTCAAGATTTGATGAAACCGATCTTAAGGATGCTATCGTTTCGATTTACACCTATTCCCAAAACCTCCCATCCCCGCGCGAGTGGCTGAATGAGCAGCTTGAAAAAATGGGTACGGATGAATATGTCGCCGAAATTATTTTAGCTACCTTCAATGAGCTTAAAAAGTGCACAACAACCGCTAAAAACAGA
>JAZRMU010000023.1:0-20832 GCA_045647785.1 Acutalibacteraceae bacterium
CCGGTTTAAAATCGGACATACTCCGCGGAAATTTCCCGACTCTTGGTCGGCCACCTCCCGCATCAACGCATGACAGTACGCATAGCGTACTCGCATATAATACCATAAATACCACCCCTTGTCAAGCACTTTTTGAAAAAATTTTAAAGATTTTTCGCTCGAATATATCGCCGTTTTATATATTGAAATATTAAATATATATTAATGTATATTTAATATATAAAGGAGGTTGTCCTTCACCGAAACTAATCCCACAATGCGGGTTATGAAATAAAAAATCTCCCGAATTTTCTAAAAAGTTAACATTTCCTGTAAATTTTATGATAGAATGTCTTGGGAGGTTTTTACCATGTTAAATTTTTTGAAGCAAATGCGAATTTCTAAAATACTTATGCTGACGGTGGCAGGCATTATAAACGCGGTTGGAGTTACTGTTTTTCTTGCCCCCGTTAATTTATATGATAGCGGCATTTCAGGCACCTCGATGCTATTCGGAGGCTTATCAGGTCTGCCCCTTTCGCTTTTCCTCGTGCTGCTTAATGTTCCGCTTTTCCTCTATGGTCTTAAAAAGCAGGGCGGACTTTTCACCTTCTACGCAATCTACACCGTTGCTGTCTATTCGCTCACTGCCTACCTAATCACATACCCTTTGCCGATAGATGTAAGCTTTATGTCCCCCCTCGCAGGTAATGACCTTTTGCTTTGCGCGCTATTCGGCGGTGTTATTTCGGGCATCGGCAGCGGTCTTGCTATCCGCTTCGGCGGCGCGATGGACGGCATTGAGGTTATGGCGGTCATATTTGCAAAGCGCCTCGGAATTACTGTCGGCACATTCGTTATGATATATAATATTATTCTCTATATTATTTGCGGAATAATTTTAGGCAGTTGGATTTTGCCGCTTTATTCCATTGTGGCTTATTTCGCCGCACTTAAAACGGTTGACTTTATTGTCGAGGGCTTCGACCGCGCAAAATGCGCAATGATTATAACCTCCTGCCCCGAGGAAATCGGCAAAGCACTCTCGGAAACCTTCGAAACAGGCTCAACAAAAATCAAGGCAGAGGGCGGCTATTCGGGAAGTGAAAAAACAATGATTTACTTTGTTGTGAATCGTTTTCAGGTTGTCAGACTCAAGGAGCTTGTTCACGAAATTGACCCCACCGCCTATATAACCATCAGCGAGGTTGCCGATGTTTTCTCGGCAAATATCGGCAAATAATGCATATCGTAGAATAAAAAAACACCCTCCGCATGGAGGGTGTTTTTATTTGTTTTTTACTGTTTGCCGTAGAGTTCAGCAAGCTTCTCAAGATGTGCTCTTGCGTCCTTTGCCTGTTCAGCAGCCTTATCGAAGAGTGCCTCTGCGCGCTCGGGGAAGGAGCGTGTGAGTGAAGCGTAACGAGCTTCACCGAGGATGAACTCCTTATAGTCTGCAACTGCAGGCTTGCAGTCGATAGACATCGGGTTCTTGCCCTCTGCTTTAAGTGCCGGATTGAAGCGGAAGATGTTCCAATAGCCGCACTCAACAGCCTTCTTCATTTCAGCCTGGCAGTTAACCATACCGCCCTTAATAGAATGCATTTCACAGGGTGAATAGCAGATTACAAGGGACGGACCCGGATAAGCTTCAGCTTCCTTAATAGCCTTTAAGGTCTGGTTCTGGTCAGCACCCATAGCAATCTGTGCTACATATACATAACCATAGGACATTGCGATTTCAGCAAGGCTCTTCTTTGCGATTGCCTTACCTGCAGCTGCGAATTGAGCAACCTGACCAATCTGCGATGCCTTTGAAGCCTGACCGCCTGTGTTAGAGTAAACCTCGGTATCAAATACCATAACATTTACATCGTTGCCGGAAGCCAATACATGGTCAAGACCGCCGAAGCCGATATCGTATGCCCAGCCGTCGCCACCGAATATCCAAACAGACTTCTTGGAGAGGTATTCCTTCTTCTCAAGAACAGCGGGAGCTGTGGGGGAGCCTGCTGCTGCAGCCTTTTCAAGCTCGCTAACGAGTGCCTTTGTAGCAGCGGTATTCTTATCGCCATCGTTTGCTGTTGCAAGATATTCTTCAGCTGCTGCCTTAAATTCAGCAGAAGCCTTATCAGAAGCAGCCATTTCGCGAACCTGCTCGATAAGCTGATCGCGGAGAGCCTTCTGACCGAGATACATACCAAGACCGTGCTCTGCGTTATCCTCAAAGAGGGAGTTAGCCCAAGCAGGACCGTGGCCTTCAGCATTTACAGTGTAGGGTGAGGTAGCAGCAGGACCGCCCCAAATGGACGAACAGCCTGTTGCATTAGAGATGTACATTCTATCACCAAAGAGCTGTGTTACGAGACGAGCATAAGCGGTTTCAGCACAGCCTGCGCAGGAGCCCGAGAACTCGAGAAGCGGCTTCTTGTACTGTGAAGAGATGAGGTTTGCATTAGTAGCAACTTCAGCCTTCTCTGTAACCTTGCTTACGCAGTAATCAAATGCTGCCTGTTGAGCATCCTGACTCTCTCTGGATACCATCTTAAGCGACTTGGTCGGGCAAACGCCGATACATACGCCGCAACCCATACAGTCAAACGGTGATACTGCAAGAGTATACTTATAATCAGTTTTAATAATCGGCTTTTCAGCAACCTTTAAGGATTCGGGTGCGTTAGCAACCTCCTCATCGGTTAAAGCGAAGGGACGAATTGTAGCATGCGGGCAAACGAATGCGCACTTGTTACATTTAGCGCAGGTATCAGGATTCCACTCGGGAACGAGAACTGCAACGCCGCGCTTCTCATAAGCAGATGCGCCCTGCTCGAAGGTACCGTCAGCATGGTCGATAAATGCAGATACGGGCAGCGAATCGCCATCCATAAGAGCAACCGGCTTCATAATGCCGTCAACCATCTTAACAAGCTTATCTGCACCCTCTGATACATTTGCAGCTGCAGCATCGGTAGCGTTAGCCCAATCAGCCGGAACATCAATCTTAACATAAGCTGTTGCACCGGCATCAATAGCCTTCTCGTTCATCTCAACGATTTCTTTACCCTTCTTCATAAACTTCTGGGCCTTTTCCTTCATATAGCCGATAGCTTCAGCCTCGGGAAGAACCTTGGAAAGTGAGAAGAATGCAGACTGCAGAACGGTGTTGGTACGCTTGCCAAGACCAATCTGTGCAGCTAAATCGATAGCATTAACGGTGTAAAGCTGAATGTTGTTATTAGCAATATAGCGCTTTGCTTCAGCAGGCATATGCTTATCAAGCTCTTCAGCAGACCACTGGCAGTTGATAAGGAATACACCGCCGGGCTTAACATCGTTAACCATCTTGTAGCCCTTCATTACATAAGAGGGGTTGTGGCAAGCAACAAAGTCAGCCTTATTGATGTAGTACGGGCTCTTGATGGGCTTATCGCCAAAGCGCAGGTGAGAAATTGTGATACCGCCTGTCTTCTTGGAGTCGTACTGGAAGTATGCCTGAACATACTTATCGGTATGGTCGCCGATAATTTTAATAGAGTCTTTGTTAGCACCAACGGTACCGTCGCCGCCAAGACCCCAGAACTTGCACTCGATTGTGCCTTCTGCTGCGGTGTTGGGAGCGGGCTTCTCCTCAAGAGAAAGACCTGTAACATCATCTACGATACCCATTGTGAACTGTGCCTTGGGAGCATCCTTTGAAAGCTCCTCATATACAGCAAAGATAGAGCTGGGCGGAGTATCCTTCGAGCCAAGACCGTAGCGACCGCCGATAACGGTATCCATCTTGCGGCCTTCGGCAGCGAGAGCAGCAACTACATCGAGGTAGAGCGGCTCGCCGAGAGCGCCGGGCTCTTTAGTACGGTCGAGAACAGCAATCTTCTTAACAGTTTCAGGAATAGCAGCAACAAAATGCTTTGCAGAGAAAGGACGGTAAAGGCGAACCTTTAAAAGACCTACCTTCTCGCCTGCTGCTACCATATAATCGATAACCTCTTCAGCAACATCACATACAGAACCCATAGCGATGATAATCTTTTCAGCATCGGGTGCACCGTAGTAGTTGAAGAGCTTATAATCAGTACCGATTTTAGCATTAACCTTATCCATATATTCCTCAACGATAGCGGGAACTGCATCATAGTTCTTGTTGCAGGCCTCTCTATGCTGGAAGAAGATATCGCCGTTCTCGTGAGAACCGCGCATTACAGGATGCTCGGGGTTAAGTGCGCGACGGCGGAAGTCAGCAACTGCCTCCATATCGCACATTTCCTTGAGGTCATCAAAATCCCATACCTGAATCTTCTGGATTTCGTGTGAGGTACGGAAACCATCAAAGAAGTTGAGGAAAGGAACGCGGCTCTTAATAGATGCTAAATGAGCAACAGCGCCGAGGTCCATAACCTCCTGTGTATTTGTTTCAGCGAGCATTGCAAAGCCTGTCTGGCGGCACGCAAAAACGACAGCATGGTCGCCAAAAATGTTAAGAGCATGGGGAGCTACGCAACGAGCCGATACATGGAAAACGCAGGGTAATAATTCACCTGCAATTTTGTACATATTCGGAATCATGAGTAAAAGACCCTGCGAAGCAGTATAGGTGGTGGTGAGAGCACCGGCTGCAAGTGAGCCGTGTACAGTACCGGAAGCGCCTGCTTCAGACTGCATTTCTACTACATTAACAGTTGTGCCGAAAATGTTTTTAAGCCCCTGTGCAGACCACTGGTCCACATAATCGGCCATAGGGCTGGACGGGGTGATAGGATAAATACCGGCTACTTCAGTGAACGCATACGACACATGAGCAGCGGCATTGTTACCGTCCATAGTTTTGAACTTTCTTGCCATTTGGAAATTCCTCCTTGTTATTTTTGGAAAATGCTTTCCATACATAATATATAATACTACTTTTTTCTCAATAAGTAAATAGCAAATTAAATATTTTTTTAACAATTTCATTGACAAATCGCAAAAAAGACTATATCATTAACTTGAAATAGCATATATTTCATATTTTTAGGAACGAAACGGAGTTTTTTGAATGGCCGGCGACCCTGCCAATTTTAACAAGAAGCTGCTCGGACCCTTTGCAAAATTTTTCTTAACAAAGGAACAGCGGATGAGAAAAATCGAGGATGAAACCGAGAAGGAAATTTTAATGCTTATCGACGAGGGCGAGGAAAAAGGCGTTATCGAGGAAAGCCAAAGGGAAATGATAACCAACATTTTCGAGTTTGACGATTTGCTGGCATCCGATGTAATGACCCACCGCACCGAGATTGAAGCGATTGAAATAAGCGACGATATTTCGCAGGTTGTGGAAAAATCCATAGCTGCGGGTTATTCGCGAATCCCCGTCTATGAGGACGAGCTCGATAACATCAAGGGTGTTATGTATATTAAGGATTTGCTAAAATATGTAGGCAAATCAATTCCTAAAACACTCACCATTGCCGATGTTATGCGAAAGCCCTGCTTTTTCCCCGAAACCAAGCGCTGCGGCGACCTCTTTAACGAAATGACCGAAAAGCATTTGCAGCTGGTGTTCGTTTGCGATGAGTATGGCGGCGTATCGGGCATTGTAACGATTGAGGACCTGCTTGAGGCAATAGTTGGTAATATGCAGGATGAATATGATAACGAGGTTGAGGAAATCGAGCAGGTTAACGAAACGACCTATTCGCTCGATGGCACAACCGATATCGAGGAGGTTGCCGATATACTCGGCATAGAATTCCCGGACGGCGACTATGATACTGTCGGCGGCTTTATTATGTCGGAGCTCGGCAGAATCCCCGGTGAGGACGAAAGCCCTGTTGTTGAATACGAGGGCTATTCCTTCAAGGTTGATACGGTGGACGACCGACGAATTGAAAAGATAACTGCCGAAAAGCTGACCAATGACGGCAGCACAAAAGAATAATATTCGAGGAGGTGTATTATGAAACGGATTATTTCCATTTTTTTAGTATGCCTCCTTGTTTTTTCACTGTGCTCCTGTAAGGCTGCGCCCACCTCCCCTTCAGATGCTCCGCCTCCCGTCGGCAGCGACAGCACACAGACGCCTAATGATAATTCTGTCAATAATTCGGGCGATGGCGCAACGCCCCAAGCTCCCCCGTCGGGCAGCGCAGGCGGCGGCTCGGAGGGCTCGGGCAGCAGCACGGGAGGTACGGAAAATACAGGTGGAAACGACAGCACCGTAACGCCTCCCCCACCCCCTATTAGCAGCGGTACTAACATCATCTCGCACCACACCCCGCTTTCACGCGAGAAATACTATCAGTATTCATTTCTGACCGCGCCGCAAAAGCAGTTATATAACGCTATGTGTTCTGCCGCCGAGCTCGGCGTTAATGAAATAGATACAAAGGCTCTTGGCTTGAGCCGAGACGACGCAGTTAAGACTTATAAGGCGTTCACGGCGGACAACCCGCAATTTTTCTATATCTCAAAGAACTATTCATACACAATAAGCGAAAGCAGCTCCACCATTTTGGATTTTACACTCTATTATTCCGACGGTACCACCGAGGACAATTTCGACCAAAGCGGCAACCGCATTTCCACCGCCAACCGCGCTGCTATCAGTCGCCAAAAGGCAGAGTTTGATAAGAAAATCGGCGAAATTTTGGCGTGCATTCCGTCCAATATCGGTCAGGTGGAAATTGAAAGACTTATTTACGACTATGTTTGCGATAATATAAGCTATGACGAGGACACCGCCGATAAGGTTAAAAACGGAATAGACACTCTTACCAACTCCTTTGATGCCTATGGTGCTGCCTGCAAGGGTATTGCTGTTTGCGAGGGGTATGCAAAGCTATTCCAGTATTTGTGCTATCGCGCAGGCATTAACTCAACGCAAATACTCGGCGACAAGGGCTTATATCACATGTGGAATGCCGTCGAGATAGACGGCAAATGGTATTTCGCCGATACCACTTGGGACGACAGCGGAGAAAACGGCTTTAATTTTTACAAATATTTCAACACCACCACCGCCGAAATTGCCGACAACCACCCTGCCGACAATAGCGTTCTTTCGGTTCCCGAGTGCACCGCCACCGACAAGGCGTTCTACAATGTGTTTGCGCTGTATCCGAAAAACGACGATTTACCCGCCAACTATAAAGATATTATAGATTTAACCTATAATCATTCGGGGCGCTTCCTTTGCATATATCGCACACCCGAGGCGCTCGAGCTCGACAGGTTCATAGACCTGCAGATTGAAAACCCGCGCTCCCCCGTGCGGCAGTACATAGCCGAAAAGGGCTACCCGATAGAAATAGGAGAATGCAGGTATATTGATGCCTACTATTATGTAGAGCTGTTTTAAAAATATAACAGACAACGCAGCGGACAGCTCAATCGGCTGCCCGCTTTCTTTACGCGCGCGCGCGCGTTATTGTTATTATTTAATATAATTCTTTATTCTAATTCTTTATTATAATTTAGTCTACAAAATGAATACACCCCGTCTACAAAATGGATACGCTCCGTCTACAAAATGAATACACCCTGTCTACAAAATGAATACGCTTTCAAAGGATAATAAAGCCCGCTAATATCGAATATAAAAATGCACCTGCCGTTTGGCAGGTGCATTTTGCAGCTGGTGATTTTTTAATTATCCGTTATATCCGTTCGGGTTGTTCGACTGCCAATTCCAGGTATCGCGGCACATATCCTCTATGTTCAGCTCTGCCTTCCAGCCGAGAATATCCTCCGCCTTTTGAGCGTTGGCATAAACCTCATCGGGGTCGCCGGGACGGCGCGGGTCGATAACATACGGTATCTCCACACCCGATGCCTTCTCGAAAGCATTTTTAAGCTCCAGCACGCTCGTGCCGTTGCCTGTTCCAAGGTTGAATTCATCGCATTTTTCGTTCTTAAGCGCCCATTCAACCGCCTTAACATGACCTATAGCCAAATCGCAGACATGGATATAGTCGCGAACGCCTGTGCCATCGACAGTGTTATAATCATTACCGAAAACATGAAGCATATCTCTGCGACCTACTGCCACCTGTGAAATATAGGGCATAAGATTGTTGGGAATGCCCTTGGGGTCCTCGCCTATCATTCCACTAGGATGTGCGCCAATGGGATTGAAGTAGCGCAGAATCGCAATGCTCCAGCTATTATCCGATACATATAAATCTCGCAGCATCTCCTCGATAAACAGCTTTGTTCTACCGTAAGGGTTAATAGCGCCTGTTTTCATACCTTCCTTAAGCGGCATTTCGGTTGCTACACCGTAAACCGTGGCAGAGGAGGAAAAAACAAATTTCTTAACACCGAAGTTGCGCATTGTTTCGAGCAGCACCAAGGTGCTTATAAGGTTATTATCATAATACTCAATCGGCTTTGCTACCGATTCGCCAACCGCCTTAAGCCCTGCGAAATGGATAACCGCCTCAATTTCATTCTCGCTGAAAATTTTTTCAAGCGCCGCCATATCGCGAACATCGTTTTCATAGAACTTGATAGGCTTGCCAGCAATTTTTTCGGCGCGGCGAAGTGCCTCGGGGCTGGAGTTATCGAGATTATCAATAACTATAACCTCGTGTCCTGCATTTATCATCTCAATACAAGTATGTGAACCGATATATCCCGCTCCACCTGTAACTAAAATTGCCATTCTAAATCACCTCAAAAATATACTGTATTTATTTTATTATATAATTTCATTTTTTTCAAGTAGAAAAAACAATAAAAATATTTTTAACAACATTTTGTATTTTTTGAGGAAAAGAACCCTAAAACTACTCAATTTGTTGTAAAAACTGAATTTTTTCTGAATTTCGCGCGGTTTACAAGCGGAAAAATTAGTGGTATAATCTTAAGGATTAATGTAAATGGAGTAAAATTATGAACTATTTTCCGAATTCCGCCACCTTCAAGCGCTCCTTCGATGTGCCGAGAGTTGTAGCGGAGGACCACCTCAAGCTGGCAACGGCTACGCAGCTGCGCGTGCTTTTATATGTTTGCTCCTGTCTGACAGAGGACCCCTCTGACGGGCAGATAGCTGCTGCCCTGGGGCTCGACGAGGCAGAGGTTCAGGACGCTTTGGGATATTGGAAAATGGCAGGTCTGTTCGTCGCTAAAGACGGCGCTGCGCCAAAGCCCGAAAAACCGCAAAAAAAGGTGGTTGCCCCCAGAAGCAACCTCCCACGCCCGCGGCAGATAGCCAAGCTGGGCGCTGCCGACCCGCAGATTAAGGGTCTGCTTGATGAGGCGGAGCTCAAGTTCGGGAAAACGCTATCCGACAACGAAATGGGCACTATCACCTGGCTTTACACCGATGCCGGTCTTGATATTTCGGTTATTTTAATGCTGCTTGAATATTTAAAGCAGCAGGACAGGCTTACAGCCTTCCACATAAGGCATATAGGGGCTGAATGGGTTAATAGCGAGGTTAACACGCTCGAGGCGGTTGATGCATATATAAGACTCGCAGCGCAGAAAAAAACAGCTTGGGGCATTGTTCGCTCCGCCTTTGGCATCGAGCCGCGCATTCCCTCGCTTAAGGAGCTTGAAAACTCCCACCTTTGGGTTAATGAATGGGGCTTCGACCGCGAGCTTTTAAGGGCGGCATACGAAAGATGTATCGACTCGACCTCGAGCTTTAATATGAATTACATTGCAGGAATTCTTAAAAAGTGGCACCTAAAGGGGCTTAAAACCCTTGCCGATATTGAGGCGAACGAGCAAAAGCACGCTGCCAAGAAGGATGATTCAAAGCAGGGTATGATAACCTATGATATCAGCGAAATTGAACGCAAATTAAAAATGCAGCAGGAGGAGGAATAGGCTATGGGCTTTAGCAGCAAATACTATGAGCAGGCGTTAAAGAATTTGCAGGAAACAGCAAAGCGCCGCGAAAAGGAATATGAATATAAGCTTTCCGAGCTTTATAAGGCGCTGCCCGAGCTGCCGCTTCTTGAAACCGAGCTTCAAAAGCTCGGCGCTGCCTCTATTAACGCAGCCCTCGCAGGCGATACCGAGAGGGTGAAAGAAATTAAAAAGCAGTCGCAGGATTTATCCACTGCTAAAAAGGAAATTCTTAAAAGCGCAAAGCTGCGCGCTCCCTCCCCCACCTGCAAGCTGTGCGCAGACACAGGCTACTGCGGCACCAAGCTTTGCGAATGTGTGCGCTCTGCAGCAAAGGAGCTTGTATATAAAGAACTGCGCGAGCAGATGCCGCTTGAAAAATCCACCTTTGATAGCTTCAGCCTTGATTACTACGAGGGAACTGCCAAAAAGGTTATGCAAAACATATTCAAAAAGGTTCGCACCTATGCCGAGGGCTTTTCGGCTCAATCGGGCAACCTTTTGTTTATGGGCGGAGTAGGGCTCGGCAAAACCCATTTGTCGCTCGCTGTTATAAACGCGGCTACCGAGCGCGGCTACGGTACGGTTTATTCGTCGGCTCAAAATCTGTTTACAGCCCTTGAGCGCGAGCATTTCTCCTATTCGGGTGAAACCGAAAAACGCGATGCTGTGCTCGACTGCGATTTACTTGTAATCGACGACCTTGGAACGGAATTTTTAACACCGTTTATCTCCTCACAGCTGCATAACATTATCGAAACGCGCATAAACCGCCGCAAGGCAACCATTATAAACACAAATCTGACACTCCCCGAAATTGAAAAGAAATACACCGCCCGCGTGCTCTCGCGCCTTATAGGCAACTACACGGTACATATTTTCGATGGCAACGACATTAGAACAATTAAAGCCTTTGGCAATAAATAATTAGCTAAATAGCAAAACCCCCGACCAACTGTGGTCGGGGGGTTAATTTTTTTATTCTAACCAATATTTCTAACTTTCTTCGGTTTTTTTATTTTCATCATCCTTTTGTTTATGCTTTTTAATAAAGCGCGAGGTGAAGTATACAATAATAAACACTGCTAATATCATACTCACCGATAGACACAATACTAAATTATTCGTAACAAAAACATTATCTTTGTTAATCAAGCGCATTATAAATTCAGGTGTATATGCTATTGGAGCCCATACCGATACAAAGAAAATAAAAAAATACCAGCCTAAAAGTCTTGGTATATTAAAATCAAAAAGCATAAATATTGCAAGTGTCGCCATGCTTATAAAATAAAACCATATAATATATGAAAATGTTTTGTTTTTCGATAATTTATATACAAGCATATACAAGCAAACCCAGAACGCTATTGTAATACATCCCAATATATAAACGATCTTTTGAAAACCGCCCGATAGAGCATAAAGCCAGGAACATAATATAGATAAGAATAATATTATAACAGCTCTAATTAATGTTTTTGGTATACTTTTTTGAGTATTTTCCATTGTATTCACCTGTTTTCAATAATTAATAAGGAATGTCGCTTGTTACCATCGTCATATATTGTTGTGCCTGTTTTTTTGGCATCACATTTGAATGTATGTGATGTGCAATATTTAACTGTTCCGCTTATAATAGTCTAGGTTGGTGTTCCGCGAGCCTCGATAGGGGTGTTACTTTTAAGCAAGTGTAGCTCCTCGTTCGTAATTTCGGTAGAAGTAGCCGATGCGATTACCGATGTAAAACCCCAAAGCCAATACTAATACTAAAGCGGCAATTTTTTGCATTTTTTCTCATTTCTGAATTAATATTTATGTAAATCTAAAAACCATTGGCCTCACCTCTTGATTTCTTTGACTATATTATACCATATATTGGCAAAATTTACAAGCAAAAATCTTTTAATCCGTTGTATTTGTGCACTATTAACAAATTCCGCCCCCGAGCGCTTGCTCGAGGGCGGAATTTATTGTGATATGCATTAAAAATTTTACCCGTCTTCAGAAAAAGTCGGATTTTACACCTTTTTTAAGTTAATTCCCGTTTACGGTGCTGAACAGCTGCTCGATTTTCTTTATCAGAGCGGGATAGCTTTTCAAATTTCTATCCTCGCGTAGCAGCTGCTCGGCAGCAGCTCTCGACAGCTCTAAAATTTCTATATCTGCAAAAATATCGGCAATTTTGAATTCGGGCAGACCATGCTGGCGGTTGCCGAGGAAGTCCCCCGGTCCGCGGAGCTTTAGATCCTCCTCCGATATTTTAAAACCGTCGCGCGTTTTGCACATAACCTGAAGTCTTGCGTTTTCTTTAGCATCGCCCTCGGTTATGAAAATGCAGGTGCCGCGGAATTTGCCGCGCCCTACTCGCCCGCGCAGCTGATGCAGCTGCGAAAGACCAAAACGCTCGGCATTTTCAATTACCATTATTGCAGCATTCGGCACATCTATACCAACCTCGATAACGGTGGTGCTGATAAGCAAATCGATTTCTCCACCCGAAAACTGCCGCATCACCTTTTCTTTGGCGGTTGGCGACATTTTACCGTGCAAAAGACCGAGCCTATAGTCTGCGAACTCTCCGTCCTTCAGCTTTTCATAGAGCTCGCTCGCCGATACATATCCGCTCTCACCCTCCTCGACCAAGGGGCAAACTATATAACCCTGCCTGCCCTCGTCGATATGCTTTTTTATATAGTTATAGGCGCGAGAGCGCAGCTGCCCATCCACAGCATAGCTCTCGATTTCGGCGCGACCCGCGGGGTATTCGTTTATAATACTGACACTCAAGTCCCCATAGAATGTGAGCGCCAGAGTGCGCGGAATTGGTGTTGCCGACATAACAAGGGTGTGCGGATTTTTTCCAAGGCTCCCCAGAGCTGCGCGCTGCTTCACACCGAAGCGGTGCTGCTCATCGGTTATAACAAGACCAATTTTAGAGGAATTAATATCCGAAAAAATAACGGCATGTGTACCGACTATTATATCAATTTCACCGTTTTTCGTTTTTTCGATTATCCTGCGTTTTTCTGCCGCCTTGGTGGCAGAGGTTAAGAGTGCCACACTAACGCCGCTATCCTCAAAAAATCTGTTTAAAGTACGGAAATGCTGCTCTGCCAAAATCTGCGTTGGCGCCATAAGCAGCGACTGATAGCCGTTCTCCGCCGCAGTAAACATTAACGCTGCCGCTACGAGGGTTTTGCCGCTGCCGACATCGCCCTGCAACAGCCTGTTCATCGGCGCGCCGCTTTGCATATCCTCAAGCGCCTCGGCGACCGAACGCTTTTGCGATAGGGTTGGCGCAAAGGGCAGACGACTATAAAATTCGTGCGAATAATCACGACTTATTTTTATATCGGTTTTGCCAACCTTAAGAAAAGACAAATACCGCATTCCGCACTGCATTAAAAACAGCTCCTCGAAAACGAGGCGGCGCTTTGCTCTTTCGAGCAGCTCGCGGCTCTGCGGGAAATGGATATTACGAACTGCCACACCTATATCGCACAAATCGTATTTTTCAAGTATACCCTTTGGCAGATATTCGGTAAAATCGGCTACACCGAGCGCCGTTTTAATAAGCGAGCGGAGGCTATTCGAGGTTATTCCTTTGGTTTCGCGATAGATAGGTAAAATAACATTGTAATTTTCGGGGTAGATTTCGGGCGAGGACATTTCCTTGGCATAAATTCCGCCCGATATCTTTCCGTAGAAAAGATAGGTGTTATCCACCCGAAGGCGCGCAGCTAAATATTTAGTGTTAAAAAGCGTAACATTCACTATCTCGCCGCCGCTTAATACCGAGAATTTATACAATGTCATATTTTTCCTTTTATAATGCTCGGTAACGGGTGAAACAATTTTCCCCTTTATGCAATATGTACCCTCAAGCAGCACCTCATCAATAGGTCTTATATCGGTTAAATCCTTATAAGACCGAGGATAAAAAGACAGAAGGGCATCGACCGAAACAATGCCGAGCTTTTTAAGAAGCTCGGCCCGTTTCTCGCCAACACCCTTTAAATATCTGATTTCTTTAATGCTTGAAAACATCTGCAATTATTCCTATTCAATAGAAAGAATATAGTAGTAAACAGGCTGACCGCCGTTAATCATAGTGATTTCAATGCGGCTACCGAATTTCTCCTGAAGCTCGGCTTCGATTTTTGCTGCATCATCATCGGTAACATCGGCACCGTAGATAACAGTTAGGAAGGAGCTATCCTTTTTAAGCATCTGCTTTACCAGCTTTAGCATTGTTTTGGACATATCGGTATCGGTGAAGGATACCTTGCCATTATCCAGCGCTAACAGCTCGCCCTCTTTAATATCGTGTCCGTCGAAATTAGAGTTACGGGCAGCAAAGGTAATTTGACCTGTGGAGATTGCCTCGTATGCCTTCGACATTGCGATAGCATTCTCATCATCGCTCATTTCGGGGATATAGTTAAGCATTGCGGTTATACCCTGCGGAATTGTGCGGGTATGCAGCACTATAACCTTACGAGTTGCGAGCGAAATGGTCTGCTCGGCAGCCATAATAATGTTTTTATTGTTAGGCAGAACAAAAACTGTTTCTGCCGGGGTTGCCTCAACGGCGCGCAGAATATCGTCGGTGCTCGGGTTCATTGTCTGACCGCCCGATACCACAGTATCAACACCCAAATCCTTGAACAGCTGCTCAAGACCTGCACCGGCACTAACCGATACAAAGCCAACAGCCTTTGTGGGCTCAACAGGCTTTATAGACTCCTTGCGGTCGAGAGTCTTGCTGCCCTTTTTAGAACGGGCTGCCGCGTCGTGCTTCTGACCCTCGTGCTGGTCGCGCATATTCTCGATTTTAAGCTTTACCAGCTGACCAAAGGTAATAGCCTCCTCAAGAGCCTTACCCGGATGGTCGGTATGAACATGTACCTTTATAATTTCCTCATCATCAACCACAACAACGCAGTCGCCGATAGTTTCAAGGAAGGCGCGAAGCTCGCTCGGCTCACGCGCGGAATCCTCGGCACGGTTTACAATAAACTCGGTGCAATAGGTGAAGGTGATTTCTGCATCAAACTCACCTGCTGCATTGCGGGACTCCTCTTCTTCCTCCTCGATAGGCTCGTTTGTCGCCGACTTGGAAGCGATTATTTGACCGTTTTTGAAAACAGAATACATACCCTCTAAAATCACAACGAAGCCTCTGCCGCCCGCGTCAACAACGCCAGCCTTTTTAAGCACAGGCAAAAGCTCGGGGGTCTCGGCTAAAGCTACATTTGCGCCCTCCATTGCAGCCTCGAAAACAGCGAGAGCATCTGCACCCTCACCGAATGCCTTTTCGGCATATTCGCTGGCCACTCTGGCAACGGTTAAAATTGTGCCCTCGGTCGGCTTCATAACAGCCTTGTAGGCTGCCTCAACACCGAATTTAAGAGCATCCTTAAGATTTTCGGCAGTTACCTCCTCGGCATCCTTAAAGCCCTTGGCAATTCCACGGAAGAGCAGCGAGGTTATAACGCCCGAGTTGCCTCTGGCACCGCGAAGCAGAGCCGATGCTGTAACAGCTGCAACCTTGCCTGCAGTTTCGCCGTCAAGCCTTTCGAGCTCGCGCGCTGCATTGGCGATGCTCAAGGACATATTTGTACCTGTATCACCATCAGGCACGGGAAAAACATTTAAATCGTCTACCGCTTTGCGATTATTGGCAATATGGTTTGCTGCTGAAATAACCGCATCGCGCAAGGTGTTTCCGCTAAACAAAATAAAACAACTCCTTTGGGGTTCTTATTCCTTAATACCGTCTACCTTAACGGTTATTTTATCAACAGTAATACCTGTGGCTTCCTCCACCACAAATCTTACCTTATTTACAATACTCTTGGCTATGGCGTTAATATTCATACCATAGGTTACAATAATGTGCAGCTCAACCGAAATATTATCAGCGCTGCCCTTAACGATAATGCCCTTATCGGCATATTCCTTTTTGGAAAACACGCTGAAAATGCGCTGCCTTTTACCGCTGGGTACCATACCAACAACGCCGTAGCAGGAAGTTACTGCGGTACCTATGAGCTTTGAAATATACTCTTCGGAAATTTCAACGGTGCCGAGTCTGGTTTCATAAGATATCATAAAAAATCCTCCCTGAATTTTATTTGAGTTTTAAATTTTCGAAGCCGAAAAATATATCCGAGGCTGAAGAATGGCTGTTAAGCTCGATTTTTTCGCTGCAAAACAGCACTCCCGTGCGATAGCCTATCGGGATTATGGGCATTTCCGATATTGCAGTAACGGCAATATCCTGAATGCTGCCCGTTCCGCTGAAATACGCCGAAATCACCGACTGCAGAGCGTTCGCCTCGCCCGTATCCGCAACGCCGTATGCGGCAGAGCCGCCCGACAGCACTATCGGCGAAATATCCATATTATAAGGAATGTTCACCTCGGCAAGATACAGTTGAAAGTTTTTGCTTTCGAGCAGCTGACGATAGCGCTCGAAGTCTACGGCATTGATATTAATCTTAATTCCCGCCGCCGCAAGCTGCCTTGAAATCAGCTTTGCCGCATCAAGGCGGAACTGATTTTCTTGGTTCACAAGCAGCGTGAACTCAAGCGGTTTTGAGTTGCCGTTTAGGAAATATCCGTCGCCGTTCTTATTATTATAACCGATTTTTGCCAAATTCTCAATAGCTATTTTAATATTTGCTGTATTTTCTATCGTTTGAACGCCCTGAATTCCCTTGAAAGTCGGCAAAAACAGCCCATTTGCGGGCAAAAAATTATTATAATAGCCCTGCTCGCTGATAGCGCTTCGGTTAATTGCTGCCGAAATAGCGTGGCGCATATTGCCGCCGGAGAATGCCGATGCATTCATATTGACGCCGAGATACACAAGATTGTTGAGCGGAACTACCGCCTTCTCGCCGCTCATTCTTATAATGTTACAGTCGGATAAATCGGTATAATAGTAGTCAATTGCACCAATTTCGACCGAGTGCGCGAGCGACTCGTTGTCGGGCGCATTAACAAGGCGGATTTCCTCTATGTTCACCGCACCGCCGTGCCAGCCCTTATTGGAAATCAGCGTATCGCCCGAAGTCCCTATTAAATATCTGCCGCAGCCTATGGGCGGAAGATATACATTATCCTCGTTTTTATAGTTGTCGCTTCCGATTTTAATAATCGGGAAATTAAGCAGCGCCGCCGCATTTGCATCTACCCTGTCAAGCATAAAAATAACGCTTGCGGAGTCTCTCACCGAACAGGAAAGCACGGAGGATAGCATCGATTTATATTTTTCGCTCGAATTTTTGGCGAGATTAAAGGAATAAACAATATCATCGGGAGTGAGCGCCGAGCCATCAGAAAAATTGACCTGCTTTATAGTAACTACAAGCATTGTGCCGCTTTGCTCGGTGGATGCGGCAAGCACATTAACGGTGTTAAAATCCCTGTCGGTTTTAGTAAGCGGGTCGAAAATAAGCGAGCACAGGTTCTTATTAAGGGTTGTTTTTGCAGTGTAGGGATTAAAGCTGTCGGCTGCATTGAAGGCAAGATTCACCGTTTTTTTAGCGCTTTCCGCCGCTCCGCTACCGCCGTCATCACCGGCGCTGCCGCCTTCGCCGCAAGCAGTAACACACAAAAGCATTGCTGCCGCCAGCACAATCGCCAAAAGTCTTCGCATATCCTACACCACCCTTCCAGTTTTCTTTAATTATATGTATATTCGTTTAATACCCGTTGCAAGCCCCGCCTTTTCATCAACCGTGAAAAGACAGGCGTTGAGGCAACATTCGCCGTCTGCCAAAAAGAATTTTTGCATGTTTTTATCCCGCAGGCGAGATATTATGATATCACTTCTAACCCCTAAAACCGAATTTTTAGGTCCCGTCATACCAAGGTCGGTAATATAACCTGTGCCAAGCGGTAAAATCTGCTCATCGGCAGTTTGAATATGTGTGTGCGTTCCGAAAAATGCCGACACCTTGCCGTCAAGGTAAAGTCCCAATGCGCGCTTTTCGCTGGTCGCCTCGGCGTGGAAATCCACTATGATGATTTTCGCCCCGTCTGCCTTCGCACGCGAAATCAATGCATCGGCAGCCAAAAATGGATTTTCAGCAGAAAGTGATTCCAAATAAACCGTACCCGATAAATTTATAACCGCAACAAGCTGTCTGCCCATATCAAAAAGGCAATAGCCGCTGCCATACTCGCTATCCAAATTATGCGGGCGCAGTATAAATGGATTTTCATCGAGCAGCGGATACACCTCGCTGCGCCGCAGCGAATGGTTGCCGCCTGTTATAATGTCTGCACCGAAGCAGAAAAGCTGTGAGGCACTTTCCGGTGTTATTCCGTTGCCGTCCGCCGAGTTTTCACCATTAACAATGGTCAAATCCACATTATACTCCTTCTTGAGCGAGGGCAGCTGACGGCGCAATGCATCGCAGCCGATAGAGCCACACACATCACCAATACACAAAATATTCATAGCCACACTCCCCCACTTAAGCATATATAATTATATTACACCAAATTCAAAAATTTTTCAACCTAAATTTAGTTGACAAACCCCCGAACTTACTATATAATACTATTTAGTTTGAATAAATCGGGGTGTGGCGCAGTTGGTAGCGCGCTAGTTTTGGGTGAGGTTGCGAGCGTGTCCTGTGGACAGTGAAGCGAGCAAAACGAAGCGCCGCGGTCGACAAGTGAGATACGGCAGTATCGAATCGTCTGGCACCGCAAGAGGGTTACCAAAACGAAACCTAAATCCAAAATAATTTAAATTCTAAAAAAACTAAATATCGAGGTGTCGCCCAGTTGGTAGGGCGCTAGTTTTGGGAACTAGATGCCGCAGGTTCGAGTCCTGTCACCTCGACCAGTCGAGTGCCTCGACACGCAATTCGCGTAGTTGAGGCGCTTCTTTTTTATGGTTTTTCTCCTCGCGTCCAAAGTTGGTTGCGTACATTCGTACAATACAAAATAATCCGAACCTCCGCAAATCAAGCGGTGGGTTCGGATTTTATTCTTATTTCACAATCTCATAAGGCCAGCTGATTATACCGCCGAACTCTTTTACATTGGTGTAGCCGAGCTTTATTAGCGCCTCGGATGCGATTTTACTTCGCCGTCCGCTGCGACAATAAACGAGGATTAAAGCTGCTTTATCGGGAAGCTCGTTTTCGGCTCTCGAGGCGATTTCATATTCGGGAATTAATATTGCATTTTCAATGTGCCCCTCGGCAAATTCCTCCTCGGTTCTCGCATCTATAATAATATAATCCTGTTCGGTATCCATAATCTCTTTGGCTTCCTTTGCCGTAATCTGCTCATAGGTAAAGGTATTTTCACCCTCGCCCTGACAAGCGGAAAACCCGAATAGTGAAAGTGAAATCAATAGCATTATCATCAATCCTTTAAATTTTTTCATAGTGTTTGCACCTCACTAATGATTATAACATTTCAAACGCATTTCCTCAATCCCTTATATAATTCTTTTATCGTCGGTGGCGGGGTTGTTCAGCAGCTTACCGCTTTCGCTAAAGCGCGAGCCGTGGCAGGGGCAATCCCAGCTATGCTCGGCGCGGTTATATTTCAGCGCGCAGCCAAGGTGCGGGCAGCGCGGGGTGGTGGGAGTTAAGAAGGAAATTAGCGTCTCGGCGACATTTACCACCAACTGCTCACGGAGCATACTGCGACTCGGCGAAAAGATCTTTTCATACCGATTGCTTTTACCCTCTACCTTATCACACAGTATTTTTGCCGCCGCCATGGCCGAGGTCATTCCCCATTTATTAAAGCCTGTTGCCACAAATAAATTAGGGGTGTTTTTTGAATACTGCCCGATGTAGGGAATACCGTCGAGCGATATACAATCCTGCGTGGCCCATCTAGCAACAATTTTTGCATTTTTATAGTATTTTTGAACGATTTTTTCAAGCTCGCCGTAGCCGCCTGCAGATTTACCCGTTCTATGTCCTCCGCCGCCGAGCAGCAAAAGATTTTTATAGCTGCGAAAGGATAGCCCTGAATCCGATTCATCAACATACATACCGTTCAGGGGCTGTGCGCCCTCGAGCGCCAACACATAAGAGCGGTGCTGATACATTTTGAGAAAATACCCGCCGTGCTTATTAATAATGGGGAAATGAGTGGCTATAATCATCTTATTGAAGCTGACCTTTCCATACTGTGTTATGGCGTGAGTCGGCATAATTTCCAGCACCTTTGTGTTTTCATAAATAGGCAGGTCTTTCGCTACAGCGAGCAAAAATTTAAGCGGATTAAACTGTGCTTGATCCTCCACCCTCACCGCGCCCGCCACCGAAAACGGCAGCTCGACAGCTTTGTCCAGCTCGGCTTTTACACCAAGGCGGTAAAGTGCGTCTATCTCCTTTTCTATGCGACCTCGATGTGAAAGCGAATATACAAACGAAGTCTTTTTTTCATAGTCGCAGTCGATATCTCGGCAGAGCCTGTCATACTCCTCGGCAGCATCCTTTTGAGCCCCCAAATATAGTCCGGCTTTTTCTATTCCAAGCGTACAAATCAGCCTATCATATATAAGAGAATGGCAAAAAGTGATTTTGGCGGTTGTGTTTTGGGTAACACCGCGTAAAATTCTACCCGCCTCTAAAAGAATGCAGTCAACCCCCGCTTTTTTGAGCATATACGCACACAAAACACCCGCAATACCGCCGCCGACAATCAAAACATCGGTGCTTTTATTTCCCTTTAACTCGCCAAACTGCACACGCGGCGCATTCTCTCTCCATAACGACCCCATAATATTACCTCCCTTAATTGATGATAATATTATCGGTGTTTTCCGCCGCCTTATGCAAAAAAGCCGCCAAATAGGCGGCTTTTTTTTACCAAATAAACGGTATAATTTTATATTTTACCTTCTTTTTATATTCGCTGTAGCCCTCAAGTTCTTTTTCCAGCAGTGCCTCCTCGCTTTTTATTCGCACTGCGATTACTGCAGGATATGCAAGGAATATTAAAGCTGATATGAGTGAGCCCAAAATA
>JAZRMU010000024.1:0-3438 GCA_045647785.1 Acutalibacteraceae bacterium
AGCGAGGTAGGACACACCAATATAGGTGCCGGTCGCGTTGTTTATCAGATGCTTGTTAAGATTTCAAAGTCGATTAAGGATGGCGATTTCTTTGGTATCGCCGCGCTCAAGAACGCTATTGATAACTGCAAGCAGAACGGCTCTGCGCTGCACCTTGTCGGTCTTTTGTCTGACGGTGGCGTGCACAGCCATATCGAGCACCTCTATGGTCTTTTGGAAATGGCAAAGCGCGAGGGTCTTACCAAGGTTTATGTTCACTGCCTTATGGATGGCAGAGATGTTTCCACCACCTCCGGTGTGGGCTTTATTAAGGATTTGGAAGCAAAAATGTCCGAAATCGGTGTTGGCGAAATAGCCACCATCTGCGGTCGCTTCTATGCTATGGATCGCGACTTTGCTTGGGATAGAGTTGAAAAGGCTTATGCCGCTTGGGTATACGGCGAGGGCAACCAGAACCCGAATGCTGTAGACGCTATGGAGCGCTCCTATGCCGAGGATATTACCGATGAGTTCATCGTGCCCACCGTTGTTAATAAAAACGGTGTTATAAGGGAAAATGACTCGGTTGTTTCCTTCAACTTCCGCCCCGACCGCGCAAGACAGTTTACCCGTACCCTAGTTGACCCCGATTTCGACGGTTTCACCCGCAGAAACGGCTATTTCGGAGTTAATTATGTTTGTATGACTCAATATGATGAAACAATGCCTAATGTATCGGTTGCCTTCCCGCCCGAAGAGCTTACTATGACCTTCGGCGAGTTTATGGCAAGCAAGAAGCTGACACAGCTTCGCATTGCCGAAACACAAAAGTATGCACATGTTACATTCTTCTTTAACGGCGGCGAGGAAAAAACCTTCGAGGGCGAGGATAGAATTCTCATTCAGTCTCCCGATGTTCCCACCTTCGACCTTAAGCCCGAAATGAGTGCATATCCCGTTCGCGATGCAGTATGCAAGGAAATCGAATCGGGCAAATACGATGCCGTTATTTTAAACTTTGCAAACTGCGATATGGTAGGCCACACAGGCGTATTTGATGCAGCAGTTGCAGCAGTTGAGGCGGTTGATACCTGCGTTGGCGATGTTGTTGCCTCCACCCTTAAAATGGGCGGTGTAGTTTGCATTACAGCCGACCACGGAAACGCCGACTGTATGGTAGGCGAGGACGGAAACCCCTTCACCCCGCACACCACCAATCCCGTTCCCTTCTGCGTTGTAGGCTATGACTGCGAACTGCGCGAGGGCGGCAGACTTGCCGACATTGTTCCCTCAATGCTCACCATTATGGGACTGGAAAAGCCCGCCGAAATGACCGGCGAATCGCTGATTAAATAATATTTTTATATATTAGCTTCAAACTAAAAAGCCACCCCGCAGGGTGGCTTTTATTTTTCGCTTTCTAAAATTTTATTGATATACCTTATAGGATTCTCATAAATATACTCGATATGCTCCTCGTAATCCTGCCGATTTCTAATGATATGATCAAAATAAAGCTTCTGCCAAATAGGCTCTCCAATTTTCTTCGTAACATAACCCTTAAATTGACCAACTATCCTCGACATTGTAGGGGCGACCATTGGTCGTCCGTATTCATCTGATAGTATTAAAATTAATAAATGAATATGGTCGGGCATAATAGCATAATGCTCCACTGAAACAGCGGGATAAATGTTTGATATATTGTTTATAGCGGCATCCACTATTTCACCGAATTCAGAAAGCCGCACCTCTTGCGGACGAGCAATGCTCGCCCCTACTTTTTTCCAAAAATAATTCCGCCTTATCTTTGTGCATATTGTTAAAAAATAAGCACCTGAAGAACTGTAATCATAATTTTCCAAACGATTATTTTTTCGCTTTGGTAATTCTTTTTCCATACTTATCACCAAAATTATTAAAGCATAAAAGCAGAGGGATAATAACCTCTGCTTTTTTTATTATTTAATTTCACTAATATCATAGGGTGTGGTCTGGTATACAAAATAGTTGAGCCAATTCGAATAGAGCAAATTCGCGTGCGCACGCCAAGAAACAAGCGGCGGCTTTGAGGGGTCATCACACGGGAAATAGTTTACGGGGATTTCTATCGGCTTGCCCTCTTTAATATCGCGGTCGTACTCATTCTTAAGGGTTTCGGCATCATACTCGGGATGTCCCGTTATGAAAATTCGCCTGCCACCCTCGCTCGTAACCGCAAAAACGCCCGCAATAGGCGACGATGCCAAAATCTTAAGCCCCGAAACCTTCTCGATATCGGCACGCTCAACCGTTGTGTGGCGAGAATGCGGAACACCGAAAACATCGTCGAAGCCACGGAATAGAATCGACTGCTTATAATCAGTTGTATGCGGGAAAATACCGAACATTTTTTTAGGGAGCGGCTGCTTCTCAATACCGTAGTGATAGTATAGACCCGCCTGTGCGCCCCAGCAAATATGCAGGGTGCTGTGAACATGGGTTTTGCTCCACTCCATAATCTCGCAAAGCTCCGCCCAATACTCAACCTCCTCGAACGGAAGATGCTCAACGGGCGCTCCCGTTATAATCATACCATCGAAATTGAGGTGCTTAACATCCTCGAAGGTCTTATAGAATGTGAACAAATGCTCTGCCGAGGTGTTTTTAGACTTGTGGCTTTTGGTGTGAATAAGCTCCAAATCCACCTGCAGCGGCGAGTTTCCGAGCAAGCGGGAAAGCTGTGTCTCGGTCTCAATTTTTTTCGGCATTAAATTTAAAAGTAATATTTTAAGCGGGCGAATATCCTGCGTTATGGCGCGCTTTTCGGTCATAACGAAAATATTCTCATCTGCCAACGTTTTAACAGCGGGCAAATCATTGGGGATTTTAATTGGCATTTAAAATTCTCCTAAATATATTTTTTACATATTATCAAGCGCCTGCTTAATATCAGCAATTAAGTCATCCGCGCTTTCGATACCGCAAGAAAATCTCACAAGGTCGGGTGTGATACCGGCAGCAGCAAGCTCATCGTCGTTCATCTGGCGGTGGGTTGCACTTGCGGGGTGCAGACAGCAGGTTCTGGCATCTGCAACATGGGTTTCAATAGCAGCAAGCTTCAAATTTTTCATAAAGCTTTCAGCAGCCTTTCTTCCACCCTTCACACCAAAGGAAACAACACCGCAGGTGCCGTTCGGCATATACTTCTTGGAAAGCTCATAGTATTTATCTCCCTCAAGGTCGGGATAGGTTACCCAAGCAATGCGGTCATCGCCCTTTAAGAATTTTGCAACAGCAAGACCGTTTTCACAATGCTTTTTAATTCGAAGGTGCAGGCTTTCAAGTCCGAGATTAAGCAAAAACGCATTCTGCGGCGACTGAATAGCGCCGAAATCGCGCATAAGCTGTGCGGTAGCCTTGGTTATAAACGCACCCTCAAGACCAAAACGCTCGGTGTAGGTTACACCGTGATAGCTA
>JAZRMU010000025.1:0-10311 GCA_045647785.1 Acutalibacteraceae bacterium
CTTGCTCCCACCGTTTATCTTCCACAAAATAAATTGTTATATCGTAGGGTGGGGGCTTGCTCCCACCGCTTATCTTCCACCTTAATAAATTAGCATTTCGTAGGGTGGGGGCTTGCTCCCACCGTTTATCTTCCACAAAATAAATTGTTATTTCGTAGGGGCGACCATTGGTCGTCCGCAATTCCCCACCTTAATAAATTGGTGTATTGTAGGGTGGGGGCTTGCTCCCACCGTTTATCTTCCGCAAAATAAATTGTTATATCGTAGGGTGGGGGCTTGCTCCCACCGTTTAGCACCTATGGCGCTATAAAATACATTTAATTCTGATTTCTTCGCCCTCAAGGTCAACCTCTCCGAGCCCTATGAGCTCATCCTCCCGCCTAATGCGAATAATTTCCCCGATAGACAAGGGGGTGAACCTTAAATGCGAAAAGGCAAGCTTGCCGCCGTTTCTAAAGCGCTCGGCCTGGCGGTCGCTGACCTGAACATAGCGCAAATGCTCTACCGCCCTTTCGGCTGACAGCAAATGCGCCTCAATATTTTCCTCACAAAGAGTCTCTAAATCGGCGGCCGCTTCGAGCGTAAAGCCCGAGGTTGCATCGCGGCGAAGTTCCAAAAGCGTTGCCCCGCAGCCGAGTAGCGCGCCGACATCGCGGCAGATTGAGCGAATATAGGTTCCCTTCGAGCAGGTTATTCTGACGGTTATTTTATTATCCTCGAATTCGCCTATCGGTGTTATACTGTGCACCGTTATCTGCCTTGCGGGGATTTCTACCGCCTCGCCTCTGCGCGCCAGCTTATACATAGGCACTCCGCCCTGCTTAATTGCCGAAAAGGCGGGCGGCACCTGCAGCTGCTCGCCAACAAAGCTATCAAGCGCTCTATAGAGCTCCTCTTTAGTTACATTAACCGCGTTTTCCTCAAGCACCGTACCCGTTATATCGCAAGTATCGGTAACGGTACCGAGCAAAAAGGTTGCGGTGTAGGTTTTATCGGCCTCAAGTAAAAACGAGCAAAGCTTGGTTGCTCTGCCAACGAAAATAGGCAGCACACCCGTCGCCATAGGGTCAAGCGTGCCCGTGTGGCCCACCTTTTTTGTCCCTGCTATACGCCTTACTCTCGCCACTGCACCAAAGGAGGTAATCCCCTTTGGCTTGTTAATTATCAGTAGCCCCTGCATTACTTTCCTCCAAGGCGTCCTCTACCGCCGCCAGCACCTTTGCCCTAACCTCATCCAAAGAGCCCTCGAGCGTACAGCCCGCAGCACCCTTATGTCCGCCGCCGCCAAGTGCTCCGCAAATGCGCGAGGCATCAAGCGGCTCATAGGTGCGAAGCGAAATTTTATAAATATTCTTATCGGTCTGCTTTATGGATACACCTGCAACAACGCCCTCCACCGAGCGCGAAATTACGGCAACGCCCTCCAAATCGCTCGGCTCGCAGCCCGATTTTTTCTGCATTTCATCGGTTACGGTCAGCACAATGCAGCGGTTGTCGAAATGGAACTCGGCACTATCGAGCACCATTTTCTCAAGCTCGAGTCTGGCTCTTGACTTGGTATCGAACATAAGACGGTTGATTTCGGCGGCATTTATCTTAAGCTTTAAAAGCGCTGCCGCTATTTTGTGGGTTTTCACCGTAACATTAGAATATTTAAAGCAGCCTGTATCGGTTGCAATACCGGTATAAAGGCACTCTGCTATCAGCGGAGTTATTTTAATGTGCATTTTCTTAAGAATTTCGTAAACGCACTCTGCCGTTGCCGAAGCACCGGCATCCAAATAAAGCCGCTTTGCATAACCTGTATTAGAAATGTGATGGTCAATACAAATATCTACTCTGTCGCGGCAGCTTTGGTAGAGGTCGCCAAACAGCTTTGCATCGGCAACATCCACCGCCACTATGGTTTTATAGTCCACAGGCTCAAGCTGTGCCGCCTTTACGAAATAATCGTAGCGGGCGGGCACATCGTCGCTGCAGACAACATACGCCCTTTTGCCTATCGAACGCAGTCCTAACGCTAGCGCATAGGCAGAACCCAGCGTATCGCCGTCGGGCGATACATGGGTTAAAATAATGTAATCATCATTTTTCTTTAAAAAGGCTGCAACAGAGCGAACAGAAATTTTAACACTCATAATTCTAGTCCTTAAAACCTTCTATAATTTTTGAAATGCTTGCGCTGATATTAATCGAATCGTCGGCTATAAAGCGAAGCTCGGGCACCTTGCGCATTTTGCAGCGAGCACCCAGCTCGCGGCGAAGATAGCCCGCCGCGCCCTTAAGCGCCTTGACCGATTCTATCGTTTTTTCGCTACCCTCAATAGCGCTCACATATACAGTTGCATACGAAAGATCGCCCGATACATCTACCTTAACAATACTTAAAAGCTTGCTTACTCTCGGGTCTTTAACCTCGCGCAGCAGTTCTGATAAAGCAATTTTGATATCCGAGGTTAATCTGTTAATCTTAAAGCTTGGCATTAGTCTCTGTATTCCTCCATAATAAAGGCTTCAAAAATGTCGCCATCTTTAATATCGGCAAACTTATCAAGACCGATACCGCATTCATAGCCCTGCGCTACTTCCTTAACATCGTCCTTAAAGCGGCGCAGCGAATCAATCTTATCCTCCGCTATAACAATACCGTCGCGCACTACGCGAATCTGGCACTGACGGGTAACTTTACCGCTTGTTACATAGGAGCCCGCAATTGTGCCGACACCCGAAATCTTGTAGGTGTTGCGCACCTCAACAGTACCCAAAATAACCTCGCGGAATTTGGGAGCGAGCATACCCTTCATAGCAGCCTCGATTTCCTCAATACAGGTATAAATTACACGGTATAGGCGAACATCAACGCCCTCGCGCTCGGAAAGCTCCTTAGCAACCGAATCGGGACGAACATTGAAGCCAACGATGATAGCACCCGAGGTTTGAGCGAGCACCACATCAGACTCGTTAACAGCACCAACAGCGCCGTGGATTACGCGCACCTTAACCTCCTCGTTGGAGAGCTTTTCAAGGTTCTCGCGAACAGCCTCAACCGAGCCCTGAACATCGGCCTTAACAATAATGTTAAGCTCCTTGAGCTCACCCTCAGAGAATTTATCAAACAGGTTATCAAGTGTAACCTTTTGCTTGGCATTGAACATTTCCTCTTTAATTTTCTGCTTTCTCTGCTCAACAAGCTCGCGAGCAAGACGCTCATCGGATACAGCATCGAAGCCGTCGCCCGCGGCGGGAGTTTCGGCAAGACCGGCAATCTCAACCGGCACCGAAGGACCGGCAGTTTTAACCTTTTTGCCGTTTTCATTGGTCATAACGCGAACGCGACCAACCGAGGTGCCCGCAACGATAATATCGCCCTCGTTGAGTGTACCGTTTTGAACAAGCAGAGTTGCGACAGGTCCGCGACCCTTATCAAGGCGAGCCTCAATAACAACGCCCTTTGCACGGCGGTTGGGGTTAGCCTTCAATTCCATCATTTCGGCAACGAGCAGAATATTTTCGAGAAGGTCGTCAATACCCTCGTGGGTTTTAGCCGAAACGGGAACGCATATAGTCTCGCCGCCCCACTCCTCGGGAACGATGGAGTGCTCGGTCAGCTGCTGCTTAACAACATCGGGATTAGCCTCGGGCTTATCCATTTTGTTGATAGCAACAATAATCTGAACACCTGCAGCCTTGGCGTGGTTAATCGCCTCAACGGTCTGCGGCATAATACCGTCGTCCGCAGCAACAACAAGTACGGCAATATCTGTAGCCATAGCACCGCGCTGACGCATAGCGGTGAATGCGGCGTGTCCGGGGGTGTCGAGGAAGGTTATATCCTGACCCTTGCAGTTAACCCTGTATGCACCGATAGCCTGTGTAATACCGCCCGCCTCTGTATCGGTAACGGCGGAGTTGCGAATGGCATCGAGAAGAGAGGTCTTACCGTGGTCAACATGTCCCATAACAACAACTACGGGGCTGCGCGGCAACAGACTCTCCTCGGTATCGGGTGTGTCATCCATAATCTGCTCCTCAATGGTTACAACAACGGCACGCTCAATTTTAGCGCCCATTTCGGTTACCACAATTTCAGCAGTATCATAGTCGATTACCTGATTCACATTTGCCAGCATTCCAAGCTTCATAAGGTTCTTGATAACCTCGGCTGCGGTCTTTTTAAGAGCAGCAGCAAGCTCGCCAACCGTAATCTCATCACCAACAGTAACGGTAACGGGGGTTTTCTTAATCTTTTCAAGTTGCATTCTGCGCAGCTTATCGGCCTCGGTCTCGCGTTTAGCACCCTGCGGGCGGCGATAATCCTGCGATTTCTGCTTGATTTTCTGCTTGCGAGAGTAGTTATCTCCCATCGAGTTTGCGGGAGCAATGCTCTCGTACTTTTCGTTATATTTCTCCATATCAACATGGACTGTTCTCGTGTCAACATGGCGGATTTGGGCAGGACCGCGGTTGGGCGCTGCACCCGGTGTTTTCTCCTTTTTGGTCGGGAATACCATCGGCTTCTCGTCCTTTTTAGGTGCGGGCTTTGCCTCTGCTTTTTGCGGCTCTGCAGCCTTCTTCGGCGCGGGCTTTGCAGTCTCCTTTTTGGGCTCTGCAGCCTTTGCGGCAGGCTTTACCTCTGCTTTCGGCGGCTCTGCAGCCTTTGCGGCAGGCTTTACAGTCTCTTTCTTGGGCTCTACCTTCGGCTTTGCAGCCTCCTCTTTTGCCCTCTGCTCTGCCTCTGCAGCAGCCTTCAGCTGCTCAAGCAGCGCCATCTGCTCGGCAAGCTTCTTATCCTTGTCTGCCTTGCGGGCATAAGCAGCAGCCTTGCGGGCAGCCTCACCTGTTTTAAAATATTCATCAAAGCTCTCTACCTGATGCTCGGCTGTCATAACCTCGAAGATAATATCAAGGTCGTGCTCTAAAAGAGATGCACCTGATTTTTTCGCCTCTCCCGTATTTTTTTCGAGAATTGCGGTTATATCCTTGGATGCTATGCCAAAATCTTTAGCGGCATCGCTAACCTTATACTTAATCGCCATTTGGGTTATCCTCCTTAATTAGTTTTAGCTTTAAGTATGCTTTCCTTAAAGCCCTTATCGTTAACCGAAATTATACTGCACCTTTTGCCCACCGCGTGGGAAAGTGCTTCACCGTTTTCAAAAGCTCCTAAAACCTCAACGCCTGATTTATCGGCAAAAAAGCCTATTTCCTTGCGGCTTTTCTCGGATAAATCCGCCGCTACTACTATTAAATGCGACTTTTTGCCCTTTAATGCCGCCACCGCAGCATCCATACCAAAGGCGAGCTTACCCGCCTTGGCGGCAAAGCCTAAAAGGGTTAGAATTTTAGAGTTCACCGGCAAGCTCCTTTTCAAGTGTTAAGTAAATTTCATCGGAAATTGCTGTTTTAAAGGCCTTTTCAAGCCTCTTTGATTTGTGAGCAGCCTTAAGGCAGTCGGGCTTTTTGCAAATGTAAGCTCCTCTGCCGTTCATTTTACCCACAGCATCAATTTTAATCTCCCCCTCGGGGGTCTTAACAACGCGTATCAGCTCACGCTTCGGGAAGCCTTCTCCGCAGCCCAAGCACATACGCATCGGCATTTTCTTAAGCATAATTATTCCTCGCCATAAAATCCGCTTTCGGGGCGAATATCAATTTTCCAGCCTGTAAGCTTTGCGGCAAGACGGGCGTTCTGACCCTTGTTGCCAATAGCTAAAGACAGCTGCGAATCGGGAACGGTTACGCGGCAAGCCTTGGGATTCTCGCTAATAATCTCCACCGAAAGCACCTTCGCGGGGGAAAGCGCCTCACCAATGAAGGCAACGGGGTCGTCGCTGTATTTAACGATATCGATTTTCTCGCCCTTTAATTCCTCAACAATGTTGTTAACGCGCGCACCGCGCTGACCTATACAAGCACCAACCGCATCGATTTCGCTGTCTGCGCTGAAAACAGCAAGCTTTGTTCTCGAGCCTGCCTGACGCGAAACAGCCTTGATTTCGATAGTACCGTCGAAAATTTCAGGAACCTCGGTCTCAAAAAGACGCTTAACAAGACCGGGATGTGTGCGGGAAATCATAACCTTCGGTCCTTTTTCGGTTTCCTTAACATCCACAACATAAACCTTAACGTGGTCGCCCTCGCGAAGCTCCTCATCGGGCACCTGCTCAAGCTTCGGAAGCACGGTTTCGGTCTTGCCGATAGTTACATTGGCATTACCTGTCTTGGGGTCAATCTGCTGAACAACAGCGGTCAGCAGCTCGTGGTTTCTATCCTGAAACTCTGCAAAGGTCTGACTTCTCTCAACCTCGCGAATACCCTGACGGATAACATGCTTTGCGGTCTGTGCCACAATTCTGCCAAACTGCTTCGGATTAAGCTTAATGTCAACAAAACCGTTCTGAACAGCCTTGCGGTCGAGAGCGAGCGCATCGTCTGCAAGAATCTCGCAAGCGGGGTCTAAAACCTCGTCAACAATCGTTTTGCGAACGGTTACCGAAAACACCATTTTTTCGGGGTCGATAACGCAGCTTACATTCTCGTTAGTTCCGTAGTCCTTGCGAAGCGCTACAACAATAGCGTTTTCAATCTTTTCAGCAAGATATTTCTGCGGGATTTCGCGTTCCTCTTCCATAAATTTAAGTGCGGCAAAAAATTCCTTTGTGTCTTTAGTCATTTTGTAATCAACCTTTCTGTTGTTATTTATTAAATGTTCATATCATCAAGCCTCACGGCTATAATATCTTTTTTGTCAATGTATATGTGCTCGCTCGGTGTTTCAATTTCCACTCCGCCGTCATATCGCACCAGCAGTCCCACCGGCTCCTTCGAGCCGCCGGCGGCGCGGTAGAGCTTAAGCTTTACAGGACTTCCGATAAAGCGCTCAAAATGCTCGGGTCGCACGAGCTGCCTTTCAAGTCCGGGTGAGCAAACCTCCAGATAATACGATTTATCAATCGGGTCAGCCTCGTCTATCACAGGGTCAATCATGTGCGAAACATTGGTGCAGTCATCAATATTAATGCCCTCGGGCTTATCGATGAAAACGCGCAAGAAGTAGGAAGCACCCTCCTTCACAAAGCGCACATCCCAAAGCGATACACCGCAGCCCTCAACCGTCGGGCGAATCAGGTCAAAAACCTTGTCAGCAACTCCTGCCATACCTATACCTCCAATTAAATTAACCTATCGTAGTAGCGAACATCGGTCGTCCGTTATCTGCTCGCAAGCCACAGAGCAAAAAGTAAAGAGCAGGTCGCCCTACTCTTTCGTTTCTTTCCTATGCTAAATGAATTATATCACTTTAACCGGTAAAAATCAAGTCTTTTTTATTATTTATTAATAATATACCGTAAAAAACTTATATCATGTATCGGGGCTCTAAAAACTAAACCTCTAGCTGCCGCGATAAAAAGGACGCAGCCGCAAGGGCAAGCTTTCGGTCGGCATCATCAAGCACCGCATCGCCATTCGATACCACCGCAACCGCACCCGCGATATCGCCCGACGCTATAATCGGCACGCAATATAAAAGTCCCGCGCCACCGCCGAGCAGTGCCTCCCCCGCTTCGGTCGGCGAAAGCTCGCGAGGACGGCGCGATTCCATAATATTTTCAAGCAGCTCGCTGACCGGCTTATCCGCCAGCTCCTTGTGCCCTGCCGCTGTGGCAATGCAGTGGTCGCGGTCGGTTACTAAAAAGGCAAGCTCACTTTGCCTAGAAAGCGCCTCGCAAAGCAGCCTCGCCCCCTCACCCATCTCGCGCGCAGGAGAGTATTTTTTAAATATAACCTCCCCCGAGCCCGATGTGTAAATTTCAAGCGGATCTCCTTCACGGATTCTCATTGTTCTTCTGATTTCTTTTGGTATAACCACACGACCAAGGTCGTCAATTCTTCTAACTATTCCAGTGGCTTTCATATATAAAAATCTCCTTTGTTTTAGATAATTGAAACTTTTAAGTTCCTTGTATTACTTTTAATTCACTTTAGGAACTTTTATCACGATATTTCTATTATCTGTAAACATTGGAGATTTATACTCGTTATATATGCTTACTTTTTAAAAATTAAAATTCAAAGAATACTTTTACCATGCTGTTGGAACTCCGTCAACATAATGCCAAGAATTTTCTTTTTGTTGCTCACTATAATAAAAAACTTTGCCGCCTGCGCCATTCAATTCAACCTGCGTTGCTGGGTGTACTACAGGTTTTAATATTTTGTTAAAATCATTTTCAGTTGATTCATAAAATAATATACAATTTGATTCGCCATTAACGCGAGCGCCAATTTCTTCAACGGATTTAGGTATAACAATGTTAGCTGCACCTCTTGTAAAATAGAACGCTTTATATCCTATTCTTTTTACCGAAGAAGGTATAGATATTTTTTCAAAACTACATCTTAAGAAAGCACATCTGCTAATGCTTGTTACTCCTTCTTCAATTATAATTTCTTTAATTAATGTTGTGTAACGATTCCAAGGCATTGATTTTCCATCATTTAGAGGGTCACTCAATTGTATGGACTGATAATATTCGGCCATATCCCCCGTTCCAGAAATCACTAAGCTATAATCATCATAATATGTCCAAGTTGCATTTTCTCCACAAGAGCCACTATCTATTATTTTTGCTGATACTATAATTTCACAGGTTGCATAGGTGCCATTAGGAGTTGTTGCGGTAATTTCACAAGTGCCTTTATTCTTTGCTAAAACTTCACCACCAAAATATTTAGCAATATTTTCGTCACTAGATTTCCAAATGATTTCATCTTCTATATCTGCAGGTGTTGTTTCTATGAGCAAATCAGCAGTTTCTCCAACTGACAATGTAATTTTTGTTTCCGAAAGTTTTATAGTTTGCTTATTGTCTATTTCTGTTTTTAAATTACTATTACAAGCAGATAATAAACTCATGCAAATAATCAAAATAAAAACAAAACATGATTTAGAAATATTTTTAATCAATTTTATAACCACCAATCAATAATTGATTTCTGCTTATTATAGCACTTCTCTTCAAAAAAATCAAGCGGAGTGGGATTCCACTCCGCTGTTATTATTGCTTCTTTAAATAGAATCGACAATATATTTTGCGATACTATCAAAATCAGAATATATATATTTCGAATTAAATCCGATAGCATCTAATTCCTTTTTTATACCTTCAGGATTTTGAATTTCAATCACAAAATCCGGAACGATTTTCTGCCAAATTTGAATAGGATTATCACCTTTATAACAGTTGCCCATAGCAAAAGGTTGAAATATAAATACAGACGATTGGTTTCTTACGCGATCATCAATTACTGGTGGATGATATGTAAAATAATATGGAAACTCCAACTCATATACTAATTTTTGAAAATTAGAATCATTATAACAATACTCAATTTCCTCCATTTTCAACAAGAACAACATAACATCAACATTTGCGCTATACTTAACCCTCGTATGTCTAGATTTTGAAACCCTACTATAATTATTAAAAAATTGTTTCGGATATTCCAATTCTCCTTTGTATATTTTCTGCATACTTGACAAAAAGTTGGGGACGGAACTATAAATTTGTAAAGTTACTTCATCGTGAATATTTTCATCAGCTTCCCATTTTGGCTTATCGTCTTTATATTGCGATAGTGCTCTTTCAAAGTCATCTACGCCACCCTCAATAGATTCCAATAGACTTTTTGCCCTGTGCTTTCTAAAATATTCTATTAATCTTTCAGCGTGCTTTTCAAAATATGAAATCATTTCATTTCTGTTGTTTATAAAAGCATCTGCCATTTGAGGCCAAACCGCCTCACATAATTCTAAATCATAATTTAACAGTTCCTCAAGCATACCCCAACCGAATGGCTTTTTATAAATTGCTTTATTAATGTTTACTATTTTAGATTTATTAATAAAATACACATAGCCCTTATCTTTGCAATTATCAATACTAAAATATAATGACACAAGTGGTGAGAAAGAAAAATCCAATAAATTCGTTGGTATACCATGATGTTGAGCAAATGCCAAAAAATTGTTATTTTGGTTTTGATTAATAGTGGTTTCTACCTGTAAATGATATTCATCTAATATCTCATGATATTTTTTCAACTGTCTTCTTTGCGCACTCGAATTTAACGGATGTTTATATTTTTGATTTTCACCACGAGAAATACAATTAAAAAGATTATATTTCTCAATAGCCGCTATATACTCAGATAAACTACTTACAGCGCACTTGTCATTCATGATAAGGCTTCCCCTTTTTTGCATTGATGTATAATGCCAAATTCAGTTTTATTTATTATATCATATTT
>JAZRMU010000026.1:0-11357 GCA_045647785.1 Acutalibacteraceae bacterium
AATTTCATTTTATCACCAAAATTTATTGTAACTAAATTCGCAAGAAAAGTAAAGAGGTATTGCAAAAATCTTAAAATATGATATTATAAATATAGATTATATAATGGGTGATAGTATGATAAAAATCAATTTCGTTTGCCACGGGAATATTTGCCGCAGCCCTATGGCAGAATATGTTTTCAAGGCCTTGGTGGAAAGTCGTGGTGTAGCCGACAAATTCTATATAACCTCATCGGCTGTTAGCAATGAAGAAATTGGCAATGGTGTGCATTATGGCACGCGTGCAATACTCCGCGAAAAGGGCATTCCCTGCGGCGACCACCGCGCCACAAGGTTCAAAAAATCGGATTATGATGATTTCGATTATATCGTTTTAATGGATAAAAGCAATCGGCGACTGATGAACCGCATTTTGGAAACTGAAAATGCGGAAAAGGTGTATAACTTTTTATCCTTTGCAGGGGAGGACCGCGATATTGCCGACCCGTGGTATACAGGTGATTTCGAGCAGACCTACCGCGATGTTGATACCGCAGCAAGGGCATTTTTTGAATATTTGGAAAGGGAAGGGATATAATGAAAGCGATACAGCATTTCAAAACGATAACGCGCCATCGCCACGCCGTTATTCGCCACTGCTTCAAAGCGGGCATTGGCTTTCAGGGACTTTTTCACGACCTTTCAAAGTATAGCCCAGCCGAGTTTTTGGTGGGCGCAAAATACTATCAGGGTACTCGCAGCCCAAATGATATGCAGCGCGAAACCTATGGCTACTCCTCTGCGTGGATGCACCATAAGGGCAGAAATCGCCACCATTTCGAGTTTTGGAGCGATTATCACCCCGTAACCCATATTGTAAGACCTGTTAAAATGCCGCTCAAATATGTAATTGAAATGTTTTGCGACCGCGTAGCCGCTTGCAAAATATACAAGGGCGAAAACTATAACGATGCTTCGGCACTTGATTATTTTATGAATGCTAAAAAGCGACGCGTTATCGACCCTGAAACCTCGGATTTTTTGGAAAGCCTGCTTCGTATGCTAGCCGAAAATGGCGAGGAGGAAACCTTTTCGTATATTAAACATTTAGTAAAAACCAAAAAGGATTATTAAGATGAAAATATTTAATTCTCTCACAGAGCTAATAGGTAGCACGCCGCTTTTGAAACTATCTCGTTATTCGGTAGCGGTAGGGCTCCCCACCGCGCTGCTGGCAAAGCTGGAGTATTTTAATCCCGCGGGCAGTGCCAAGGATAGGGTAGCGAAAGCCATTATCGAGCAAGCAGAAAGCGACGGAATACTCAAAAAAGATTCGGTAATAATTGAATCTACATCAGGCAATACAGGTATTGGCATCGCCGCTGTTGCTGCATCGAAGGGGTATAAGGTTATAATTGTTATGCCCGAAAATATGAGCGATGAGCGCAAAAAGCTTATGCGAGCCTACGGTGCAGAGCTTGTGCTAACCGAGAGAAGCCTTGGTATGCGCGGCGCTACCGATAAGGCGGAGGCGTTGGCTAAAGAAATTGAGGGCGCAATTTTAGCGGGACAGTTTGTGAATCCCGCCAACCCCAAAGCGCATTACGATACAACAGGTCCCGAAATCTGGAACGACACCGAGGGAAAAATCGATATATTCGTTGCGGGTGTTGGTACAGGGGGGACAATTTCGGGTGTCGGCAAATATCTTAAGGAGAAAAATCCAAATATAAGGATAATCGCTGCCGAGCCTGCCGATTCACCGCTATTAAGCGGCGGCACAGCAGCTCCACATAAAATTCAGGGTATTGGCGCTAATTTCTTACCCGATACTCTCGATAAATCGGTCATCGATGAGATTATTCCTGTGCCCTATGAGGAGGCTCTTTCGGCTGCCAGAGCACTCGCCGCAACCGAGGGTGCACTCGTTGGAATTTCCTCGGGCGCA
Organism: Acutalibacteraceae bacterium; assembly: GCA_045647785.1. GTDB lineage: Bacteria > Bacillota > Clostridia > Oscillospirales > Acutalibacteraceae > SIG565. The sequence continues at coordinate 1,928 of JAZRMU010000026.1, forward strand.
GCGATTTTTGCCGCGGGAATTATAGCGAGAAAGCCCGAAAACAATGGCAAAAACATTGTTGTTTTACTGCCCGATACGGGCGAAAGATACCTTTCTACCGAACTTTTTGCATAAAAATCGCATAATATGCGTAAATAATGCATAAAAATCGAATTATTTCGAAAAATTATAAATTTTTATGCAAAAAAGTGTTGACATACTGCATATTCGGTTGTATAATATGAGGGTCGCAAAAAAATAGATGCTTGGAGGCATAGAAAATGGATAAAAAAGATATTAAAAAAGTAGTTTTAGCATACTCGGGTGGTCTTGACACATCAATTATCATTCCGTGGCTTAAAGAGAACTATAACAACTGCGAGGTTATTGCAGTTTCGGGTAATGTTGGTCAGGCAGACGAGCTTGAGGGTCTTGAGGAAAAGGCAATTAAAACAGGCGCATCAAAGCTTTATGTGCTCGATTTAACAGAGGAGTATGTTGATGATTACATAATCCCCACAATGAAGGCTGGCGCTGTTTATGAGGATTATCTGCTTGGTACCTCACATGCCCGTCCCTGTATTGCAAAGGGTCTTGTTGAAATCGCCATAAAAGAGGGCGCAGATGCTATCTGCCATGGCTGCACAGGTAAGGGTAACGATCAGGTTCGTTTTGAACTTGCTATTAAGCATTTCGCTCCCACCATGCCCATTATCGCCCCCTGGCGCGAGTGGGATATTAAGTCCCGCGAAGAGGAAATCGAGTATGCCGAGGCACACAATATTCCTCTGAAGATTAACCGTGAAACCAACTATTCAAAGGATAAGAACCTCTGGCACTTATCCCAGGAGGGTATGGATTTAGAGGATACTGGTAACGAGCCGATGTATGAAAAAGAGGGCTTCCTTGAAATGGGTGTTTCTCCCATTGCTGCACCCGATAAGCCCACCTATGTAACCCTCGATTTTGAGCAGGGTGTGCCTGTGGCTATCGATGGCGAAAAAATGTCGGCAAAAAGCATTATTCTAAAGCTTAACGAGCTTGGCGGTGCAAACGGTATCGGTATTATCGATATCGTTGAAAACCGTCTTGTGGGTATGAAATGCCGCGGTGTTTATGAAACTCCCGGTGGTACAATTCTTTACAAGGCCCATTCGGTGCTTGAGAGCATCTGCCTTGATAAGATGACCTTGCACGAAAAGCAAAGACTTTCCATCACCTTTGCCGAGCTTGTTTATAACGGTCAGTGGTTCACACCGCTTCGCGAGGCGCTTTCCGCTTTCGTTGATAAAACACAAGAGCGCGTTACAGGTACCGTTAAATTAAAGCTTTATAAGGGCAATATGATAAATGCAGGCGTATGGAGTCCCTATTCACTCTACAGCGAGGAGTTCGCAACCTTTGGAGGAAGGGATTACGATCAGAAGGATTCCGCAGGCTTCATCAACCTCTACGGTCTGCCCATTAAGGTTCAGGCAATTGTGGACGGCAAAGATAAATAGTATAAATAGTCCTGCGCTTCGGCGCAGGACTACAAGTGTTTTTTAAGGAGTATTAAAATGGCAAAAATGTGGGCAGGCAGAACAAGCGGATTGACCGATTCTGTCGCAGATGACTTTAATTCCTCGGTGCATTTTGATTGCCGTATGTATCGACAGGATATAACCGGCAGTATGGCGCATGCCGCAATGCTGGCGGCTCAAAAAATAATCGATAAGGCAGATGCCGATAAGATTATTGAGGGGCTTGAGGGCATACTTGCTGATATCGATAGCGGAAAGCTTCCGATTGATATGTCGGCAGAGGATATACATATGTTTGTTGAGCAGGAGCTGACTGCTCGCCTTGGCGAGGTTGGCAAAAAGCTGCACACCGCCCGTAGCCGTAACGACCAGGTTGCGCTTGATATCAGAATGTATTTGCGCGATGAAATAGAGGAAATAAGCTCGCTGCTTGCCGATTTAATCGGAGCTGTTACCGATAAGGCAGCAGAGGAAAAGGCTACAGTTATGCCGGGCTACACCCACTTGCAGCGTGCCCAACCGATAACCTTCGGTCATCACCTTATGGCCTACGCCTTTATGCTGCTGCGCGATATGCAAAGACTAAAGGACACCGCAAAGCGTATGAATTTAAGCCCTATCGGCTGCTGTGCGCTTGCCGGCACTACATATAACACCGATAGATATTTTGAGGCTGAAAAGCTTGGATTCGACGGAATAGTTATGAATTCTATAGACGGCGTTTCCGACCGCGATTTTTGCGCCGAGCTGCTGTCTGCTCTTTCAATTCTTATGATGCATCTATCTCGCTTCTCTGAGGAGATAATTCTTTGGTCAAGCTGGGAGTTCAAGTTTGTGGAATTGAGCGATAGCTACACAACCGGCTCATCTATTATGCCGCAAAAGAAAAATCCGGATATGGCAGAGCTTGTTCGCGGTAAAACGGGCAGGGTATACGGCGATTTATTGGCGCTTCTAACCGCTTTAAAGGGCTTGCCGCTTGCATATAACAAGGATATGCAGGAGGATAAGGAAAGCGTTTTCGATGCGGTTGATACCGTTAAAATGTGCCTTAAGGTATTTGCGCCTATGGTGGCAACAATGTCGGTCTGCAGAAATAATATGCTCGCTGCCGCAGGCAAGGGCTTTATAAATGCGACAGACCTTGCCGACTATCTTGTTAAAAAGGGTATGCCGTTCAGAAGTGCATATAAAATTTCGGGTGAAATCGTGGCATATTGCATTGAAAACGGCAAGGTGCTCGAAGCCTTAAGCATTGAAGAATATAAGTCCTTCTGCGATATTATCGACGAGGATTTATACCCCGAAATCGACCTTATAGCGTGTGCTGAAAAGCGCGTGAGTGAAGGCGGCACAAGCGTTAAATCGGTTGAAAAACAAATAGAATTCGTGAAAAAGGAATTAGGTAATGACTAAAGTATTTATAGATGGCTCGGCAGGTACCACAGGGCTTCGCATTTATGAAAGACTTGGTAGCCGCACAGATATCGAGCTGTTAAAGCTGCCCGAGGAGTTAAGAAAAGACGAGGGCGCTCGAAGGGAAATTATAAATAGTGCCGATATTGTGTATCTTTGCTTGCCCGACGATGCCGCAAGGCAGGCGGTAGGGTTTATAAACGGAAACACAAGGGTTATTGACACTTCAACCGCTCACCGTACCGATAGCGGATTTGTTTACGGTATGCCGGAGCTTACAGGGCAGAGGGAAAAAATAGCAAACGCACAGTTTGTTGCCAATCCGGGCTGCCACGCAAGCGGATTTATAGCGCTCGTAGCCCCGCTTGTTGAGGGCGGAATTATAAGCCCCGATAAGCTGCTTTCCTGCACCTCAATCACGGGCTATTCGGGTGGCGGCAAGAAAATGATAGCCGAATATGAAAGCGAAGGTCGCGACCTGCTGCTAAATGCACCGCGCCATTATGCGCTATCGGGTGTGCATAAGCATCAAAAGGAAATGTCTGTAATTTCCGGTCTTGCAAATGTGCCGTTCTTTAGCCCTATTGTAGCACCGTTCTACAGTGGAATGCTCGTTACAGTGCCGCTGTTTGCGGGTGAGATAAATGGCACAGCCGAGGATATAAAGAATATTTATAAAAATTATTATACAGGTGATATTATTCGTTTTGCTGAATTAAATGATGAAAGCGGCTTTTTATCAGCTGTAGCACTCGGCGGTCGCGATGATATGGAAATTTCGGTATTTGGTAATGCTGATAGAATATTACTTGCTGCAAGGTACGATAACCTGGGCAAGGGTGCTTCGGGTGCAGCTATTCAGAATATGAATATAATGCTTGGAACAAACGAAAAAATAGGATTACAATTTTAGAGGATAGGTATTTATGAAGATTATTTCAGGCGGCGTGTGTGCCGCGAAGGGATTTCGTGCAAACGGAGTGCATTGCGGTATCCGCAAAAATCGCACTAAAAAGGATTTAGCGCTGATAGTTAGCGATAAGAAAGCCAGCTGCGCTGCAGTCTACACAACGAATCTTGTGAAGGGTGCACCGCTTACAGTTACTAAAAATAATATCGCCAACGGCTTTGCACAGGCGGTAATCTGCAATAGCGGCAACGCCAACACCTGCAATGCCGACGGCATAGAGATAGCCGAGGAAATGTGCGCTTTGGTAGAAGGTGCAACAGGTATCGACCGCACCGATGTTGTCGTGGCGTCTACTGGTGTTATCGGTCAAAGACTTTCAACCGAGCCGATAAAGGCTGCAATGCCGACACTCGCCGAGGGACTAACCTCGGACGGCTCACTTCTGGCAGCACAGGCTATTATGACTACCGATACTATCGAAAAGGAAATTGCAGTTGAGTTCACCCTTTCGGGTAAAACCTGCCGCATAGGCGGTATTGCCAAGGGTAGCGGTATGATTCATCCCAATATGGCAACAATGCTTGTATTCATTACAACCGATGCTGCAATATCATCCGAAATGCTTCAAAAAGCACTGTCCAGCGATATCGCAAATACCTTTAATATGGTGAGCGTTGACGGTGATACATCAACTAATGATATGGTAGCAATACTTGCAAATGGTATGGCTGGAAATGATGAAATCACCGAAGAAAACGCCGATTTTGCCGAGTTTATGAAGGCTCTTAATACCGTTACAGTTTACCTGTGTCGCTCTATCGCGGGCGATGGTGAGGGCGCAACCAAGCTGCTTGAATGCAAGGTTTCGGGAGCCGATAGCGAGGCTGCAGCTAAAACGGTTGCAAAAAGTGTTATTTGCTCAAGCCTTTTAAAGGCTGCCATGTTTGGCGCTGATGCCAACTGGGGTAGGGTGCTTTGCGCAATAGGATATAGCGGTGCCAATGTTGATGTTACTGCGGTGGATGTTGCATTTTCATCAAGCAAGGGCTCTATTTGCGTTTGCAAAAACGGCGCAGGTGTGGAGTTTTCAGAGGAAATTGCCAAGGAAATTCTGCTCCAGAAAGAAATTGAGATTCTTGTAAATATCGGTAAAGGTGAATATAGCGCCACTGCATGGGGCTGCGACCTTACCTATGATTATGTAAAAATTAACGGAGATTACAGAACATAAAGGGTGGAAAATATGTTAGATAATCATTTTTCAAATTCCGAACGCGCCGAGGTTTTAACACAGGCGCTACCGTATATTAGACACTATAACAGCAAAATTGTTGTTATTAAATACGGCGGTAACGCCATGATAAATGAGCAACTCAAGCAGCAGGTTATGGAGGATATCGTTCTTTTATGGCTTATCGGTGTAAAGGTTGTGCTGATTCACGGCGGCGGTCCTGAAATCAGCGAGCTTATGGATAAACTCGGCAAAAAGCCGCAGTTTGTAGACGGTCTTCGCGTTACCGATAAGGAAACGGTTGATATCGTTCAGATGGTGCTTGCGGGTAAGGTTAATAAGACCCTTGTTAATCTGCTTGAGATGAAGGGCGGCAAGGCTATGGGCATTTCGGGTATGGACGGCAGGCTTATCGAGGCCGAAATCCGCGATGAAAGACTGGGTTTTGTCGGTAAAATTACCGATGTTAATATAACCCCCATTCTTGATTTGCTCGAAAAGGGATATATCCCCGTAGTATCAACTATTGGCTGCGATAAACAGGGCAATGCTTATAATATAAACGGCGATACCGCAGCCGCCTTTATTGCGGGTGCGCTCGGCGCCGACCGACTTTTTATGATGACCGACATTGCAGGTATTTTAAAGGACCGCAATGATGAATCTACAATAATTCCCGAGCTCACCATAAGTGAAGCGAAAAAGCTTTACGATGAGGGTGTAATTTCGGGCGGAATGATACCCAAGGTGGATTGCTGTATTGAGGCGCTTGAAAAGGGCGTTAAGTATGTAACCATTATGGATGGCCGCGTACCGCACTCAATTCTTATGGAGTTGCTGACCGATGAGGGCGCAGGAACTATGGTAAAGAGGGATAACTAGTGTCAAATTTAATTAATGATGATAAGTGCTATGTAGCGGGTACATATAATCGCTTTCCCGTAGAGGTTATATCGGGTAAGGGCGTTATTGTTAAAAGTCCCGACGGTACAGAGTTTATCGATTTAACAAGCGGAATAGGTGTTACCGCCTTTGGCGTTGCCGATGAGGAGTGGTGTGCTGCCGTAACAAAGCAGATAAATTTAGTTCAGCACACCTCGAACCTTTATTACACCGAGCCCTGCGTGAGGCTGGCAAAGCTTTTATGCGAAAAAACGGGTATGAAAAAGGTGTTCTTTGGCAACTCCGGAGCAGAGGCTAACGAATGTGCCATCAAGGTTGCAAGAAAGTATGCAGCCGAACATAAGGGTAGCGACTATTTCAACATTTTAACTATAGAAAACAGCTTTCATGGCAGAACGCTCACTACCTTGGCAGCAACCGGTCAGGAGCATTATCACGAGCTGTATAATCCGCTGACTCCGGGATTTCTGCATATTCCCGCTAATGATATTTCCGCACTCAAGACTGCAGTGAAGGAAAATAAGGTTGCAGGCATTCTTTTTGAATGTATTCAGGGCGAGGGCGGTGTAAAAAATCTCGATGCGGAATATATTAAAGCAATTGAGAGTGTTTGCCACGATAACGATATAATATTAATGGTAGACGAGGTGCAAACAGGCAACGGCAGAACGGGTGCTATGTATGCTTATATGCACTACGGTATTTCACCCGATGTTGTAACAACCGCTAAAGGTCTTGGTGGCGGACTGCCGATAGGTGCAGCGCTGCTTTCCGAAAAGGTTCAAAATGTTTTGGGATTCGGAGACCACGGCTCAACCTATGGTGGCAACCCCATAGCAGCGGCAGCAGCAGTTTCGGTAGTGAAAAGACTCGATAGTAAGCTTTTTGCCGAGGTGTCAGAAAAGGGCGAATATATCCGCCGTGAATTATCCTCTGCGGCAGGTGTCGAGGCGGTGTCCGGTATGGGACTTATGGTAGGCATTAAGACCGTAAAGCCCGCAGCCGAGATAGTGAAGACTTGTATGGAAAAGGGTGTGCTTTGCCTCACCGCGAAGGACAGAGTGCGACTTTTACCTGCTCTTAACATCCCGTGGGAAACGCTTGAAAAAGCGGTACAAATTATTAAAGAAAGTTTATAGGTGGTATTATGAACTTAAAAGGTAAGCATTTTTTAAAGCTTTTGGATTTTACACCCGCCGAAATCGAATATCTGATCGATAAGGCGGCAGAATTCAAGGCACTCAAGAAAAACGGTACTCCGCACAGACTTTGCGAGGGTAAAAATATAGCGCTTGTATTTGAGAAAACAAGCACCCGCACTCGCTGTGCCTTTGAGGTAGCGGCAGCTGATCTTGGTATACATCCGGTATACCTCGACCCCTCGGCTTCGCAAATCGGTAAAAAGGAAAGCATTGCTGATACAGCCCGCGTGCTCGGTCGTATGTTCGACGGTATTGAGTATCGCGGCTTCGGTCAGGAAAGGGTAGAGGAGTTGGCTCATTTTGCGGGCGTTCCCGTTTGGAATGGCTTAACAAACGAATTCCACCCCACTCAAATACTTGCCGATTTTCTAACAATTAAAGAGAATTTTGGTACTCTTAAGGGTAAAAAGCTTGTGTATATGGGCGATGCACGCTACAATATGGGCAACTCTTTAATGGTGGGCTGCGCTAAAATGGGTATGAATTTTGTTGCATGCACCAACAAAAAATATTTCCCCGATGAGGCACTTGTAGCCGAGTGCGAGGAAATCGCTAAAGCCACAGGCGCAACGCTCGAGTTCTCCGAAAACGCGTTGGAAGCAACCCGAAATGCCGATGTAATTTATACCGATGTTTGGGTTTCAATGGGCGAGGATGCGAGCGTTTGGAAGGAGCGAATAGAGGATTTAACCCCCTATCGTGTAACCGAGGAGATTATGGAAAACGCAGGTGAAAAAGCAATATTTATGCACTGTCTGCCCGCCTTCCACGACCTTAACACTACAGTGGGCAAGGAGATTTACGATAAGTTCGGAATCGACTGTATGGAGGTTACAGATGCCGTAATCGAGGGCAAGCAATCGGTAGTTTTCGATGAGGCTGAAAACCGAATGCACACAATCAAAGCCGTTATGGCAGAAACACTTTAATATAAAAAGCAACACCCCGATAGCGTTATCGGGGTGTCGTGTTTTATTATTTATTTGTTTTATTATTTATTTTTTTCTTTGTTGTATTTGTTTGTTTTGCCGGTGCGCGCGAGTAGGTTTCGGTCAAATCCGCAACAATGCCCGCCAACCAGTCGTTTATACATGTGCCGTCTATTCGCCACTGCCAGTTATCACCGAGTGTTGAAGGTGTGTTAATTCTGGCAGTTGAGTCAGCTCCGATTAAATCGGGCATCATAATAATTGCGGTGTCGGCAACCGACGATAGTGCCGTCCTTATCATAGCAAAATTAAAGCCGCTGTCGCGCTTGCAATTAAGGTATTTTTCAGCGAATTTGACATCTGCCGCAGGGGCGGTTTCGGTCCAGCCCATAATGGTGTTGTTGTCGTGTGTGCCCGTGTAAACCACACAATTTTTATCATAATTATGTGGCAGATAATCGCTTTCTTCGCGCGAATCGAAGGCGAACTGCAGCACCTTCATTCCAGGGAAGCCGCTGAGTTTCAGCATCTTTTTAACCTGTGGGGTCAAAAAGCCCAAATCCTCGGCAATAATCGGCAAAGCTTCACCGAATTCCTTTTTAAGCTCCTTGAAAAATGCAATGCCGGGACCTTTAAGCCATTTTCCGTTTTTAGCGGTTTCATCAGCGGCGGGAATGGCATAAAAGGCCTCAAAGCCTCTAAAATGGTCTATTCTGACAACATCGTACATTTTTAGCGCATAGCCGAGTCGCTTTTTCCACCAACGGTAGCCGTCGGCCTTCATTTTTTTCCAGTCATAGAGTGGGTTGCCCCAAAGCTGACCGTCTGCCGCAAAGGCATCGGGCGGGCAGCCGGCTACGAGTGTCGGCTTTAAACCGTCGAGCAGGAATTGAGCTTTTTCTGCCCACACATCGGCACTGTCGAGTGCCACATAAATGGGAATATCGCCAATAATTTTAATTCCCTTTTCATTGGCGTAGCTTTTAAGGTTTTTCCACTGACAGGCGAATTTATATTGCAAAAATTTGTGGAACAAAATTTCCTCGCTATCAGCTAGTGCCTCGCTGCAATCATCATATTCTGCGCCGATGGCAAACTCATACCATGCACAGCCACCGTTCTTTTCTTTAAGTGCCATAAAAAGTGCATAATCTTGAAGCCAAAAGCTGTTGTCGCTGCAAAAATGCTCAAAATGCCTATCGGCTTTAAAACGGGCAAAGGCTTTTTTAAGCAGCCGATACCTGTTTTTGTATAGCTTTCCATAATCAATGCTAAAGCTATCGCTGCCGAAATCTGCCTCTAAAGCCTCCTCACGCAGGATAAGACCTTCGTTGATA
>JAZRMU010000027.1:0-1709 GCA_045647785.1 Acutalibacteraceae bacterium
CCTGCACCCTTATTAGTCCAAAGCGCCTTCGCTTTTCTGCCCTTGTTGTTCTTTATAACAGCATTTGCCGCATCGAGAATATTTTGTGTTGAACGGTAGTTCTGCTCAAGCCTTATAACTCTGGCATCGTGATATTCATCCTCAAAGCTCAAAATATTTTCAATAGATGCGCCGCGGAAGCGATAGATACTTTGGTCATCATCACCTACAACACAAATATTGCGGTGGGCCGCAGCGAGCTCGCGCACCAGCACATACTGCGCGTGGTTAGTATCCTGATACTCATCCACCATTATGTACTTATATCGGTTTTGGTAGTAGCCGAGCACATCGGGATTTTGCTGGAACAGCTCCACCGTTTTATAAATCATATCGTCGAAATCCATCGCATCGTTATTCATAAGCCGCGCCTGATATTTCTTATAAAGCAAACCTATTTTCTGCTTTTTATAGTCGATTCCCGCAGAGGCGATATACTCCTCTGGGCCAATCAGCCTATCCTTTGCCGATGAAATCTCCTTGAGCACCAGCTTTATAGGTAGAAAGCTTTCGTCAATCTCCTCCGCCTTCATAATTTCCTTCATCTGCTTTTTCTGGTCATCGGTATCGTATATCGTAAAATGCGAGGTAAAGCCTATTTTATCAGCATTTCGGCGCAGAATTTTTCCACAAATCGAGTGGAATGTGCCTGCCGCTACCTCGCCCGCAGTATCACCAAGCTTCAGCGCAATACGCTCCTTTAGCTCTCCCGCCGCCTTGTTAGTAAATGTAATGGCAAGAATTTCCCAGGGCCTTGCCGCGTGAACCGACAGCTCGGGGATATCGATACTATCCTGTCCACCCGCCAAATATTGTCTCATTTCCTCAATTTGGTTAACATTTAGAAACGGCTCATCAAAGCTTCCATAGGCGCTGCCGTATTTGCAAAGGCAGGCAATGCGGTTAACAAGCACCGTGGTCTTGCCCGAACCTGCACCCGCAAGCACCAAAACCGGTCCCTCGGTAGTCGTAACAGCCTCAAACTGCCTGTCATTCATACTGCCGAATTCTTTTTCTATTACTTTATTTCTTAAATCTAAAAGATTTTGCATTCTATAAACCCCTGAACAATATATTATCTCACAAATAACATTTTACTATAAAACCCAAAATATATCAATACCAAAATAAAGCGTAAGTTGAACTCGGTGCTCTACAACCCGACCTTTGAGTTTTATGTGCTAAATGGCACGGCAGTTGAAGAATATCTAAAATCCGATGAATTCAAGGCAGGCAATGCAAAAAGCCCGCTGCAGCGGCGGCTAATGAGCCCGAGATTGACCCAGAGGAGTCAGCGCTGCTCGCTCAAATTACAGAAAAGAAAAAGGCAAAAAGAATTGCAAAGCAGAAAGAAAAGCTTGAAAATATGCACAAGGAATAATCAATAAAAAAGCTCACCGCACGGGAGACACTTCGTAAAGAAGTGTCTCCCTACTTTCTTTTTTATAAAAATTGACACTTTCTATTTGAATGTGTCATAGTGGGTTACATACTTTAAAATTACACCTATCTCAAAAATAAGAACAATAAGTGATATTGTGAGACAGGTCTCACAGTGATATTTTCTTTTGAAAATCCTCGCCTACGGCGAGATATTTTTAAAAGGAAAGTGATATTGAAACCTTACGGTTTCAGTGATATTATATTCGCCCATTTAACTGTCCGAAGGA
>JAZRMU010000028.1:0-10138 GCA_045647785.1 Acutalibacteraceae bacterium
TAAACGTGAAGAAAAAACAACTTTATCTTACGAAATTGTAAGAGAAATTGCACCGTGGAATTTTCAAGTAGAACTAAAAAATTTATTAAAAGAAAGTGAGAATAATTAAAATGAAAAAGGAAATATACGATAAGGCAAAAACCACAATAAAAAATCTTTTGGGTTTCTTGCCCGACATTGAAGATTTTGAGTATATAGAACTTACAGACACCTATGAAGACGCAGAATTAGTTTGTGTAACTGACGAAGACGGATATTTAGTAGATGAATATTACAAATATGTAGATAAAGAATATACCGTCGCTTGTGAATTAAGATACGAAGATGAAGAATATATAGCAACTAATGATAAAGAAGAAATAACCCTTGAAATAATAGATGATTTCAGTAGTTTAAGAGCATATTTAACAACCAAAAGAACAAAAACAGAAAGCAAAGAAATAAAAATTTATTAAAGGAAAGCGAGGATAACTAAAATGAAAGTTATTATGGTTGAACCTGGGCGAAATGCTCAAATTGTAGAACTTGGCAACAGTTTAGAAGATATGCAAAAGGCAGTAGGTGGATATATTGAAACAATAAGTCCATTTGATGATGATGTTGCATTAGTTTGCAACGAAGAAGGCAAGTTTAATGGGTCTGTAAAAAATAGAGTTCTTTGGTATAAAGATTTACACCCTGAACTCTACAATCCCGACAATGCAGAAATATTTGATGTTATCTATGGCAGTTTCTTTATTTGTGGTGCTCCCGTAGATAGCGATAAATTTCAAGATTTGTCGGACGAACAAATTGCAACTTATTTCAAGTTGTTTGAAACCCCTGATTTTACATATACAGAAAATAAAAAAATTATATTTAATGAAAGTGAGAAAAAAGAAATGAAGAAATTTGTAGTTAATTTTGATTATGCAGAAAACAGTGGATTGGCAATCTCTACGGCAGAAGATATAGTAGAGTATCTAAACAAAGGCGAATACACGGATTTAGATAGGGCAATATACGAAACAGTTGATACAAAACTAATATACACTAATGACCGATGGGATTTGATGAAAACATATCAAACCCCCGATGAAGCGAACTACGATGCAGCAGTAGAAATGTTTATGAATGAGTTATACAGTATCATAGACGAAGAAGAATTTGAAGAAGAATTAGACGAACAAGGAGAAGAAAGATAATGAAAAAAATTATATATAAAAAAGACATTGAAAAAAAGGTTCTACCTGCTTTAAATATTTTTGATAATGTTTATTATGAAGGCGACGATTATATTATAACGGCAACACGAAAAGACGGCGAAATAGAAATTTCACTAAAATCTTTTTCTGATGACATAATTCTTATGTAATCAATTTAGTAAGTATAAAAACAAGACCTACCAACTCGGTAGGTCTAACGATTAACGATAGCGATGACAAAACAAATTAAAAAGAAAAGTCCTGCCTTTGCAGGCAGGACTTTATCGGTTTTTTAGAGGAAAATTCAAAAACTGTGGTAAAACTGTGGTAAATTGAATTTTCTTCGGGTGTTAAACCCTTAAAAACCCTTTATTTATCAGGGTTCTCTTAATCGAGGGGCTTCATCGTGGGGAAGAGTATAACCTCGCGGATAGTGTCGGAATTGGTGAGCAGCATTACGGTTCTGTCAACACCGATTCCCATGCCACCTGTGGGAGGCATACCGTAGTTAAGTGCGGTTAAGAAATCCTCATCAAGCATCTCTGCCTCATCGTCTCCTCGGTCGCGAAGCTCAAGCTGCTTTTCGAAGCGCTCGCGCTGAACACCCGGGTCGTTAAGTTCGGAATAAGCATTTGCAAGCTCCGAATGGCAGATAAACAGCTCAAAGCGCTCGGTTAAGCGCGGGTCTGCAGGGCTTGCCTTTGTTAAGGGCGAAACCTCAACAGGATACATCGTTATGAATGTAGGCTGAATAAGCTTTTCCTCTACGCGCTGATCGAAGCAAGCATAAAGCGCATTGCCCCAGGTCTTATCGGCTGTGTCAGCAAGCTCAACACCGATTTTCTCGGCTGCGGCCACTGCCTCGGCATCGTCGGTAATAGCGCCGAAATCTACACAGGTATATTCCTTAACGGCATCCACCATTGTAAGTCTGCGCCAGCCGGGAGTAAGGTCGATTTTCTCGCCCATCCACTCAACCTCATAGGTGCCAAGAATTTCCTTGGCGGCGCCCGAAATGATACCCTCTGCAATATCCATCATATCGTGGAAATCGGCATAGGCCTGATAGAGCTCAATAGAGGTGAACTCGGGGTTGTGCTTGGGGTCCATGCCCTCGTTGCGGAAAATTCTGCCTATTTCGTATACTCTATCCATACCGCCAACAATAAGACGCTTTAGGGGCAGCTCGGTAGCGATACGCATATACATATCAAGGTTTAATGTATTGTGGTGTGTTATAAACGGGCGAGCCGACGCACCACCCGCGATAGTATTAAGCACAGGTGTTTCAACCTCAATATAATTACGATCGTCCAAATATCTGCGCATAAACTTGATGAACTGAGAACGAATGATAAAGTTCTTCTTTACATCGGGGTTCATAATAAGGTCAACGTATCTCTGACGGTAACGAAGATCGGTGTTAGTAAGTCCGTGGAACTTTTCGGGGAGCGGAAGTAGAGATTTTGAAAGCAGCTCAATTTTCTGCGCGTGCACCGAAATTTCTCCTGTTTTTGTTGTGAAAACAAAGCCCTCAAGACCAACGATATCACCGATATCCCATTTTTTAAATGCAGCATAAACATCCTCGCCCACATCATCGCGACGGATATAAAACTGGATTTTGCCTGCGGTATCCTGGATTCCGGCAAAGCTTGCCTTGCCCATAATACGGCGGCTCATAATACGACCTGCAATTCTTACAGTCTTGCCCTCGTATTCTGCGAAATTTTCTTTAATATCGGTGGAAAGCGCAGTGAAATCAAACTTGGTTTTAACAAAGGGGTCATTTCCCTCTGCCTTTAAGGCGGCTAATTTTTCGTGGCGCACCTTAATAATTTCGTTTAACTCCTCCGCCGTTACAACGGCTTGCTCTAAATTTTCCGACATATTTTCACATCCTCTTAAAAGATTAAAAGGGGCAGAATACTGCCCCGAAAATTATTTTGAAATGGAAAGAATTTTAAATTCTATCTCGCCTGCGGGAGCTTCAGCAAAAACTGTATCACCCTTTTTGTGGCCAAGAAGTGCCCTGCCTACGGGAGATTCATCCGAAATAAGACCTTTTTCGGGGTTGGCCTCGGCTGAACCTACAATACGGTACTCGCACTCCTCCTCAAACTCAACATCGAGAATTGTAACCTTTGAGCCGAGAACAACAGTTTTGGTTGCACCCTTAACATCCTCTATAATCTCAACGTTTTTGAGCATAGCCTCAATTTCAACGATCCTAGCCTCTATTTTTGCCTGCTCGTTCTTTGCCTCGTCATACTCACTGTTTTCCGAAAGATCGCCATAGCCGCGAGCTACCTTGATTTTCTCGGCAATATCGCGTCTACCCTCGGTTTTAAGTGTTTCAAGTTCTTCTTGAAGATTTTTAAGTCCTTCGTCGGTAAGTCTGATTTTCTTAACCATAATAAAAGACTTCCTTTCTAATATTTATCTAATTATGTAATATATTATATACATAAGGCAGATACAAAATGTATTATATAATAAACAATTAATTATGTCAAGAGGAATAATTTTTCATATATATTTTAGGCGGTGCGTTGCACCGCCTAAAAACGCGAGTTAATCTGTAAGCCGAGTTCTGTCGTGAACGACTATCTATCTCGACGCACGGTCGCCCGTACGCTCAAGCCGCTTTTCGTGGCACATCGGACAAATGTATAGCCACATTTAGCGTTGCTCCGGATAGGGTTTACAGGCCCGTTCTATCTCTAGGCGGGCGGTGAGCTCTTACCTCGCCTTTCCACCCTTACCGCAAAATGCGGCGGTATATTTCTGTTGCACTTTCCCTAAGGTTACCCTCGGCAGCCGTTAGCTGCTATCCTGTCCTGCGGGGCTCGGACTTTCCTCAGGCATTTCTGCCCGCAGCCGTTCAATTAGCTCGCAGAGCTATTTTACCATAAAATACATTCCGTGTCAAAGTTTAGTTTTTGGAATAATATATAAGGAAACTAATTTTTGGGGGTTATTATGGAAAAAGGCATATTTTCTAAATATTTTTTGGCTGCGAACTCCGCCGAAGGCTTTATTTCCGAGTTTGCGAGCAACTATAATACCGACTGGAGGGCATACATAATAAAGGGTGGTCCGGGAACGGGAAAATCATCTTTTATGCGCCGCTTTGCCGCGCGTGCCGAGACGCAGAACCGAAAGGTAGTGCTTTGCCCCTGCTCCAGCGACCCAGACAGCCTCGATGCGGTTATTTTACCCGACGACAAATGCATTATTCTCGACGGTACTGCACCGCACGTTGTCGAACCGCGACTTGTGGGCGCTTGCGAGGAGATTATTAATATCGGTCGGTTTTGGGACAGCGGCAAGCTTCGCGAAAATCGCGCGGAAATCGAAAAAATCACCTTCGAATGCTCATCGCTCCATAAAAAAGCTGCCGCGTATATTGCGGCGGCAGGCAAATTATTAGGCTTTAACACTTCGCACGCGCTGCTATCGCTTAATATCGATGCAGCGGCGACGGCAGCTGCGGCACTGGCTAAAAAATATATAAGGGTGCGCGGCAGAAAAAGCACCGAATGGGTGAGATTTTTGAGTGGTATAACACCCAAAGGATATATAACCCTCGGCAACACCCTTGAAAACGGAGAAATGAAGGTTATAGCCCTCTTCGACGAATATGGCGTAGCCGCGAGTGCTATACTCTCCTTTCTGCGCGATTTTGCGCTTTCCAGACATCACGAAATTATAACGCTTAAAAACCCTATTTTGCCGAGTGAGCTGCTAGACGGAATCATTATCCCCGATTTATGCCTCGCATTTATAAGGCAGGAGGATGCTTCGTTTCCCGCGACCCGCCGCATTCGAGCAAAGCGGTTTTACGACAACACGGCCTTGCGGGCCAACAAGCAAAAAATGCGTTTCAACCAAAAAATAGCAAGCAGTGTTTTGTTAAGGGCAGCGGAATGCCTGTCCCAAGCGAAGGCATCGCACGATGCGCTTGAGCGGCAATATATTTCTGCTATGGATTTCCCCGCCCTTAATCAGTTTGCCGAAGAGTTTTTGAATAGGGTTTTTGATTAATCTGTTTTTTTATTTGGTATAAAAAACACCCTCCGTTTGGAGGGTGTTTCGGTTTTACTTTTTAGCCTTTGCCGCTTGGCGAGTTTTTAATTTAACCCAAAGCGGAATTGAAATAAACAGTGAGGATAACGAACCCGATACCAAACCGAATGCCATCGGAATTGCAAAGCTGCGAAGCGTTGTAAGACCAAATATTTCGGCAACTACTATAATTGTTATAACCGCAAGAACGGTTGTTATAGTGGTAATCAATGTACGGGTTTTTACAGCATTCAGGCTCTCGTTTGCAAGCGACTCAAGCGACTGATTCGGGAACAGCTTTTTGTTCTCTCTTATTCGGTCGTAGATAACGATGGTATCGTTGAGTGAATAGCCGAGCAATGTCAGAATTACGGCGATGAGGTTTGAATCAACCTGCAGACCGAACATTGTGCAAGCGAGGAAAGCTACGATACAGTCGAGCAGCAATGCAATATACGCCATAAGCGCTGCCGACACGCCGCCGATATTTTTAAAGCGGAAGCCAACATAGATTACAACGCCGACACCCGCAAGCAGCACAGCAACAAGGCTCTTTGCAAAAAATGCACCTGCTATAGTGGGGCTTACAGAGTTGGAATCGTATAGCTCGATTTTATTATCCTTATAGGTATCTTTCAGCTTGGTTGTCAGATTTTCCTGCAGCTCAGCAGAAAGCGAATTATTGCCCTGAACCGAAATCACAACCTGCTTTGAGCTGCCGCTCATATCGGTAGCAGTAGTAACCGAAACCTTTTCGAAAAGAGTTTCCTCTGCCAGCTTTTCAACTGCTGCCTCATCGATATCACCTGTATACGAGTATGATACGCGAGCGCCGCCCGAGAAGTTGATATCAAGATTAACACCCAAAATGGCTGTGAGAACAACACCAACAACAATTATCGCAGCATATGCAATTAAAGCGGGCTTTAACAGTTTCTTGAAATCAAGCACAAGTTTCTTTTTCTCGGCCTTTTCTCCGCCATAAAGCCACGGATTGCGAAGTGCCTTGAAGCGGGAAAGACTCTTGAGCATTCTGCCTGTTGCCCAAACACCCATAATAAGGTTGAATACAACGCCCACTATTAATGTATAGCCAAAGGAGAATATTGAGCCGGTGATAGATGAGCCAAGGAACGGGAACAGGAGGCTGAAGCCCTTGGCAAGCAGACTGTCAGGTGTGCCGAAGGCTGCCATAAGAACGAGGGATATAATAACGATAGTAACATTACCGTCAAGCACGGCGCTCCAGCTGTTGCTATAGCCTGCAGCGATAGCTCCGTCGAGTGTTTTGCCGTTTTTAAACTCATCGCGGATACGCTCGAATGCGATAACATTCGCGTCAACGCCAACACCGATGGAAAGAATGATACCTGCAATACCGGGAACGGTTAATGTGAAGCTATCGAAGGCGGGGAAATAACCCGAGGTGCAAGCGATAACGCCCGCAACCTGACCGATAAGTCCAAGGGACGCTATAACACCCGGCAAACGGTAGCGCAAAATCATAAGAATGCAAACTGCCGCAAAGGCAATGGCGCCCGCTACGAGCATTACATTAAGTGCATTTGAGCCGAGTGTCGGCGAAATAATCTGCAGCTTATCCTTATCAACTGTCATAGCAAATGGCAAAGAGCCCGCATTGATTTTATCGGCAAGCTCGGTTGCATATTCCTGTGTAAAGGGCTGTGAGCCACCCTCAATAACCGCATTATTGGTAGTGATTTGCTCCGTAACATTTACGGTGGACACAAGGTCGTTGTCCATCCAGATAGAGATAGTTTTATATTTGCCTGTTGCTTCGGCAAACTTGGCAGTACCTGCGCTTGTAAAGTTAAGGGCAACTACCGGCTCTGCATCCTCGGTGTATCTCACATCAGCCGATTCGATATCAGCGCTGCCTGCAAGCAGAACGCTGTTTACATCCTCATTAGCGCAGAACTTGAGAACGGCGGTTTCGCCGAGCTCTGATATTGCCTTTTCGGCATCGAAATCGCTTTCATCAGCACTCCAGGGAAAACGCACGATTACCTGCTTGTTGACATTGTCGGAATAAACCTCGTAGTCGGTTATGTTCTTGCTTACAAGACGGGTTTCGATAACCTCTTTTGCCGCGGCGATATCCTGTGCGGTTATTTCCACACCCTCGATATCGGGCGAATATACAGCCTCAACACCACCCGAGATATCAATACCCCAGCGGATGTCCTCGGCTCCTTTTACATAAACCATACGGGTGTCGCCATAGTAGTTTTCAATTCCGAAAAATGCCGTTAATGTGAGCGCTGCTATTAAAAACAGAATCACAAAAAAGGTAATTTTCGAGGTTTTTTTATTCTTCATTTTTATTACCTCCCAAGCAGCTTTTCGAGCGCCGCTAACTGAACTGTGTTAACAAGTATATCCGAAGCCGCCTTCACCTGCTCAACCGCGGGATAAGAGGGGGCGATACGAATTGTGCTGTCCTTCGGGTCCTTTCCATAGGGGTAGGTAGCGCCAACGGCGGTGAGCTTGAGGCCTGCCTCTCGGCACAGCTCCTCTACCCTTTTGGCTGTACCCTCCATTACATTAAGACAGATGAAATATCCGCCGCGCGGCTCGGTCCAACGGGCAATTTCCTTGCCACCGAGGTCGCGCTCGAGTGCTTCGAGCACCGCTTCGAATTTAGGTCTTAAAATTTCGGCGTGTTTTTTCATATGATTCTTAAGCACATCGAAATTCGGGAACATTCTCGCGTGTCGCAGCTGATTCAGCTTATCGGGACCGATTGTCTGGTATCCCATACGCTTTTTGAGCAGCGCAACATTCTTGGGACTTGCGCCCTCTGCCGCTACGCCGGCACCCGGGAAGGAGATTTTGGAGGTTGAGGTAAACATTATAAAGTTATCCTCGTTTCCGTATTTCAGCGCCTCCTCATATACATTAAGCAGAGTGTCTCCGTTTTCATAAATATCGTGGATAGCGTATGCATTATCCCACATAACGCGGAAGTCGCGTGCGGCAGGCTTCATAGCTGCCATTCGGCGAACAACGCGGTCCGAATAGGTTATACCCTCGGGATTCGAGTATTTGGGAACGCACCACATACCCTTAACCTTTTCGTCCTTTATTAACTCCTCAACCACATCCATATCGGGACCCTCGGGAGTGTTTGGAACGGCTATCATTTCTATACCGAAATGCTCGCATATTGCAAAATGGCGGTCGTATCCCGGACTCGGACACAAAAACTTAATTCCGCCCTGCAAAAGCCAGGGCTCGCCACCCATACCGTGGGTCATAGCCTGCGCTATGGTATCAAACATCATATTAAGCGACGAGTTGCCGCCAACGATTATCTGCGAATGGTCAATCCCCAATATGTGCGAGAACAGGTACTTAAGCTCGATAAGTCCGTCAAGTCCGCCATAATTTCGGCAGTCTGTTCCCTCGCAGTTTTTGAAGCCTGTGCTATTGCCGACGAGATCGAAAATCTGTGAGCTTGAATCCATTTGGTCAAATCCGGGCTTGCCGCGGGTCATATCTAATGTTGTACCCATAGCACGCAGCCCATCATACTGCGCTTTAACGCATTTATACTCGAGCTCCAGCTGCTCGGCTGTCATTTTAAGATAACTTGACATAATTTACCCTCCAAGGTAGATATATATTAACTATTTTACTATACTATAAAAGTATGATTTTTTCAAGTGTTTCATTAAAAATTTACATCCTTGCAAAATATATTTATATATGGTATGCTTAATTTATTGCAAAGAAAGAGAGGATTTTATGAAAATTAAGCATTTTTTATGTGCTACGGTTGGCGCGTTGCTGCTTTTGGGCTCTTTAACGCCTACCGCAAACGCTGCAGGGCTAGATTATGCCTTTGATAAGGATGTTCGCACACGAGCCGATATAAAATCCGTAACACTTCCCGCCGACACCACCGAATATGTGAATATTATCTACTGGGAAACTCCGACCGATTTCACGGTGAGCTGTGCTAATAAAAGCGAAAGCTTTGCAGGCGAATTTTTGCACCGCGCGATAAAGCTTTCCGAGCCTTTTTCAGGAGATATTACCATAACCTTCGAAAAAACAGTTGCCATTTCCGAAATTGAAATAGCAGCAGTTGTGCCTGAAACCGCGCAGTTCTGGCAGCAAAATGACAGTGCTTGCGATCTGCTCCTGTTTTCAACCCACGCCGATGATGAACAGCTTTTCTTTGCAGGCGTTCTACCGCTTTATGCCACTAATAAAAACTGCGAGACGCAGGTGGTTTATTTCACTAATCATTACGACTGGCCCGTGCGCCGCCACGAGATGCTAAACGGTCTTTGGACGGTGGGTGTTACCCGCTATCCCGTTTGGAGCGACTTTCCCGATGCGTATGCGACCTCTCGCCAAATGGCGGTGAACAACCTTGAAAAGGCAGGCTACAGCGAGGCTGATGCGCTGAATTTTCAAATTGAACAAATCCGTCGATTCCGCCCGCAGGTAATTCTAGGGCACGATTTGGCGGGGGAATACGGACACGGACAGCATATTTTAAATGCTACGCTGCTGGTCGATGCAGTAAAATCGGCGGGTGATAGCACCGCGCATCCCACAAGCGCCAAAAAATACGGGACACACGACACACCGAAATTATATTTACATCTATATCCGGAAAACTCCATTACACTTGACCTCGACACACCAATAGCCGGTATTGGCAAAACACCATATCAGCTCTCGCGTGAAGGATACGGCAAGCACCGTTCGCAAGCCGACTTTTGGTTCACAGCATGGCTGTGCGGCTCAAACAATGAATATACCAGTGCTACGCAAATAAATAAGTATTCCCCAACCCTTTGGGGGCTTTACCATTCGGCGGTAGGACCGGACACGAACAAAAACGATATTTT
>JAZRMU010000029.1:0-19787 GCA_045647785.1 Acutalibacteraceae bacterium
GTGAGACAGGTCTCACAGTGATATTTTCTTTTGAAAATCCTCGCCTACGGCGAGATATTTTTAAAAGGAAAGTGATATTGAAACCTTACGGTTTCAGTGATATTATATTCGCCCATTTAACTGTCCGAAGGACAATATCACTATGCGTAGCATAATATCACTGCGAAGCAATATCACTCGCCAAAGGCGAATATAACTGAGGCACCTTCCTTGCGGAGGGTGCCTCACCGTGGGGTGTTTGCTTTTTTAATAACCTGTGGGGTATTTAATTTTTTCTACCTTAAAGCGCTTAGTAGCCCTTTCGTTTTCCTCAACCTGAAGACCGTCTATAAATGCCTTCATATCGTTTTCATACTCCTCGTCCTTTAAAGAGTGCATAGCGATTTTCTTAAGGTCCTCAAAGTTGGGGTTCTTTTCATCCAACACATCATTTTTATAAATGAGCAACGCTGTGGTAACCGGCTTATCGCCCTCGGTGGTCTTTTTAATAACCTTTATTTCGCCGTTTGCGAGAGCCTTGATATCCTCATAATATTCGCTGCTATACTCGGTCTTATCCGAACCTATTATCGATGCCAAATTAAACGAGAAGGTGTTTTTATCCTCCTTATCGGTTTCCACATAGGTCTGACCGTAGAACTCGGCATAAAGCTTCTCGAACTTTTCACCGTTTTTAATGCGGTCGATAAAGCCTTCAAGCTTTGTTACCTTTTCGTTAAACTCGGTTTCGGTGAGGTTTGAATTATTAACCGAAAGAATGTTGGAAAGTGTAAACTTATCGGTAAGCTCTGCAGCGATATCAGCAGCGGGGATTTCCTTGCTGCCGCCCTTGCCATAGAGATAATCGAAATAGCCGAGCTTATAAACATTCATAGTGTTATACCAGCGGAAGGTACCTCTGCCAACGCCGTTATCCGACATGATTGTCGAATAGTAGTTTGCCCAGTCTGCATCGGCTGCGTCAGTAGAATCGCTGACATAATCATCGCACTGGATAAGCATCTCATCACACTTAATTTTATAGGCACTGAAATCCTTAATTGTGGCTATTGCGCGATTTTTAACCCATGTAGCATAGGGTACACCGTCGATAGTCTGCTCAAGATAGTTCGAATAAGCGGTTTCGCCCAGCTTATCATAAACATACTGCTGACCCTCTAAATCGGCAAAAACAAGTGCGCAGGAATAAAATGCAGATGTATACTCCTGACCGCCGACAATAAGCGCCTTTTCATTAGCCTTATGGCAGGCAGTAAGCCCCATGAGCATACCTAAAACCAAAAGAATTGCAAGGGTTGATTTTAAAATACGTTTCATAAAAAATCCTCCGAAAATTAAATACAATACAAGTATACATTAAATACCGTAAAAAGTCTATATTTTTTTGAAAATTTACAGGCAGGCTGCTATTTCGCCGATAATTTTCTCGCGCGAAGTGCCGGGCGGCATTTTAATTTCATAGTAGGGTTGTTCATCGGCACGCAGCGCAATGCGCTTGCCAAAGGCGGGCATCAGGTGGGCAATCTGCTCCTCCTTCACCTCTTTAACCCTTAAAATCAAGCTGTTGCCCTGCTCGGCAATTTCATAAATACCAAGTGCTGCAGCGCGGCGGCGCAAAAGGGCTATATCTATAAGACCCAGCACTGCCCGCGGAGGCTCGCCGAAGCGGTCGATAAGCTCATCGAGCACATCGCTTTTTTGTGCCTCGTTCTCAATAGCGGCTATACGCTTATAAATGCCCAGCCTTGCAGGCAGACTTTCAATATAGCGCTCGGGAATGTGGGCGGATATATTAAGGTCAACCGTGCATTCCGCCTTTTCCTCCGGTTTAATTCCGTTTTCCTCGCAAACCGCTTCATTAAGCAGCTTTATATACATATCGTAGCCAACCGCCTCGAGGTGTCCGTGCTGCTCTCCGCCCAAAATATTGCCCGCACCGCGAAGCTCCAAATCGCGCAGCGCAATTTTAAAGCCGGCGCCAAATTCGGTGAATTCGCGTATAGCCTCAAGTCGCTTTTCGGCAATTTCGGTCAGCTCGCGATTGGGTCTGAAGCAAAAATACGCAAAGGCGCGGCGCGCAGAGCGACCCACCCTGCCGCGCAGCTGATGCAGTTGAGAAAGACCGAGCATATCGGCCTGCTCGATAATAAGGGTGTTAGCATTCGGAACATCAACACCCGTTTCGATGATAGTTGTGCAAACCAGAATATCAATCTCGTGGTCGAGCAGCCTCTGCCATATACGAGAAAGCTCATCCTCGCCCATTTTTCCGTGTGCCACCGCCACGCGAGCTTCGGGCAACGCTTCAGCGAGAAGCAGCGCCTTGCGCTCGATATCCTCGGTGCGGTTATACAGATAGTACGCCTGTCCCGAGCGGCGCAGCTCGCGGCGCAGCGCATCGATAATAACGGCATTGTTATATTCGGTTACATAGGTCTGAACCGGCAGTCGCTCGCCCGGTGCCTCCTCTATGGTTGACATATCGCGAAGCCCCGACATAGCCATATTAAGGGTTCGCGGAATTGGTGTGGCGGAAAGGGTCAGCACATCAACAGTCGGATAGCGTGTTTTCAGCTTTTCCTTTTGTGCCACGCCGAAGCGCTGCTCCTCATCGATAATCGCAAGACCTAAATCGCGAAACTCAACATCATCGGATATCAAGCGGTGCGTACCTATCACCAGGTCAATTTTACCGCTTTTAATTTCCTTTATAATCTTGTTCTGCTCCTTAACGCTCACAAAGCGCGACAGCATAGCAACGCGCAAGGGCATATCGCCCAGTCGGCGAAGCACGGTGTTATAATGCTGAAAAGCGAGAATTGTTGTCGGCACCAGAATGGCGCACTGCTTACCCTCGCTCATGCATTTGAAGGCGGCACGCAGCGCCACCTCGGTTTTACCGAAGCCCACATCGCCGCACAGCAGCCTATCCATAGGCACGGTGCGCTCCATATCGGCTTTAATCTCCCTTACCGAGCGAATCTGGTCCTCGGTTTCGGGATATGGGAAACGCGCCTCGAAATCACGCTGCAAATCGGTGTCGGGGCTGAAGGCATAGCCCTTGACCGACATTCTTTTTGCATAGAGCGCGGTCAGCTCCTTCGCCATTTCGCGAACAGCACGCTTCACCCTCGCCCTGGTTTTCTGCCACTCCTGCGAGCCCAGCTTATTAAGCCTCACCGAGCCACTCTCCGCAGAGCCAATATATTTTGAAATTAAATCAAGCTGCGTTACAGGCACATAAAGCACATCGGTTTTAGCATAGTTTATCTTTATATAGTCCTTAATAACGCCCTTGTTATTGATTTTATTAATACCCGCAAAAACACCTATTCCGTGGATAGAATGCACAACATAATCGCCTGTTTTCAGCTCATCGAGCGAGCCTACCGCGTTCTCGTTTTTCTTAATTTTTCTAGGCTTATCCTCGGAATGTAGATGTGCCACGGTGAAGCAGCAAACGCTGTCGCCCGCCACTGTAAAGCCACTCGAGAGTCCGCCGCACATAACGGTTATACCCTCGGGCAGAGTCTCAAGACTGCCTTTTAAATCAAGCGTGGTTTTAATACCCGCCTGCTCTGTTTGCGCAGCCACCAGCTTCGCCGCCTTTTCGCCGCCCGCAAGCAGCACGCAGCGCCCGCCGCGCGCAAGAAACGGCTCAACATCCTCCAGCAGCACCGAAATTTCCCCGCGCCAAGGCGGCAAGCGCCTATAGTCGGCAGAAATTATCATATCAAGCCCCGAGGGATACTGCGAATGGGTAAAATTCTCCAGAAAAACGGCATTTTCAATGCGTTTCTTATACTCGGTATAATCGAGGGTGAAGCTACTGTCGGGCAGCAAAAAACCGCCCTCGGTATAAAGCCGCACATCCTCATAAAGGCGCTTATAAAAGCCCTCGAGCGCCGTTTCAATTCCGCTTTGCTCTAAAACCATCACCGTCGCACCGTCCATATAATCAAATATGGTGGCGGGCTTGTAAATTAGCGGTAAATAGCGGTCAAGACAAAAGCTGATTCCCGCCGACAGCGCATCAATATCACGGCTTATTCTTGCAATATCTATGCCCTTTCTACGAGAAAGCTGCATATCCATAAGCCTTTCGGTCAGCTCCTCCGCCCTCGCTACAACCTCACCCGCCTGTGTTATGGCGATGCTGTCTAGAGCACCTGTGCGGCGTTGGTCGAAAATATCAAATTCGCTTATACTGTCGATTTCATCGCCCCAGAATTCAATTCTGACCGGTGCCGACATATTAACCGCGAAGATATCGAGAATGCCACCCCTGCGGGAAAATTGACCCTTACCCTCAACCTCTGCTACACTTCGGTACCCCGCGAGCAGCAAACGCTCAATAATGCCCTCGGGTGAATGCTCCTCGGCGGTAGCCAGCCGCAGCATATTCCCCTTTAAAAACTCGGGTGGTACGGTGTATTGCACCGCCGCCTCGGCAGAGGCTATAACAACGCCGATTTGCCCGCCCAAAAGCTTGGACAGGGTATCTATTCTTTTATATTCATATTCCTTTGAGGCTGCACCCACCTCGGCAAAGCAAAAATCCCTTGCAGGGAAAAGCGCCGCCTCAACGCCGAGGGCTTTGATATCGCCCTGCAGCCTTGCAGCCGCCGCCTCATCTGGGGTTATCAGCAAAACCCTCTTGCCTGCCTTTTTGTGCACCGCAACGGCGAGCAGCGCCTTGTGAATATCGGCAGCGCCCGAAACACAAGCGCTTTTACCGCCGACCACAGCAGACAGCAGCTGCTCTGTCGCCTTATCGCGGGAGAAAACATATTCTAAAAATTTCATAGCTAACTGTTAAAGGTATTCATCGCCGCTGCAGCGCCGTTTTTAATAATGGCTGCTATAGCATCGGCAGCACGCTCAACCGCCGAGACGATACTCTTTTCTTCCTCTGCGGAGAATTTGCCTAACACCCAGTCCTTTAAATCATAATCGGGATTCGGCTTCTCACCAACACCGATTTTCACGCGTGGAATATCGGTGCTATTTAAAAGCTGCGAAATATTTTTCATTCCGTTATGCCCGCCGTGGCTGCCCTTTTCGCGGATGCGAATTTTGCCGACAGGCAGAGAAATATCATCAAAGATGATGCAGATGCATTCATTCGGTATCTTATAAAATTTTGCAAGCTCACTCACCGCCTGCCCCGACAGATTCATAAAGGTCTGCGGCTTGGCAAGCAGCACCCTTTTATTCCCGATTCTGCAGTCGGAAATCAGCGCCTTGCACTTTTGCTTCCAAGCAGTACCCATATTCTCGCTATGTAGTCGGTCTGCTGCGCGAAAGCCAACATTGTGGCGCGTTTTCTCATACTCGCGCCCCGGATTCCCAAGACCGACCACAAGAAAATCATACACCGATTTATTACTTTTAAATAACATACTATTCTCCAATATAGGTGAAGCGTAAAACGCTTTCACCCTCTACCGTTACCATTTCATTCCACATAGAGGCGGGGCGCACCCACAGCTCTTTTTCGCCGTAGAGTGCGCGGTATACCACCATACTTTCAAGCGTTTCGCTATGGTTGGCAACCCCCACAACCTCATAAAGATTTCCTTTATAGTGTCGGTATTTTCCAAGCTTTATTTCCATAAAACACCTTTATTTTGCAAACTCGCTCATTGCGCGATATGCCATATAAACATCGAGCTTGGCTGTTGTTTCAAAGGGTGCATGCATTGAAAGCACGGGCACACCAAGGTCAACAACATCAACGCCAAGGTTTGCAATATACATAGCAACAGTACCGCCGCCGCCTGCATCAACCTTGCCAAGCTCGCCTGTCTGCCAGATAATACCCGCATTATCAAGCATTCCTCTGACAAAGCCTACATATTCAGCCGATGCATCCGAGGTGCCGCTTTTGCCTCTGGCGCCTGTATACTTGGTGATAACTACGCCATAATTTAAAAACGCGGCATTTCTGCGCTCCATAACATCCTGGAAGGTGGGGTCGGTGCCCGCATTAACATCAGCGGAAAGACACTTTGAATTTCGAAGCACAACGGTATAATCAGCGCCCTCGCTCCTTGCTATATCGCGCACAACATATTTTAAGAATGCAGAATTAAGACCCGTGTTACCGTCAGAGCCTATTTCCTCCTTATCGGCAAGCACGGTAACGAGGGTGTGCTCGGGAGCTTCGGCATTAACTGCCGCCATAAGCGCGGGGTATGCGCAAACGCGGTCGTCCTGACCGTAGGCACCGATTAAAGAACGGTCGAAGCCAAGGTCGCGCGCCTTGTGGGCGGGCACACACTCAAGCTCTGCGGAGAGAAAATCACTCTCGGTGATTCCGTATTTTTCGTTTAAAATTTTAAGAATGTTAAGCTTCACAAGCTCGCTGCCCTTATCATCGCGGAAGGGGTGTGAGCCAACAAGAATATTCAGCTCCTCGCCCTTTATTGCCTCGGCTAGGGTGCGCTTGGCCTGCTCAATAGCTAAATGCGGCAGCAAATCGTTCACAACGA
This sequence comes from Acutalibacteraceae bacterium, assembly GCA_045647785.1. Lineage (GTDB taxonomy): Bacteria > Bacillota > Clostridia > Oscillospirales > Acutalibacteraceae > SIG565. Next base: position 6,495 of record JAZRMU010000029.1, read on the forward strand.
AGCATGGGTCGCCCTCGTCCTCACCGATATTTACCTCCACAACACTGCCGTCGCGCTTTACAAAAACACCGTGAAGCGCAAGCGGCACAGCTGTCCACTGATATTTGCGAATTCCGCCGTAGTAATGAGTTTTAAAGAGTGCTAATTCCAGCTCCTCATAAAGCGGGTTGGGCTTTAAATCAAGGCGGGGAGAATCAATGTGCGCCGCCGTTATACGAACGCCCTGCTGTGCGGGAGCCTTGCCAACATTAACAAGCGCCAGGCACTTGCCGCGATTGTTTACATAGTAGCGCTCTCCTGCCTCGTATTTTTTATCCTGTAGATAGGGCTTGAAGCCTGCCTTTTCTGCAATTTCGATAGCAGCAGCCACAGCCTCACGCTCGGTTTTGGCAGCATCTAAAAACGCCTTATAGCCCTCGCAAAATTTATCAGCATTTAATAGCTCGGCATCGCTTAAAATCAGTCTGCCGTTTTTAGGATTTCTTAAAAGCTGCTCCTTTAGCTGCTCGCTCGTTAAAATTTCACTCATTGCTGTTTCCTCCCGAAATATCATTTAACAGTTCGCGGAAGCCTTGCCTGAATTCAGCCAAATTTCCGCTATTATAAATTATTTTATCTGCTTTTTCAGTGTAATATTCATCGCTTTTCTCGGCAGACAGTCGAAGCTCGGCTGCCGCCTCGCTTAAATTATCGCGCTCGATAATTCTTTTCCTTCTCTCCTCGCGCTCGCACAGCACCGCCACCACGCTGTTGCACATTTTATCTGCCCCGCTTTCATAAAGCGTTGGTGCATCAAGCAAAATTTTTGTATTTTCGCTTTTTTCTATTATCTCGTTTATTTCCCGAACTATGCGCGGCAGGGTTATACTGTTGAGCAGCTCGGTTTTCTCGCGGCTTTGAAAGGCTGCCGCTGCTAGTCGCGCGCGGGACAGTATACCGTTTTCCAGAATGCCGCTGCCAAACGCTGCAGCGAGTGCACCCACCGTTTCCTGCTGCTGTAGCACCGCGTGTGCCACCTTATCGCAGTCGATACATAAAAAGCCATATTCCTCCGCAACCGAATGCAGACTGCTCTTTCCCGCACCCGACTGCCCTGTGAGACCTAAAATATATTTCATAAAAATCATTCCCTTTTGGAATCAGAGTTTTATAACATTAAAGCCCGCCGCACGAATAAGTCGGTTATAAACCGCAAGACCGACACCATCCTTGCTCGGCGCGTGTATATAGGCGACCGAATACTCGCTTTTATCTAAATCGCGAAGCACCGAAAAGATACTCCGCGCCAGCTGCTCGCTGTCTGCCGACCTGCCGTATACTATATTAGGTATTTTAACACCCATATCCTCCAAAAAGCTCACAGCAACAGCATTTTCCTTTTGGTTCACATACTCTGCAAATTTATCGCCATCAGCCTCAATCAGCACAACCTGTGTTTTGGGCGAATAGTGCTTATATTTCATACCGGGACTCGCAGCCCTTTCGCCCTCTGCAAGAGAGCAAAGCACTGCGGGGTCAATCACCAAATCGGGCAGAATTTCTCTTAACTGCTCGGCAGTAACTGCGCCCGGGCGCAGCAGTCTTGGCGGATTTGTAACAAGTGTTATAACCGTCGATTCAACGCCTACTCTGCATTCCTCGCCCGCTACCACGGCATCGATTTTACCCGATAAGTCGGCAATTACATGCTCCGCCCTTGTGGGACTGGGATAGCCTGAAATATTAGCCGAGGGTGCAGCAAGCGGCAGCCCTGACCGCTCAATTATATCCCTTGCCACTTGGCTTTCGGGCAGCCTTACGGCAACCGAATCGAGCCCCGCCGTAACATTTTCGCACACCCTGTCGCCCTTTGGGAGCACCATAGTTAGCGGACCCGGCCAAAACCTTTCGGCAAGTGTGTATGCAACCTTTGGGATATCAGCCGCTACATCCTTTAGCATATCGGTATTTGATATATGAACTATAAGCGGGTTGTCCTGCGGTCTGCCTTTAGCCAAAAACACCTTTTCTATAGCTGTGTTGCTAAAGGCGCTTGCAGCAAGACCGTACACCGTTTCGGTGGGTATTGCAACAATACCGTCGCTATTTAAAATCTCGGCAACGGAGGATAAATAATCACTACCGCCTGACGCATCAAAAATTTTCGTTTTCATTTACTGCTCATCAGCCTTCAGCATTTCGGCGCGATAGTAGGTTATAAGTGCATCAACAACCTCATCGATATCACCGTTTAATATCTGATCAATTTTATAAAGGGTAAGACCTATTCTATGGTCGGTTACTCTGCCCTGCGGATAGTTGTAGGTACGGATTCTTTCGCTTCTATCACCCGTGCCAACCTGCGCCTTGCGGTCGGAGGCGATAGCATCGTTCTGCTCGCGCATCATAGCCTCATAAAGACGGGAGCGCAGCACCTTCATCGCCTTGTCCTTATTCTTGTGCTGACTGCGTTCATCCTGACATTCAACAATAACACCGGTTGGAATATGGGTAATACGAATGGCTGACTCGGTCTTATTTACATGCTGACCGCCCGCACCGCCCGCGCGATAGGTATCAATCTGTAAATCGGCGGGGTTAATTTCAACCTCAACCTCCTCGGCTTCAGGTAGCACCGCAACGGTTACGGTTGAGGTGTGAATTCGTCCTTGAGTTTCGGTTTCGGGCACACGCTGAACGCGGTGCACGCCGCTTTCATATTTAAGGCGGGAATAGGCACCCTCGCCCTCTATCATAAAGCTGACTTCCTTAAAGCCGCCAAGTTCAGTTTCGTTGGCATTTATAATCTCGCATTTCCAGCGTCTGGACTCGGCATACATTGAGTACATACGCATGAGCACACCCGCAAAGAGTGCTGCCTCCTCGCCGCCTGCGCCGCCACGGATTTCAACAATAACATTCTTGTCATCATTCGGGTCTTTGGGCAGCAGCAGAATTTTAAGCTCCTCGCCGGTAGACTCTATTTTAGCCCTCGCCTCCGATAGCTCCTCCTCAACGAGCTCCTTGAAATCCTTATCAAGTCCACCCTCGGAAAGAAGAGTTCTGGCCTCCTCCTCTGCCTCTTTAGCCGCCTTATACTCGCGATATTTTTCAACTATCGGGTCAAGCTGCTTGTGCTCCTTCATAAGCTTCTTATACAGCTCGTTATTCATAACTGTTTCGGGCTTCATCAGTTCACTTGAAACCTCTTCAAATCTGCTCTCAACCGAGCTCAACTTATCAAACATATTTATTCCTCACCTTTTTTGATTACTTTTTTAATATTTTTTTCACACTTAACGCGCGGCAGCATAACCTCGTGCGAGCAGCCCGTGCAGCGGATTTTAAAATCCATACCGATTCGTGTTACCAAAAACTCATTAGAGCCGCAGGGATGCTGCTTTTTCATAATAATTTTATCGCCAACAGAAATATCCACGCAAACTCCCCCTTATATACTATTCACTACATTATACCTCAAAACTCGTTAAAAGGCAATATTTTCTTGCTATTATAATTGGATAATGTTAAAATATATATAACACACTACCGAGAAGGTGATTTTTTGGAAAATAAAATCCGCTTTATACATACTGCCGATCTGCATTTGGGCGCTGCCGTTTCTTCGGCTGCCACAATTTCTGCCGAGCGCAGAAGTGAAACGCTTTTAACACTTGAAAAAATATTCGCTATTTGCCGAGAAAAATCGGCAGAGCTTCTGCTGGTTTCAGGTGATTTGCTGGATAATAACGCTGTGGACAAAAAGTATTTCGATGCCTTTGTTCGTTTAATTGGGGGAAATCCCGAGCTCACCGTTATATTTGCCGCCGGAAACCACGACCCGCTCACTGCCGATTCACCGTTTCTATGCGAAAGACTGCCCGAAAACCTCATCGTTTTAGAGGGCAAGGACTGCGTGCATACAATCGAGCACCTAGGCGTTCGAATCTATGGCTGCTCCTTCCCGAGCGTTTATATGGCGGGTAAAAGCTGCTTTTCTCTACCCGTGGAGCAGGACGACAAATTAAATATTATGGTGCAGCACGGCGAGCTTTGCTCCAGCCTGTCGGGCGGTTACAACCCCATAACCCGCGAATTTATCGAGAGGTCAGGTATGGACTATATAGCCCTCGGCCATATTCACGCCTTTTCGGGCGTTTCGCGCCTTTGCAGCACAAGCTTTGCATATTCGGGCACACCCGAGCCGCACGGCTTTGATGAGCTGGGAGAAAAGGGTGTTATCTTCGGCGAGCTTTCAAAATCGGGGCTTAAATATGAATTTATACCCACAGCCCGCCGCACCTATGAGGAAATAGAGGTGGAGGTCGGCTCACTTTCCACCGCCTCCGAAATGGCAGAAGCCGCACTCTCTACCATTAAAGAACGCTTTGGCGAACGCTATTCAGAAAACCTTTATAAGGTTATTTTAACAGGCGCTGTGGCGGACGGAGTAAAGCCCGACCTTGCCGAAATCACCGCAAGACTTTCCCCCGAGCTTTATTTTGTCAAGCTGCGAAGCCGCTTGAGAAAAAAGGTTGATTTGGAGCTGCTGGCTCGCGAAAATTCACTAAAGGGCAGATTTGTGCGCATTATGCGCGAAAAACTGGAATGTGCCGACGAAGCCGAAAAGGAAGGGCTGGAAAAAGCGCTTCATTTAGGTCTTTCGGCATTCGAAGCGGAGGTAGAATATAATGAAGATTAATTCTCTCAATATCGTAAGCTTCGGAAAGCTTAAAAATCTTAAAATTGATTTTTCCGACAACCTCAACATCGTATACGGTGATAACGAGGCGGGTAAAACCCATATAGCCGAATTCATTAAGGTTATGTTTTTCGGTACAGGTGGTCGCGGACAGGGTGTTAACAATTTGCGCCGCCGCTACAAGCCTTGGGACGGCTCTAAAATGGGCGGCTCTATCGACTTCACACATAACGGTAAGCGCTACCGTTTAGAGCGCGAATTCAAGGCATCGAGCTCCACCGATAATGTAACGCTGTGGGACCTTGATTTAGGAACCTCCAAAACCCTTTCGGGCTCGGATAATATAGGCGAGCGGTTTTTCGGTATTTCGCTCGGCGCCTTTCAGCAAAGCGTGTTTATCGATAACTCGGTTGTATTTTCCGATAAGAGCGATAGCGGCGAATTAAATATGCGCCTTGCCAATCTTATGAACTCGGCAGATGAGGATATATCCTTTGATAGGGTGCAAAAAAATCTTACCGCCGCGCGCGACAGAATAAGCCCGAAAAGGGCGAAAAACGCGCCTCTGCCCGAGGCAGAGCAGCAGCTTTTGGAGCTTAAAGAAAAAAAGCTGGAGAGTGAAGCCATCTACCGTGAGGCGCTCGCCTCGCAGGTTGAGCTTGAGCAGCTTATCGAAAAAGCCGCCGCACTGCAAGCCGAAAAATCCGAGCTTTTTGAAAAGCTTAAAAAATTCGATATCCATTCACAAAAGAAAAATTTAACCGAATTTTTTGCCGAACTGGCAGAGCTGGAAAAAGCCTCTGAAAACCTTAAAACACAGGACGGCAGCACCATCTGCGCCGAAACCGTTTCGGCTTTGGAAAAACTGCTGCAGACCGTTAAAACCGATAGCGAAATTTTAGCCCGCCTGCAGTCTGAAAATGCCGACAACACCGAGGCGATAGCAGGTCTTAAGGCGGCGGCAAAGGCGGATGGTCTGTTGCCCGCATTGAACGCTAAAGCAGCAGAGCTTACAGAAAAGGTAACGGTCGCCGAGACCGCTCTCACCGAAGCCTCCACCCAAGCCGCAATGCTGGCTGCCGAGAAAAACGCTACACGCGGCAAGCCGCTTTATATATTGGCTGTTTTAGGTGCCGCATTGACACTTGCGGGTGCGGTGTGCGGAGCACTCATAACCCCGATTCTTTTCACCCTCGCCGCAGTCGGCGTACTGCTCATCGCGCTGGGACTGCTCATTAAAACCAAGCCAAATTTGGGAGAGCTCGACAGTAAAATAGTCGCTGCAGAAGCAAAAAAGGCGAGTTGCAGCGACTCTCTTTCAGAGCTTCGCGCCCAGCTTTCCAAAACAAACGCCGAAATTAACAGCTTTATTATAAAAGCCGAAACCGAGACAGAGCTTATTAAAACCCGCGAGCAGCAGGCAACCAAAAAAACCGCCGAGCTAATCACCCTATCGGGCGAGATTGAGAGCAAAAAGGCAGATTTGTTCCGAAAAATCAGTTCCTTTCGCCGCGTTTATGATATCCCCTCTGCCGAGGCAGCACTCGGCGAGGCAGCAGCTCTGCTGCGCGAGCAAAGCGACCGTCGCCTCCGCGCAGAAATGGCATTCAGCAAAACTGGTATGCCCAATGTTGAGGCGGCTCGCGAACGCCTTTTGGCACTTCCGGAGATTGCAGCCGATATAGAGGGCAGCAAGGAGGATGTCGAAGCCGCATTCCGCGCCGCATCAGACTCCCACAGCCTGCTCAAATCCCAAATAGCCGCCGGCGAAGCCGCGCTCAAGGCTAAAACCGCGGGTATAAAAACTCCCGCCGAATATGAGCGCGAGATAGCCGCCACAATGCAACGAATTGATAGTATGAACTCCTTCATCAGCAGCACCGATACTGCACTCGCCGCCCTCGAGGAGGCATACGCTCTGCAGCGCCGCTCTTGGGGTGCTGTGCTTGAAAATAAGGTGCTCGATATTTTTTCAAACCTTACAGGCGGAAAATATACCGAGCTGTCGGTTTCAAAGGATTTTGAAATCGGTGTAAAGGCAGAGGGCGAAATCAACTCACATTCCGCCGAATATTTAAGCCGCGGCACGCTGCAGCAGGCATATTTTGCACTGCGTCTGGCATTATCCGAATTCCTTTGCGAGGAATGCGGCAGCCTACCGGTGATTTTGGATGATGTATTTTCGCAATACGATGCCGCGCGCACAAAAAAAGGCTTCGAATTTTTGGAGGACTATTCGGGTGAACATCAGGTAATACTTTTCACCTGCCACACCGAGCAGCTAAAAAGCACCGCAAATATTATCAGACTTTAATCAACCGAGCCTCATCTACCCCTCTCTTGGGACTTTATGGATTATGTATAAACTAAACACCCCACACCTTCTCGGTGTGGGGTGTTTAACGGAGAATTTGTACTCACAAATGCACATGGGCAGTAGCCCAAACCCACTAACAACAAAAAAGAGAAGATTCGTATAGGTAACGAGTCTTCTCTTCTCTTTTTTGTTAAGTGATATGCTGACTTTCGTCAGCGTGATATTTTCGCTTTGCGAAAGTGATATAAGAACCTCACCCATTTGCAAAATCTAGGATTTTGAATGGGTGCCCGAGAGCCTTGATGATATTCTATTCGCCCATAAACTTGCGAAGCAAATACCACTCGGCTTTAAGCCGAATATAACTGCGAAGCAATACAACTCGCGCAAGGCGCGAATAGAGTTGATAAAATGTTCTATAAACATTTTATCAGTATCCCGCTCTGCCGTAATGCGCTAAAAATAACCTGCGAAAAAACAGGTGGGGTGCCCTCTGTGCGGTTTCGCGGTCCCTTCTTCCACTATGGGAAACGGCAATGCCGCCCATAGCGGGAGGTCTCCAAGCCCGCCGCCCAATGCGGGCCCCTTAAAAATAGCTTGTAGGGTTATTTAGAACAGTCCGCGAACAGAGCAGGATGAAATTTATTATTAAGATTTAAGCATATTATATCCTGTATCCTTAAAGAGCGCATAGCCAAAGCGTACTGTTCAATAACCCGTTGGGTTCTAATGGTTGATTTACCGAAACAACCGTTTCGGCGACGATTTCGTCGGCAAATTTTTCTAAAATTTGCAAATCAAGCATTACAATAGTGTTATGCAAAACCGAGTAGGTTTTGCAAGCCGATTTATCGGCAAGCCTAATCAGTCGCCTGATTAGGCTAATAACCACTATTCTTTAGAACAGTCCGCGAACAGAGCAGGATATCTCTATCTCTATTTCTATTCTTATTTTAACTTAAAATCCGAATTTTATGCCTCATCAATTTCAAAGGCATCCTGCAGGCGGTCGATAAACGCATCGGCTACCATTTCATACTCATCGTCGTTTTCGATTTCAGAGAAAAACTCCTCACCGTTCTCCTCTGTAACCTTAACGATTACGAGCTCACCCGATTCCTCAATAATCTTCTTCGGGTCGTCATATACGGGCAGCAATGCTAAATAGCGATTCTCATCATCCTCTATAGCATCAAGCACCTCAAAGGTAAATTCGTTACCCTCATCATCAGAAAGGGTTATTAAATCAGGGTTAAATTCTTCGCTCATTTCGCTTCCTCCTTAAATTTTCTATAAATATTTTATACTAAAAAATCTGTTTAGTCAATATTGGTCTTAATATTGGCTGTTTCTTTTTCAATAACGCGCTTAAACTGTGTATCGTAAAGCTCCTTATATGTGCCGCCGAGAGCCACCAGCTCATCGTGTGTGCCGAATTCGGCTATTTTCCCACTTGAAAGTACCATTATTTTATCTGCCCCAAGCACCGTTGATAAGCGGTGTGCGATTACAAGGCAGGTGCGACCGACCGTCAGACGGTCAAACGCCTCTTGAATAACATTCTCGCTAATGGAGTCGAGCGAGCTCGTAGCCTCATCGAGAATTAAAATTTCGGGGTTTTTAAGCAGCACGCGCGCTATAGATACCCTCTGCTTTTCACCGCCCGAGAGCTTAAGTCCTCGGTTTCCAACCACCGTATCATACTTATCGGGCAGCGACATAATAAAATCGTGCACATTTGCAATGCGGCAGGCCTGCTCAACCTCCTCGCGGGTAGCATCCTCTTTAGCGTACAGCAGATTTTCCATAATTGTTCCGTTAAAGAGATATGTATCCTGCGTAACAATACCAATGCTCTGTCGCAGGTGCTCAAGGTCGATATCTCTCACATCAACACCCGCCACCTTAACCGAGCCCTCAACAACATCATAAAGGCGCGGTATCAGGTTTATAACGGTCGATTTGCCCGCGCCCGACGCGCCTACGATAGCATAGGTTTTGCCGTGCGGCAGAGTGAAATCAACACCCTTCAGAATAGGCTTTTTACTATCGTAAGCAAAGTGAACATCCGAAAATTCCACGCTAACCTCCGACATATCCGGCTTTTGCGGGTTTTCGCAGTTGACAATCTCCTGCTTGCGGTCGTAATAATCAAAAATACGAACAAAAAGTGCCATACACCTTGTGAATTCAACATGCAGATTAAGCAACGTTCTAACCGGAAAATAAAGACGGTTTATCAGTGCCACCATAACCGTAATATCGCCGATTGAAAGCCCCGAATCGGGGGTCAAGAACACAAGCAAGCCACCCGTAAAATAAATAAACAGCGGACCTACCTCCATAATAAGACCCAAAAAGATATGGAACCAGCTGCCCGCACGCTGCTCGCGAACGGCAATTTCGGTGTACTCGCCATTGATTCTGCGAAATCTCTCGCGCTCGCGCTTCTCCCTTGTGAACAGTTTGGTGAGCACCGAGCCGCTTACACTTAAGGTTTCCTCTATGTGCTGATTAATTTCATCATTTTTTGCCTGCGCCTCGGCAAGCAGACTCCAGCGGCGGCGACTAACCGATTTAGTGGGGATTATAAGCAGCGGAATTATCGCAATTCCAACAAGCGCCAACCGCCAGTCGGTGTAAAATAGATAGAAAAGCGTTGTGCAAACGGTTAAAACATTGCTGATAATCGATGCGAGCGTACCTGAAATTACACTGCTGACACCGTTTATATCGCTGTTCATTCGGGTTATTATATCGCCCTGCTTTTCGCTCATAAAGAAGGAATGCGACATACCCTGCAGATGCGAATACATCTGATTCTTCATATCATAGATTATTTTCTGCGAAATCCAGGCGTTAATATATCTTTCGAGCACCGATATAATCTGCGATGCCGACAGCACAATAAACGCCAAAACGAGCAGCTGCACAAGCTCAACAATCCTGCCGCCCAGACTTATTTTATCAACAATTTTACCGGTTACAATGCTCGGCATAAGACCCAAAACCGAGGATACGGCAATTACCGCAAAAACAATTACGAACTGCAGCGTGTAGGGCTTTAGATAACCCAAAATTCTTTTAATTAAAGGCAGCGTTATCTTCGGCAAATTTTCCTTTTCCTTATCGGTCAGAAAATCGCGCGGACCGCCAAAGCCTCTCCTCATCGGTGGCGGCATAAGCACATCTCCTTTTTCATCAAATTCCCTCATTTTAATTATACAATAAAACCTATCTCAAATAAAGCATTTTTTTATGAATTTTTAATTAATTTGCAATTTATTTATAAACTTTATACAATTTTTTTCAAAAAAGTTATTGACATTTGTGTAACTTTATGATATATTATAGTCAGAGGATGAACAAGAAAGGACTGATACCAATGAAAACGGAAACCAAACCGCAGCATTGTATCAAATATGCTGCTAAAAAATAAAAAGAAAGCGGTGAGTCCAAAGTACAGTTAAGTTAGAAACCTCGAAACTATATCAATCAGATTGGGGAAGGACCAATGCACAATTACCTCTGATTCGCAAAAAATTTAATTTTTGGGTGAGTCCAATGGTTTTATATAAATTCAGAATATAAACCCGAGATAATTAAGGTACAGACCAATGTTCTAATAAAGTTTATTTCTAAAAAAATTCTAATAAATTCATTAGGTAATAAAAACACAAATTGAAAAGCGTTTATTTATTGCGCTTATGGCCGAGAAAGGGTCGATTAATAAAATTTAGCATCTGCCGCTGTTGCGGCAGGTGTTTTTTTATCCCCTTTTTATTGAATATTAGAAAAAAATGTGGTATAGTAGGTATATAATAACACTTGAGTAGGTGAAAAAATGAAGGATGGTTTTATAAAATGTGCTGTCTGCACCCCCACAATACGGGTTGCCGATACTGAATTTAACGCGCAAAAAATTATAGAGCTAATTAATTCTGCCCAAGACCACGGCGTTAAGCTTGCGGTTTTCCCCGAGCTTTCGGTAACCGGAGCTACCGCGGGCGAAATGCTAAATTCCGACACTCTGTTGGATAATGCGCTCTCCGCCACACTTTCTATCGCCGCTGCCACCGCCGCGACTGACACCTTAAGTATTTTGGGACTACCCGTGAAATACGGCGGAAAGGTTTATAACTGTGCTGTCGCACTGCACGCGGGCGAAATTTTAGGATTTGTCCCCAAAGCATATTTATCCGCCGAAGATAGTGCAATATTTGCCGATGCCAAAGACCTCGGGGGTATTTACGGTACGCTTAAATTCGGCAATGATATGGCGCCCTTCTCCACCAGCCTTATTTTCAGTCATAGCGAGGTTCAGTCCTTCCGCGTTGGCGTGGAAATCGGCAATCAGCTATTTAGCGCAAGCGGTAATGCCGAGGCTCTGGCAGCTGCAGGCGCTACCATTATTGCCAACTGTGCCGCCATCGCCGATACCCCAAAAAGCGACAGTAATATGACGCTGTTGTCGGTTGCAGCCTCGGCGAAGCTTAATGTAGGCTACATTTTATCGAATGCGGGCGAGGGCGAATCGACAACCGATTCGGTTTTCTCGGGACACAGCCTTATCGCTGAAAACGGCGAGGTGCTATCAGAGCGCCTCCCCTATTCCGACAGCGCTCTGACCGTAACCGAAATCGATACCGATGCCCTGCTCAAATGCCGCACCGACAGATATTTCCCGCCAAGGGATGAACGCTTTACCGATGTTTTATTTTTCGGCGATGTTACCGAAACCACACTTACAAGGCAGGTTAATCGCTCCCCTTTTGAGGCAGCCGTAAATCGCGAATACTTTTTTGAAAAGACCTTGACCGCCGCGGCTTACGGACTTAAAAAGCGCATTTGCCACACCCATACGAAAAAGCTTGTTTTGGGCATTTCGGGCGGTCTTGACAGTACATTAGCTCTGCTTATTTGCACCCGTGCCGCAGCACTCTGCGGACTTGAGGCTACCGATATTGTTGCGGTTACTATGCCCTGCTTTGGCACAAGTGAACGCACCCGCTCCAATGCCGAGGCGCTTTGCGAGGAACTCGGTGTAGCCCTTAAATACATTGACATCAAGGCGGCGGTTTCCGCCCACCTTGCCGATATAGGGCACAAAAGCACCCTCGATATAGCCTACGAAAATGCGCAGGCTCGCGAGCGCACCCAAATACTTATGGACCTTGCCAACAGCATTGGCGGTATGGTTATCGGCACCGGGGACCTATCAGAATTAGCCCTCGGCTTTGCCACCTACAACGGCGACCAGATGTCTATGTACGGAGTTAACGCCTCAATTCCGAAAACCCTTATCCGCGCGCTCACCGCACACGAGGCGAAGCGTTTTGGCGGCAAGATTGGCGAAATTCTGACCGACATTCTCAACACCCCCGTTTCCCCCGAGCTGCTGCCTCCCGAAAACGGCGAGATAGCGCAGGTAACCGAGGACATTGTGGGACCCTACGAGCTGCACGATTTCTTTATTTACAATATGTTCGCATTTAATTGCCGTCCGAGAAAGCTTTATAGGCTTGCCGCCCATGCATTCAAAGACAGCTATGACAGCGACACCGTTCTTAAATGGCTCAAGGTTTTTCTGCGCCGATTCTTCGCGCAGCAATTCAAGCGCTCCTGTATGCCGGACGGCGCGCAGGTAACCGACATTTCCTTCTCTCCCCGTTCGGGACTGCACCTGCCCTCCGATATGGTAGCGACACTTTGGCTTAACGAAACCGAAAATTTATAAAAAAATGTGTGGAAATTTTTCCACACATTTTTTTGTTTCCCAAAGAAAATAATATCCTCGGAGGGATATTATGAAATATAAAAAAGAAAAGCCTGACAGGTCTACACCCAAAACCGATGCGGTGCGCGATACACCCGAAAATGTTTTTGAGCAGCTTAATAAATACGGCACCTATGAAATTCAGCCGACTGCCGACCGCGCCGACCTTTTCCCCGCTATTGCGCAGGGACTTCCAACGCAGCCCACAGGCAGAAATAAAAGAATCGACCACACAAAATCCAAAAAGCACGACTCCGAGCAAATTTGGGATAACAGCAAATTATAAAACAAAAATCCGATGAATATTCATCGGATTTTTATTATTTAGATTTTCTCAACGCCTATTGTAAGATCCTCGCCGTTGATATCCCACTGCTTAACAAAGCCTGCGGGCTCTGCAGCGGTGAGGCTGTCGGCCAATGTGTCGCCTGAAATATCGGCGGCGCCTGCCAATGCAATGTTAACCGCCTTTTCGCTACCGCTTATTGTAATAGCGATATGGTCCATAACATTAAAGCC
>JAZRMU010000030.1:0-18055 GCA_045647785.1 Acutalibacteraceae bacterium
TTTATAATATCATATTTTAAGATTTTTGCAATACCTCTTTACTTTTCTTGCGAATTTAGTTACAATAAATTTTGGTGATAAAATGAAATTAGAAGGCCTTATTAAAACCGATTGCAATATTTTGCAGTTTGACACTCTACCCTCCACTAATGATACCGCAAAGGATTTGGGGTTGGAGGGCGCTAAAGAAAACACTATCGTGATAGCCGGAGCACAGACAGCGGGCAGAGGCAGAATGGGGCGACAGTTTTTTTCGCCCGATAATAGCGGGATTTATATGAGTATTCTGCTGCGCCCAAGGTTTTCGGCAGAGGATAGCCGCCTTTTAACCCCAGCGGCTGCAGTAGCGGTTGCCGAGGCGATTGACAGCGTATGCAAGACTGACTGCAAAATTAAATGGGTAAACGATATTTATTTATCGGATAAAAAAGTTTGCGGTATTTTAACCGAAAACACATTTGAAAAGGGCAGCTTTTTCTCGGTTGTTGGTATTGGAATTAATGTTTTTAAGCCAACAGGCGGGTTTCCCGACGAAATCAGAGATATAGCAGATTTCATTTTGGAAAGCGGAACGAAGGAGATAAGGAGCCGCCTTATAGCGGAGGTTATTGACCGATTTAATTATTACTACAATTTACTTCCCGACACAGCTTTTTTAAGGCTCTACCGCGAGAAATCAAATTTAATAGGCAAAGAGATTACCTATATAAAAAATGGTGAGGAAATAACCGCAACCGTTTTGGATATCGACGATAACGCCGCGCTAATAGTAGATTTAGGCGATAAAACCGATTCCTTATTCACAGGTGAGGTTTCGGTTAAAATTAAATAAATTACTGCATAAAAAAATCCCGACTTCTGCAGAAGTCGGGATTTAAAATTTTGCTTAATTAGATTTCAGCGAAGTACTTAATGGTGCGAACCATCTGGCTTGTGTAGGAGTTCTCGTTATCATACCAAGAAACAACCTGAACCTCATAAAGGTCGTCAGCGATTTTGCAAACCATTGTCTGGGTAGCATCAAAGAGTGAACCGTAACGCATACCGATAACATCGGAAGAAACGATTTCGTCCTCATTGTAGCCGAAGGACTCGCAAGCAGCAGCCTTCATAGCAGCGTTGATGCCCTCTTTAGTTACATCAGCACCCTTAACAACTGCGGTGAGGATGGTGGTCGAACCGGTCGGAACGGGAACGCGCTGTGCAGAGCCGATAAGCTTGCCGTTGAGTTCAGGAATTACAAGACCGATAGCCTTTGCAGCACCTGTAGAGTTAGGAACGATGTTAGCAGCACCTGCGCGTGCACGGCGAAGGTCGCCCTTTCTGTGAGGACCGTCAAGAATCATCTGGTCGCCAGTGTAAGCGTGGATGGTGCTCATGATACCGCTCTGAATGGGAGCGTAATCATTAAGAGCTTTAGCCATAGGAGCTAAGCAGTTGGTTGTGCAAGAAGCTGCAGAAATGATGGTATCTTCAGCAGTGAGGATGCCCTCGTTAACGCTGAATACGATAGTGGGAAGATCGTTGCCTGCAGGAGCAGAAATAACAACCTTTTTAGCGCCGGCATCAATGTGAGCCTGGCTCTTTTCCTTCGAGCAGTAGAAGCCTGTGCACTCGAGAACTACGTCTACGCCGATTTCGCCCCAAGGAAGGTCCTTAGCGTCCTTTTCAGCATAGATCTTAAGGGTCTTACCGTCAACTGTGATGGTGCCTGCTTCATCATCGGCAGAAACTGTGTGAAGATTCTCACCGATAGTGCCGCAGTAACCGCCCTGTGCTGTATCATACTTAAGAAGATTAGCAAGCATAGAGGGCTTTGTAAGGTCGTTGATAGCTACTACATCGTAGCCTTCAGCACCAAACATCTGACGGAATGCGAGACGGCCGATACGACCGAATCCGTTAATAGCAACTTTAACCATTGGAAATTCCTCCTAAAAATTTATTATTTATATTGTACCCCAAAAAGAAAATTTTTTCAAGGTCTTTTGACTAATTTTTAACAATTTTTTATAAAATTACACTTTTTCATTATTTTTGCATACATAGAACAAAAAAACAAAGCGAAATTTATTTAAATTGCCGTTTTTATTATCGCCTCTGCGACACGCATACCATCTATGGCTGCCGACATAATGCCGCCCGCGTAGCCTGCGCCCTCGCCCGCAGGGTAAATTCCTGTGAACAAGTGCGCCCGATACTCCTCGTCCCTTAAAATTCTCACGGGTGAGGACGAACGGGTTTCGGGAAAGGTGAGCGCGGCGTCAGGACTGGCAAAGCCACTGATTTTTCGCTCGAAAAGCGGCAACGCCTCCTTTAGCGACTGAACCACGAATTTCGGCAGAACCTCATTTATATCGGTCCTTATGGCTTTGGGTTTAACGGTTGGTGAGACCGCATTATCACTATTTACCTCTTGGTTCAGCACATCTCCAACGAAGCAGAACGGCACACCGCAGCTGCTATAGGCGCGGCGTTCGATTTCGCGCTGAAATTCAATTCCCGCCAGCACGCTGTCGCCCTCAAGGTCCTCGGGGCGCACCTCCACAAGCAGCGCAGAATTGGCATTTTCGCCGTTTCGCGCCGAATTGCTCATACCGTTTACACAGGTCATACGCTTTTCACTCGAAGCGTTTATAACCTCGCCTCCCGGACACATACAAAAGGTGTATACTCCCCTGCCGTTTTCTAAATGCACCGCCATTTTATAGTCTGCAGCGCCAAGTGCCGGATGCTTTGCGAATTCGCCATAGAGACTTTCGTTTATAGCCGACTGCTTATGCTCAATACGAGCTCCCACGGAAAACGGCTTGCGAACAAACTCAAGTCCGCTATCAAGCAGCATTTTATAGGTATCTCTCGCCGAATGACCGATAGCCAAAACGAGGTAATCGCAGTCATACAGCTTTTCCTCGCCGCCATCTATCGCTTTAGCGGCTGTAATGGCTCCGCATTTGCTTTGGAAGCCTATAAATTTAGCACCGAAATGTATGCTGCCACCCAGTTCTATTATTTTCTTGCGGATATTTTTAACAACCCCGACCAAAACATCGGTACCGATATGGGGCTTTGCTTCATAAAGAATTTTTTCATCGGCTCCGCACTCGGCAAAGGTTTTAAGCACAACCGAAATGCGCTCATCCTTAATGCCTGTGTTGAGCTTTCCGTCAGAAAAAGTGCCGGCTCCGCCCTCGCCGAACTGAACGTTGCTATCCTCATTCAGCTCGCCGCCCGACAAAAAGGAGGCAATATCGAGGCTGCGAGTATCGGCATCCTGTCCGCGCTCAAGCACGGTAACCTGAAGGCCCGCACGAGCCAG
Source organism: Acutalibacteraceae bacterium (assembly GCA_045647785.1). GTDB lineage: Bacteria > Bacillota > Clostridia > Oscillospirales > Acutalibacteraceae > SIG565. Next base: position 3,320 of record JAZRMU010000030.1, read on the forward strand.
CGTTAGCGCTGCGAACATACCCGCAGGTCCAAAGCCTACAACCACAGCCTTTTTATTAGTGTTTCGAGCCTTTTGCCACACATATTCCTTTTTATTGTATGGCACAGCCTTCTTATTGCGGCTTAATATTACTTTTTCGTTCTCTGCCTCGACCAAAAAGGAGCAGCAAAAAACTATCCTGCTTTTGTGCCTTGCATCAACCGATTTTTTAAAAAGGATAGCTGATTTTATGGATTTTTGCGGCATTTTTAAAGCATCTGCCACGAGTGCCTTAACATTGGAAAAATCGGTTTCAAGCGGCAGTGTTATGTTTTGAAGAAGTATCATAGCCCGGCTGCGCTCCTTGCCGCTATCGCAGCACTGCTCCAAGCCCATTGCAGATTAAAGCCGCCGCAATCGCCATCGCAGTCGAGCAATTCACCTACAATATAAAGCCCGCTGTGTCGGCGAGACTCAAAGGTATCTATATCTATTTCCTTAAGACTAATACCGCCCGCCGTAACCTGCGAATTATTGAAGCCCGTATTGCCTGTAACTGTAAATGTGAAGCTCTTGATAACTCGGCACAGCAGATTTAGCTGCTTATCGGTAATATCGGATACATTTATATTAAGCGGAATCCCCGCCGCCTTTAGGAGAGCTTGACCAAGCCGCTTGTTTATAAGACCTGTTAAAAAGTTTTCGCTACTCCTTGCCGCTAAATTCCCGCGCCTTGAAAGTAGCATTTCAAAAAGCAGCTTGCCCTCGAAATCGGGCAGAATATCCAGCGCTACCTCAATTTTGCCGCTTCGCCTTGCGCTCTCGCGCGAGACGGCAAGAATGGCGGGACCCGAAAGTCCATATTCGGTGAAGAGAATTTCGCCGCAGCTGCTCGAAACACTCCTTCCGTTTTCAAAAAGTGTTGCCCTGCCCGAAAATTTAATTCCCTTTAACGAACGAACAACAGTTGTATCGGTTTTCAGCTGAACAATGGCGGGGGTTGTTTTGGCAGTTTTATAGCCTGTATCCCGCAAATAGCGCAGGGTATCGCCAAACGAGCCGAGCTTTGCGCCGCCCGAAAGCAGTCCGCACGCCAGAATTACCCTGCGGGCAAAGAAATCGCCATTTTCGGTTTTTAAGCAATAATTATCGGTTTTAACAAATGCATCGACCTTGGTATTGCAAAGAATTTGAATGCCCAACTCCTCGCAGCTGAAGCGCAGCGCATCAACCACAGCACCCGCCTGATAGGAAGCGGGATAGGCTCTGCCGTCCTCCTCGAAAACTATTTCAACGCCCATTTCGCGAAAAGCGCTCACGGTATCGTCTACGGTGAAATCACAAAGCGGCTTCGCTAAAAAATCAGGGGTTTCGCTATGGTAAAAACAGGGCTTTGCATAGCGGTTAGTTATATTACACTGACCGTTACCGGTTGTTATCAGCTTTTTGCCAACACGGTCGAGTGCTTCAAGAACTGCGATATTAAGCTTTTTATTTGTTTTTTTGGCGGTTATTGCAGCAAAAAGCCCCGCTGCACCACCGCCTACAACGGCTATATCGTAAAGCATTAGTTCTCCTCGCCCTCGCTTGTTTCCTCCGGATGTACCACAACACTTATAACGGATGCGCGGCGGTTATCGATTTCGGTAACGGTAAAATCGAGGTTACCGAACGAGAATTTATCACCCTCCTCGGGGATTTTATCCAGCTTTTCCATAACCCAGCCGCCAAATGATACATTTTCGGTTTTTATATCATGGTCAAAAAATTCGGCAAAATCCTCGATACTCGTGAGACCGTCCACGCGGTAGGTGTTGGGAGCTATTTCCTTAAAGTCCTCAACCACATCATCGTGCTCATCCCATATTTCACCAACCAATTCCTCGAGGATATCCTCCATTGTAACGATGCCGACCATACCGCCATATTCATCAACGACAACGGCGATATGAGATTTGGTCATTTTAAGCTCCTTAAGCAAAGCGTCGATATTCATCGACTGTGCAACGAACAAAGGCTCGGTTAAAATGTCGCGGATATCGCCTGTGAAAACGCTGCCGGCATTATAAAAATCCTTTTGATGAACAACACCGATGATATTATCGATGCTTTCCTCGTAAACGGGCAGACGCGAAAACTTTGTGGATGAAAAAACGCGCGCAATTTCCTTTTTGGAGGTATCGACCGATACCGCCTCAACATCTCCGCGGTGGGTTAAGATATCCTCTGCTTTACGGTCGCCAAACTCGATAACATTGCGGATAAGCTCGCTTTCCTCGTTATCAATGGTGCCGTCCTCCTCAACCTCTTGAACGAGCATCAAAAGCTCCTCTTGAGACATTTTTTTATCGTCGCTCGTTTTAAACACGAGTGATAAAAACCTTTTCCATGCCGAAAAAACAATATTGAGCGGAGTAAAAAGGAAAATCAGCGCATTTATGAAGGGCGCCGAAAACATTGAGAATTTTTCGGGGTAATCCTTTGCGAGGCTTTTGGGGGAAATTTCTCCGAAAACTAAAACTGCAACCGTAATAACCGCCGTTGAAATAGTGGCGCCTATATCACCGTACAGCTTTACAAAAAGCATAGTGCCGAGCGATGCCAAGGCGATGTTAACAATATTGTTTCCGATTAAAATTGTGGAAATCAGCTTATCGTAATTATCGTTTAGCTTGAGCACAAGGTCTGCTCTCTTATTTCCCGCCTCGGCGAGGGTTTTAATCCTTGTTTTGTTAAAGGTTGAAAATGCTGTTTCGGTTGCCGAAAAGTATGCTGAAAAAAGCACCAGAAAAGCCATAATCACAATCGAAATAATGGTATGAGATTCCATTTTCTTAAAATTTACTCCTTTTTAAATTAAAACATTTTAAAGCATAAAAAGCACATTCGCACAAAAAAGTGCAAATATGCTTTAGTCTATTAATTATTCAATTTATTGCAACTGACTCCGTCGTCCATTTAAGGTTTACCTTTCAATAAATTTAAGTACATTATAGCAGATTTCCGGATTTTGTCAACTATTTGGCAGCAACAACAAGTTTTATATTGTATTTACTATTAAAATGATTTATAATGTTAGCATACTCAATTTGGAGGTAGATTTATGGATATCGCTGTAATAACAGGTGCGTCGGCAGGTCTTGGCACCGAATATATCAAATGCCTCGACAACGGCCGCTATGATGAATTATGGATTATTGCAAGACGTAAAGACAGGCTTGAGGAAATTGCCGAAAGGACAAACACCTATTGCCGCGTATTAGCTATGGACATCACCAGCGAAGAGGGCTTTGCCGACTATAAAAGGCAGCTCGATGACCTGAAGCCCAATGTTAAAATGCTTATTAACAACGCGGGCTTTGGAAGGCTGGGATATTTTGAGGATATTGATGAGTCGGCAACGCTCGGTATGGTTCGCCTTAACTGCGAGGCGCTGACCGCCTTTGCACACGCAACCATTCCCTATATGAGAAAGGGCGGAGAAATCATAAACATAAGCTCGATAGCTTCGTTTGTTCCAAATGCGAGAATGACTGTTTACAGCTCGACAAAGGCTTATGTTACAAGCTTTTCCAGAGCGCTTCGTTTCGAACTCAAAAGAAAGAAAATCAATGTGTTGGCGGTATGCCCCGGACCTATGGACACCGAATTTTTGCCCGTTGCAAATATCGGCAAGGGCACAAGCCACACCTTTGACACGCTGCCAAGAGTTAGCCCCCAAATGATAGCAAAGCGTTCGCTTGCCGCTTCAAAACGAGGCAGGGCTATCTACACCGGCAGAATTTTCTATAAATTCTATCGCGCAATCTCCCGCATTGTGCCGCACAAGATACTTATGTTTTTTGCCCAAACCTGATGAGGTGAACAATTTTGCAAACTATACTCAATATTTTAAAAAGCGGAGCTTTAGTAAACTTTTTGCTTGTAATTTTAGGCAGCGCAGTTGGTCTTGTTTTTAAAAAGGGCATACCCGAGCGCGTTCGCAACGCGATTTTCACCGGTATGGCACTGTGTGTGCTGCTAATCGGTGTTAGCGGTATGCTAAACGAACAGAATAATATACTCGTAATTATAATTTCCATGGCTGTTGGTGCTGTTATCGGCGAGCTGCTTGACCTTGATAAGGGCATACACACCCTTGCTGGCAAAATAGAAGGTGCCTTTAATAAAAAGGGCGGAAACACAAAAATCGCCGAGGGCTTTGTTTCGGCGACGCTGCTTTTCTGTGTCGGCGCTATGACGGTTGTCGGCTCAATAAACAGCGGTATTTCGGGCGACAATCTGACCCTTTATTCCAAAGGGCTTATCGACTGCATTGCGGCAATTCCCCTAACTGCCAGCTTTGGCGTTGGTGTTATGCTGGCGAGCTTTTCGGTGCTGATAATCGAGGGTGGTATTTCGCTGCTGGCAGTTTGGGTCGCTCCGCTGCTATCGGGCGAGATTATCGCTAATATGACGGCCGTCGGCTCGCTGCTTATCGTGGCTTTATCGCTCAATATGCTGGGGCTGACAAAAATAAAGGTGATGAACTATCTGCCCGCAATTTTTCTGCCAATTTTATTTTTAAGCCTGTTCTAAAGGCTGCCCGATATTATTCCTTGTAATTTAGAGGACATTATGTTATCATATTTACAATATTATTTTGGCGGTGATTTTATTGCTTAAGCTATACATAATTTTTTCGGCTGTATGTGCTGCACTTTCGGCGGCACTCAACCCCCTTGCAGGGCTTAAACTGCTTTTCATAGTACCATTAAGCTTTTTATCAACCTTTATCGGCTTGATAGTTCTGCATTTGCTTATCGTTGTGGCAATAATGCTTTTTATTGATAATAAAAAGCCTGCGGGCAACAGCTCTAAATGGTACAGAATGCTCATTCATTTAACCTTGGATTTAATAATCCCCCTGCTCGGCGTTAAAATCCACGCAACGGGTGTGGAAAAGGTTCCGACCGACCGCCGTTTTTTGCTAGTGAGCAATCATTTGCACAATATTGACCCCGCTGTTTTTATGTATATTCTCCCCTCTGCCGAGCTCGGCTTTATAGGTAAAAAGGAGATTTTTGCCGAAAGCAAGTATTTCATTGTACCAAAGGTTATGCACGCGCTGCACGGTCTGCCTATCGACCGCGAAAATCCCCGAAACGCAGTTATAACAATTAATGCCGCGGCAGAAAAAATCAAAAGTGATACTGCATCTATGGCGATTTTCCCCGAAGGCTATGTCAGCAAAACCGGTGAGCTGCTGCCCTTCCGCAACGGTGCCTTCAAAATCGCTAAAAAGGCGGGCTGCCCGATAGTGGTTGCCACCCTTAAAAACACAAAACAATTCACAAAAAATATGTTCCGCAGAAAAACCGATATATACCTCGATATTTTAGATGTTATAGATGCATCTTCCGTTGAAGCAAGCTCCACCACAGAGCTCGGTGAGAGAGTGCATTTAACAATGGAAAACAATCTTAAATAGTTTTAAAAAATCCCAAGCCACAGGGCTCGGGATTTTTCTTTTTGGGAAATGAAAACTTTTTGTTAAATTTAATTCAATCATTGTATTTATGGGGTAATTATGGTAAAATAAATATATATATTTACTTAAGGGGGCTGCTGCCTTGAAGCTGGATGCTACCGTTGGGCGCGAAACTAAATTTATCGCTTTATTTACTGCTATTTTAAGCCTGCTTATGCAGTCGGTCTTTTTAATTATCGGTAAATGGGATTACACCGTTCTACTCGGCAATCTGCTCGGTTTTTTTGCAGGTGTTGTGAACTTTGTTCTGCTTGGTCTTACTGTGCAGAGTGCGGTAGCGAAACCTGAAGAGGATGCTAAAAAGCTAATTAAGCTGTCCCAGCAGCTACGCCTTTTCGGTATGCTCGGAGTGGCACTTATCGGTTATTTAGTTCCCATATTTCACACTATTGCGGTTATTATACCGTTTTTGTTCCCGCGCATAGCCATCGCGCTGCGCTCGGCACTTATCAAAGATAACGATTAAAGGGGTGCTGTATGAATAAAACTTCTTTAAAATTTAAAATTGCAGATATTTTTTATCTGTTTATGGCCGTTTTGCCGTTGGCAGTTGGTATTATTCTGCAGCTGCTTACAAAGCCTCAAAGCGAGGGTGTTAATATTTCGGGAGCGCGAATTTTCTTCACCCTACCCACACCCATTCAACCCTTCCCCGTTACCGAATCTCAGATAAATTCGGCTCTTGTGCTCATAAGCATAACCTTTGTTTGCCTTTATTTCACACATGGGCTAAAGGAGAAAATCGAGCTCAAGCGCCAGCATTTTGCAGAGCTTGCGGTTATGAAGGTTGATGAGCTTGTGGGAGAAAATATGGGCGAATATTTTAAGGGCTTCTCCCCTTTCATCATTGCCATTATGGCGCTTTCCGCTTTTTCAAGCCTGCTCAGCCTTTTGGGGCTGTACCCGCCCACATCGGATATAAATATTGTTGGCGGCTGGGCAATACTTGTTTTTATTCTTATCACCTATTACAAAATGAAGTGCGGTCCGCTTTACTATTTAAAGGGCTTCACAGAACCTGTGGCACTGCTCGCCCCCATTAACTTTATAAGCGAATTCGCAACCCCCATTTCTATGGCCTTCCGTCATTACGGAAATGTGCTTTCGGGCTCGGTAATTTCGGTGCTGCTAGGCACAGCCCTTGCAGGACTTTCGGCAAAGCTGCTCGGTTGGCTTCCGGGCTTCTTATCTAATATCCCGCTGTTTCAAATTGGTATACCCGCTGTGCTTTCGGCATATTTCGATGTTTTCAGCGGTCTTTTGCAGGCGTTCATTTTCGCCATGCTCACTATGATGTATGTATCGGGCGGCTTCCCTGCCGATGAATACGAAAAAAGAAAGCTCAAAAGAGCTCAAAAAAAGGTAAAAAAAGCCAATAAGGCTTAAAATATATTTTTTGGAGGAAACAAAAATGGAACTTGCAATTGGTATTATTTTAGGTTGTTGCGCACTCGGTGCAGGTCTTGCTATGATAGCAGGTATCGGCCCCGGTATAGGTGAAGGTAACGCTGTAGCAAAGGCTTGCGAGGCTATCGGTCGTCAGCCCGAATGCAAGGGCTCGGTAACCACCACTATGCTTATGGGCTGCGCTATTGCAGAAACCACCGGTCTCTACGCACTTGTTATTGCTATTCTGCTTATCTTCGTTGCACCCAACATGCTTGTTAATATTCTTGTTAACACTATAAAAGCTCTCTAATAGGGGTTTATTATGCAAAGTTTAGATGTTATATCGATAAATTTCTGGCAAATACTCGTATCGCTTTGCAATCTTGTTATTCTGTTTTTACTAGTTAAAAAGCTGTTTTATAAGCCTGTTAAGAAAATGCTTAACGAGCGCCAGCAGTCAATTGAAAAGCAGTATAGTGATGCCGAGGCGGCAAAAAATGCCGCCGAGGAAAGCAAGGCAAAATATGAAAACGAGCTATCGCTTGCAAAGCAGCAGGCTGATGGTGTGATTCAGTCTGCCGTGGTTGCGGCAAGCGCCAGAGAAAAAGAAATTATAGATGCCGCCAGAGAGCGTGCAAAGGGTATAATCCGCAAGGCCGAAAGCGATGCCGAGCTCGAGCTTCGCAAGGCCGAGGAAAGCATTAAGGCTGAAATTATCGATATCAGCTCTGTGCTCACCGAAAAAATCCTCTCGCGTGAGGTTAATGCCCTTGACCACCAAAGACTTATCGATGAATTTATTGACGGTATAGGAGAAAACGGCAATGAATAACCAAAAGGAATATGCTAAAGCGCTGTTCTCTTTGGCTACCGAGCAGCAGGCAGTTGATGCCTATTCGGCAACGCTTAAAGAAATTGAAGCTTTAATATCCGCCGAGCCGCAATATCTCGAAATGCTTGGCAGTCCCGCACTTAATTTAAGCGAGCGTTTAGGCTTTATTAGCGAGGCATTCGGCAGCTTTGATGAAATGATTGTTTCTTTTCTGAAGCTGATTTGCGAAAACGGGCATATTAAAGAGCTTCCGATTTTTATTGCCGAATTTTTTATTTTAAAGCAAGAAAGTGAAAACTCTGTTAAAGCCCTTATTTCCTCGGCAGTTGAACTCGACAGCCAACAAAAAGCGGCTCTTTGCAAGCGCTTGGGAGGGAAATTTGGAAAAACTGTTATTGCAGAGTATATCGTGGACAGCTCACTTATTGCGGGCATTAAGGTCGAGATTGACGGCACTACCATTGACGGCACAGCCGCTAAAAAACTATCATTAGTTAAAGGAGCGATGAACGGATGAACAATCCCTCCGAAATCAGTAATATAATCAAACAGCAGATTAAAAGCTATAACTCGCGCGTTGATATGCTTGAAACCGGCAAGGTAATCCTTGTTGGCGACGGTATTGCGCGTGTTTACGGACTTAAAAACTGTATGGCAAACGAGCTTCTCGAATTTGAGGGCGGCAGCTTTGGTGTTGCCCAAAACCTTGAGGAGGAAACCGTATCGGTTGCTATTTTATCGGATAAAAACGACATCCGTGAGGGTGTTAGCGTTTCGCGCACGGGCAAGGTTGTATCTGTGCCGGTGGGTGAAGGGCTGCTCGGTCGCGTTGTTAACGCACTCGGCGAGCCGATAGACGGAAAGGGTCCTATTGAATATGCGGGCACTCGCCCTATCGAATCGGATGCGCCCGGAATTATCGAGCGCCGCAGCGTTAGCGTTCCGCTGCAGACGGGAATCAAGGCTATTGACAGTATGATTCCTATCGGTCGCGGACAGCGTGAGCTTATTATAGGCGACCGTCAGACCGGTAAAACAGAAATTGCCATTGATACCATTATCAATCAAAAAAACAGCGATGTTATATGTATTTATGTTGCTATAGGACAAAAAAGCACATCGGTTGCAAAGCTTGCAAACGAGCTGCAGATTAGCGGTGCTATGGACTATACAATCATTGTTTCGGCTTCCGCCTCGGAGAGTGCACCGCTGCAGTATATTGCGCCATACAGCGGCTGCGCCATGGCAGAATATTTCCGTGAACAGGGTCGCGATGTGCTGATTATCTATGATGACCTTAGCAAGCACGCCGTTGCATACCGTGCCCTCTCTCTGCTTATTCGCCGCCCACCCGGCCGCGAAGCATACCCCGGCGATGTTTTCTATCTGCATTCTCGCCTACTCGAGCGTGCAGCATGCGTTGACGAGGCGTACGGCGGCGGTTCAATTACCGCCCTGCCTATAATTGAAACCCAAGCGGGTGATGTTTCGGCATATATCCCCACAAATGTAATTTCAATTACAGACGGTCAGATTTTCCTTGAAACAGAGCTTTTCCATTCGGGTATTATGCCCGCTATTAACCCCGGTATTTCGGTTAGCCGTGTTGGCGGCAGCGCACAGCTGAAGGCTATGAAGAAGGTGTCGGGCGAATTAAAGCTTTTATATTCACAGTACCGCGAGCTGCAGTCCTTTGCACAATTCGGCAGCGACCTTGATGCTGATACAAAGGCTCGCTTGGCGCTTGGCGAAAGAATCGTTGAGGTGTTAAAGCAGGGCAAAAATGCGCCTGTTCGCGTTGGTTGTCAGGTTGCTATTGTGTATGCAGCCGTTAAGGGCTACCTTGATTCAACACCCGTAAAAAAGGTTAAGGATTATGAGGCTCGCCTGTTTGCCGTTCTTGAAAATAAATACGGCGAGTGGCTCTCCCGCGTTGAGGGCGGCGCTTGGGATACCGAGGACGAGGAGAATTTGAAATCAATATTAAAAGAGCTTGAGGTGTAGCTGATGGCAGGAAACACTAAAACGCTCCGCACCCGCATTAAAAGCGTTAACTCTACGCTTCAGCTCACAAAGGCTATGGGTCTTGTGGCTTCCTCTAAAGTCTATAAGGCTAATTTGGCGCTCAATCGTGCCAGACAGTATTCAGCCGCATTTGATAGCGCGATAGAACGCCTTATGGGAGACAGCGAGTGTCAAAAAAGTCCTTTTGCGGCGCAGCGGGAAAACGGGCGCACTAAAATTATTATTATAGCGGGCGACCGCGGACTTGCAGGTGGCTACAATGCCAATATTTTCCGCTTGGCTGCAACACTTGAGGGTGCTGAATTTATCCCCATAGGAAAACGTGCCTGCGAAAGATTCGGCAAGCAGATAATATCCTCCGAGCATTTTTCCTTTCACGATGCAAAGGCACTGTCTGATAAGCTCTGCGATGAGTTCGCTGCGGGCGAATTTGATAAATTAGGTATTCTTTATACCAAGTACCGCTCGGTAATGGTACAGGAGGCTGCTATCAATTGGGTGCTGCCGCTCCAAAAGAGCTGGAGCAGCGCTGCCGCTACTGTTTACGAGCCGAACGCGGTTACTGTGCTTGAAACGGCTGTTAAGGAATATGTTGCAGGCATTATCGGCGCAGCTATCCGCGAAAGCTTTGCAAGCGAGGTTGCAGCGCGCAGAGCTGCGATGGATTCAGCCGGCAAGAATGCCAAGCAGATGATCGACGAACTGCAGCTGCAGTATAACAGAGCGCGTCAGGGCGCTATCACACAGGAAATCACCGAAATTGTTGCGGGCAGCGGCAATTAGCGATATAAAAGGAGTGAAATATATGAGTTCACATATAGGAAAGGTTATTCAGGTTATGGGACCTGTTGTTGATGTCAGGTTCTCTGAAAACGAGCTTCCCGATATATACAACGCGCTTACTGTGCAGATTGGCGATAAGCAGCTAACGGTTGAGGTTGCCCAGCATATAGGTAACAACACCGCGCGCTGTATTGCCATGTCCTCGACCGACGGACTGACCAGAGGTGCAAATGTAACCGATACCGGCGCACCAATCAGCGTGCCTGTCGGCAAAGAGACACTCGGCAGAATATTCAATGTTTTGGGTGATGCGGTAGATAATATCCCCTCCCCAGAAACCGAGGAGCGCTGGAATATCCACCGCGCAGCTCCTAAATATGAGGAGCTCGCAACAAGCTCCGAAATCTTTGAAACAGGTATTAAGGTTATCGATCTTATCTGCCCCTATGCTAAAGGCGGTAAAATCGGACTTTTCGGCGGTGCGGGTGTTGGTAAAACCGTGCTTATAATGGAGCTTATAAACAACATCGCCAAGGAGCACGGCGGAATTTCGGTATTCAGCGGCGTTGGCGAGCGTACACGTGAAGGCAACGACCTTTATAATGAAATGAAGCAGTCGGGCGTTATTAATAACACAGCCCTCGTCTACGGACAGATGAACGAGCCGCCCGGAGCGCGTATGCGTGTAGCGCTTTCGGGTCTTACAATGGCTGAATATTTCCGCGATAAAATGGGTCAGGATGTGCTTTTATTTATCGATAATATTTTCCGCTTCACCCAAGCGGGAAGTGAGGTTTCGGCTCTGCTCGGCCGTATGCCCTCGGCAGTTGGCTATCAGCCTACACTTGCCACCGAAATGGGCGCACTGCAGGAGAGAATCACCTCTACTAAAAAAGGCTCTATCACCTCTATTCAGGCGGTTTATGTGCCGGCAGACGATCTTACAGACCCTGCCCCTGCTACCACCTTTGCCCACCTCGACGCCACAACCGTATTAGCCCGAAATATTGCATCTATGGGTATTTACCCCGCGGTTGACCCGCTTGAGTCCTCAAGCCGAATTTTAACACCCGAGATTGTTGGCGAGGAACACTACACTGTTGCTAAAGAGGTGCAGAGAATTCTGCAAAGATATAACGAGCTTATGGATATTATCGCCATTATGGGTATGGATGAGCTTTCCGATGAGGATAAGCTGCTTGTTGCCCGCGCGCGTAAAATCCAGCGATTCCTGTCGCAGCCGTTCGATGTTTCGGAAAAGTTTACAGGCTTTAAGGGTAAATATGTACCGATTTCGGAGACTGTTCGCGGCTTTAAGGAGATTATCGAGGGTAAACACGATAATCTGCCCGAATCGGCATTTCTCTTTGTCGGCTCTATTGATGAGGCTGTAGAAAAGGCGGCGAAGGCATAATGAACACCTTTAAGCTGATTATTTCCTCGCCGGACGGCAATATTTTCGATGGTGAGGTTTTCAAATTCGATGTTCGAGGAACCGAGGGCGACCTAGCCGTTATGGCGGGGCATATTCCCTTTGTATCGGCGGTAGTTCCCTGTAACTGCTCCATTGAGCTTGCAGACGAAACAATTAAAACCGCAAAATGCGAAGGAGGTCTTCTCACCGTTGCCGGAGATACAACCACCTTTTTCTCGGGAACATTTAATTTTGATGAATAAATTAAAGCCCCCTCTTAGAGGCACCCTCCGTAAGGAAGGTGCCTCAGTTATATTCGCCAAAGGCGAGTTATATTGCTTCGCAGTTATATGATGCTACGCATCGTGATATTGTCCTTCGGACAGTTTTAATGGCGAATATAATATCACGAAAACCGATAGGTTTTCATATCACTTTGCGTGATAAGGCAAAATATCACTGTGAGACCTGTCTCACAATATTACTTATTATTCTTATCTTTGAGATAGGTTAATTTTAAAATATGTAACTTCGTTACGCACCTTTTGAAAGTGCGTAACCCACTATTACACTTTCAAACCGAAAGTGTCAATTTTTATATAAAAAGAAAGTAGGGAGAACACTTCTTTACGAAGTGTCTCCCTATGAGGGGGCTGTTTATGTATAAAATTTAAACTATAAATAAAAAACACTTGATTTTATAAATTAAATTTAGTATAATATCTTTGTTGCAAATTTAAATACGCCGGTGTGATGGAATTGGCAGACGTGACGGACTCAAAATCCGTTGATGGCGACATCGTGCGGGTTCGAGTCCCGCCACCGGCACCAAAAACAAACACTCCTCTTTTGAGGGGTGTTTTTTATTGTATAAAAAGGGACTCGAACAGGAAGGAGCGAAGCGGAAGAAAACAGTTCGGTGAACTGTTTTCGCTGACGTGGGCGTGTAGGCGCGTTGCGCCGTAGCGAGTCCCGCCACCGGCACCAGTCGAGTGCCTCGACGCGCAATTCGCGTAGTTGAGGCACTTCTTTTTTGTAGTTTTTCACCTCGCGCCCCAGGTTAGTTATGACCACCGGCACCAGTCGAGTGCCTCGACGCGCAATCCGCGTAGTTGAGGCACTTCTTTTTTGTAGTTTTTCGCCTCGCGCCCCAGGTTAGTTATGAACACCCGCACCAAAAAAACAGTTCACTCTTTTGAGTGGACTGCTTTTTTTTGAATGGGATTTTATATTGTATTTATTTCGCAAGTAAAATTCTTGCGGCTTTGGCGATTTCGCGTTCCTCGCCCTCTATGTGCAGGTATAGTGTGTTGCTGTTTTTAATATAAACCACCCTATCCTTGAGCATTATGTGCTGACCGGCGCTTGTTGAGAGCACCTCTGCCCTACCGTCCATCATATGACAAACAGTGCCAAGTTTATTTTCCTCATCATAATTTTGCATTATGGATATACCGCCTGTTTCGCTGTTTAGAGAGTAGTTATAGACATTATCGGCAATTTTTGTTTTATCAAAATACAGCGCGCCACCCTTATAGTAGCCCACCTGACCGGCTTCTTCAAAGAACAGCGAGTCGGTAATCTGCTTTTCGTAGAGCTCGGGCTCGCCTATACCATCGCTATTCACGGCAACAGCGTAGACATCGCTTAATTTATATGTATCTGTTTTATCGGCGTAGTAATAAACCGTATCGCCTGATGGAGCTACCGCATAATCCACGGTAGCGGTGGGCAGCGAATACATCTTTTCCTTTACTGCTATATGCTTCTCGGTAGCCTCGGTTATTATCGTTTTAATAGCATCTTGGGCTGCAGAGATGTTTTCTATTTCGGATATTAAAATTTTATCGGTTTCATCAAGGGTATATGTAGTGAAGGCTATTACTGCGCTGCTGTCGGCAGTTATAGCGCGGATAGAGGTCTGCACCACATTGTCGGCAATAGCAACCGTTTCGCTACCGTTAAAATAATAAAGCGTGTAATAAAACAGTGTCGAAGGGTTGGTCGCCTTGAGGGCGGAACGAAGGGTAGAATTTGTGCCCGAATCCTCAACGAAATCCATAAGCACCAACTGCTTTGGGGATTTTTTAAGATAATAGCATTCCCCCGAGGAATACACCTGCTCCACTAGCGCTACATCGGCATCAACCGCGGTGCTTTGAGTGCCCTTCAGTATATAGAGCATACCGCCCGAATAGTAGCAAAGTGTAGCCTTATTTTCACCATAGGCTTTAAGGGTTTTAACACCGTCGGCAATTTTGGTGGAGCTGCCGTTTTCATAGACATACAGCTCCTCACCCTCGGTAAGGTAGGTAATGCTGCCGCTATCCTTGTTCGGATATGCAGCGGAAACGCTGCTGCTGATAAGTGTGCTTTCGGCCAGGTTATGCTGATAGAGTGCAGCCTTTTTGTTCTCATATTTAAAATAAGTTACCGTATCTCCTGCAGCATTTAACTCAAAGCCTGATACATCAGTATCAATTTTCACCGGCGCGCTCTTGCGGTCGGCAAGACTTCTGTAATATAGCGTACCCTTATACATAGAGCCACCGCCAAAGTTCTGGAAGGTTACGGCATCATCATAATAAAATATTTTATCGCCGTGAATGGTGGTGCGCTTACTTAATGTATAGCCCTCGGTTGCGTAGCACATAGTTGTGCTGAAATTCTGGGTGATTTGAAACGGCTCGGAGCGAAAATCGGTATAATAAATCTCTCCATCGTTAACACCGCCGCTCATATAAACGGCATACTCGGCGGTGAGTGTATCCTCTTTTTGGCAGC
>JAZRMU010000031.1:0-5173 GCA_045647785.1 Acutalibacteraceae bacterium
TGTTCTAATTTTGATGTATAATTAACCCAAGAGGTGAGATAATGAAGCAGTCGGAGTATATGCGGATTGTTTTTGAAAATTATGAACTTGTAAGCGTGTTATCCCAAAAAAACGAAAGCGAAATATTAAGACTTCGCCATAAGACTATGAATAGAGATATGGTTCTGAGAAAATATTCTGTTTCTACTGATGCTTACACTAAACTTAAAAGTATATCTCATCCCAATATATCCTTGGTTTATGATGTAATAGAGCTTGAAGATGGGCAGATAGTTCTGGAAGAATTTATAGACGGAATGACAGTGGCTCAAATTTTGCAGGGAGATAAGTTTACCTATAACGGTGCAAAAAAAGTCATAAAATATGTGTGCGAGGCATTATCTGTCTTACACGGTATAGGCATAGTTCATCGGGATATTAAGCCACAAAATATAATTATCACGAAAAGCGGAAATGTGAAACTTGTTGATTTTAATGCATCAAGAATATATGTGCCCGAAAAGAAAAAGGATACCGTGGTTCTGGGTACAATTGGCTATGCTTCCCCAGAGCAGTTTGGTATTTCTCAAAGCAATGAAAAAAGCGATATTTATTCGGTTGGTGTTCTGGTTAATGTTATGCTTACAGGTAAACATCCAAGCAAAAAGCTCGCGGGCGGAAAGGCTGGTAAAATAGTTTTAAAATGCACCCAAATAGACCCTGAAAGCCGTTTTCCAACCGCAGAAAAATTAATAGAAGCATTATAAAAGACCTGCAAAAAGCAGGTCTTTTGATTTATTCTTTCGGTTCACCGAAACCGTTTATTGACTTTAAAATATCTAAATTTGTAACATTTTCGGTATAGTTAAAAGTAGGATTGAATTTGTAGTTTCCATCGCTCTCAAGGTACATAACGCAAACATATACCGTATCCCTGTCTGCTCCGCCGAAACCGTTTTCACTTGTAATGTCCATACAAACAATAGCACTGCCGTAATCGTCTTTTTCGTATATATAAGCATCAATCACTTCCAAACTACTCGGCTTTTTAAGGCTTTTAGAAATGATTTCCTTTGCGCAACCTATGTACATCTCATCACTTACACCGACGTTAAACAGCCCACCCGAAGTTTCAGAGCCGCCACAGCTCTGAATTATAGTGAAAATTACAACAATTGCTATAATTATGGGTATGATTTTCTTAAGGTCGAATATCTTTTTAGTCGGCTGTGAGCCTTCCTCGAAGATGGTTTCGTTCAGATTTTCATTATTCATAATTTTCTTCCCCCATTAATAATACCAGCTTGTATTCAAAGCCAAGTAAACATCATAAGCACTTGTTACGCCTTCGTCCTTAACTATTTTTCCCTCTTTGGTATTTAAATCGACCTCAACAGCAAAGGTACCTTCTTGAGTGTAATTTTTTATTTGGGATTTGTTAGGATAATAATCTCCCTTAATAGTTACAAGGTATTTTGAATCCGAGCCTTCAACAGCATCACAATAAATATCGTAATCCTTATAAATAGTTGTTACCATTTTTGTAAAATTACTGCTTTTCCACTTTGTAAGCTCCCCGAATATATCTACGGCCGTTTCTCTGATTTTTTGCTTTGCTGACGATTGCTCTACAACCTTGTACATACTATCATCAACCGATCGTACAGATTTTAATCCTACGATTTCGCCATCTTCAAAAACGATTTCATAGCCTATATCCTTGCGGCCCAATATCGCCTTGCCCGATAAATTAACCGTAACCTTTAATTCATGGGTCGTATCTGTATGGGTTAATTTATCTACTTCTTCATTAGTTACATAACCTGCATAGTAGTAGTAGTCGTACTTATAAGTACCGTCTTCACCTATTGTAATGTTGGAAACAAGCCAACTATCAATATTATCCCATTCGCAAGCGTCCTCGAACACCATACCCTTAAGCTGTTCTTCAATTTTATTAGCCTTAACAGCGTTTGAAATTAAAATAACACCAAAAATTAAGCCTACGGTTACTATCACCGCGCCGCCGATTACGGCAATTTTCTTCCAATTTTTTTTTGCAAAGCTTAAAAGATTTTTGAAAAAGGAAGGCTTTTTTTCTTCAGCAACAGTTTCTTGAGCGTCTTGAGTTACAGTTTCAATCTCTATTTCTTCTGCCTCAATTTCTTCTTTGATTTGATTTTTTGGGTTTTCCATAGTCAATCCTCCACAATTTTGATATAAATAATATAGCATATTTAATGCTTATTGTCAACTTTTAATTCTTTTAGTATATTCATAATAAATGCTTATTGAAGTAAAATATACTTATAAGCAGTGAGGTGGTATTATGAATAAAAACATTGATTATTCGGCTTTAGGTGAACGAATCCGAAAATCCAGAAAGGCTAAGGGGCTAAGCCAAGAAAAGCTTGGCGAGATTTGTTCAATTTCAACGGCGCATGTTGGTCATATTGAACGAGGCTCCCGCATTCCCTCCCTTGAAACTCTTTATAAAATATCTAAAGAATTAAATGTAAGTATGGATTACCTCTTTTTCGATTCGCAAAACGATATAAACAGTATTTTTAAAAGCATCTCCGCCCAGCTTGCCGGTAAGGACGGAGAGAAGGTTAAAGTCTTTCTATCCACAGTTAAAGCCCTTGCAGATAAAATTGATGACCTATAACCTTAGCTAAAATTATAATTCCTTAAAATGCTTTTGTCCTAAGCTCACAGCTTAATTTTGAGATTTTTTTGGTATTTTTCTTAAAATATTGACTGTAAGCATTATTTATGTTAAAATTTTAGCGAAATTTATTATAAAATGGGGTTAAACGGATGATTAAAGACACTTCTGAAATGTTAAAAGAACTCGAGGCTTGTTCAAATTTTGAAGAATTTTTAGAAGAGAATAATGCAACTATGGTTAAAAAAGCGCTCTCCGAAAACTTAGAAGAGCTGCTTAAAAAACATAATATTAAAAAAAGCGAAGCGGTTAAGCGCTCTGAAATCAACGAGATTTACGCTTATCAGATTTTTGCAGGCAGCCGAATTCCCGAAAGAGCAAAACTTTTATGTATAGCGATAGGTCTCGGACTTACTCTTCAAGAGGTTCAAAATCTTTTAAAAACCTCAGGCTATGCTCCCCTATATGTTAAAATTCCCTTCGACTGCATAATCGCCTTTGGAATACATAAAAAACTGAGTTTAATGAAAATCAACGGTCTGCTTTACGAAAACGGACTTGAAACATTAGGGTAAAATTATGAAAAAATGTCCATACTGCTCGGCAGAAATTTTTGAAGATGCCGAATTTTGCCTCTACTGTATGAGGCAGCTAAAAGACAAGACCGTTATAGAAACTAAAATAAAAAGACGCTACACACCTATAATAATTATTGCCGTTTTGTTAGTGCTTTTAGTTTGCGCGGTAATTATTATCGGTAGCAAATTCCCCGCTGTGAGTGAAGATTATTCTTCGCCCGATGCAAATTTGCCAAATATTTCTTCCGGTAGTTTAGAAGAATCGGTACACGCAAGCTCTAACTCTAATGACAAATCTCAAAATGAAAGTGGCAACCCTATAACTCCAAATAATCAAAGCGCAGCCCAGACAAACCCCACCGAAGAAACTAAACAAAATCAATTAACTACTAACCAAAACACTACAAACGAAGAAGATACCGATACTGATACGGATACGGATACCGATACCGATACCGATACAGAGCAACCCCCTATAACACCACCCACCAACACAACTCCTGAAGATGAGCAAGAGCAAGAAGAGCCTCAGGTTTGGGAAACGAGAGCAGTTGCAGGTGGAGTTGAAATCACGGGAATTACCACCAAGAATAGTTCGGGTAGTTATAATTTGCCCTCGGTAATAGACGGTAAAACCGTTGTTGGTATAGCAGATATGGCTTTTCATTACGAAGCCTCTTTAAAGAGCATAACCCTGCCGAACACTCTCAAATATATCGGCGAGCAAAGCTTTGCAGGCTGCAGCTCGATTACAAGCATAATAATTCCGAGCAGCGTAACCTCTATAGGCAGTAATGCCTTTGTCCCCTGTTCGAATTTAAGGGATATTTATATTTGCGCTGTGGACATTGAAATTCCAACCACCGCTTTTTCAAGTTACTATCAGCGAAGCGTAGCGCTTACAATTCATGCACCCGCATCTATAATGAATAGCACCACCACCCGAATTCAATGGGATGCAGAATATGAAGAATGGAACGGATAATATTAAAAAGGCTTGAGGAATTCCTCAAGCCTTTTTGTTCTTAATTTTATTTATGATAAAAAGCGGCAGATACATAACGCCCATTACCACGGGTAGCAGTATCGGGAAGCCCCACAAATGACTGCCCAGCAGCTTTTCGAACAATTCAAGCGGGTTGCCGGTATCGGGGCTCATTAGGAACATAAAATTAGTGCCCCACCAAAGGTTCAGCCCATAAACCGGTATGGCTATCGCTATCAGCAGCGCAAGGCTTTTTAAAGCATCATATAACTTAAGCCGGAGCTGACCGCTTGTTATAAGCATCAAGGGGTACATAAGAAGAAGCGCGTGCACCTTAAAGCTATGCTGATGGAAGAAGTTCCAAAACGGCACCTCGGTCCAGTTCGGGAACAAAAGTGCCAGCGCCGCACCCGGTATGCAGAAAAAGTATAGGAAGCTGCGCACCATCTTGGTTGGTTTAAAAATATCAAAGGCGATTAGCAAAATATTTATTCCGCAAAGGTGGAACGGCAGATACCCGTAGCCAAACTCGCCTATCGCTATAACGGCGATGTTTTTAATAATCTCCTCAAGCACCACCGCCGCGCCTATTATTTTGAGCATTATACCCCGTTTTTTCTCGTTCAGCCTTTTGTAAATAATACAGGCAAGCACGCAATTTATAATTATTGCCGCAAGCCACAGCAAATGAGTTAAATCAAATGCGCTGAAGCCTAACCCCTCGGGGATAGAGTCCTGTGTTTTAAAAAACATAATTATCACCGAGGGGTATTTTATCACATTTTGTCGAAAAAGTCTATAGTTTATTCAACCTTTATAAAGGCGTTAAAGCCCGCTGCCTTTAGTTTTTCAACCTGCGCCTCGGCATTTTCGCGCTCGCGGAATGCGCCCGTTTGCACATAGTAGAGTCCGCCCGCCTCGGGGGTAGGTGTAGGTGTGGGGGCTGGTCGGCGTTCAAGACCT
>JAZRMU010000032.1:0-12654 GCA_045647785.1 Acutalibacteraceae bacterium
ACTCGTGGAGCGGGGGGTCAAGGAAACGGATACATACAGGTGTGCCCTCGAGTGCCTCGTAGAGTGCCTCGAAGTCGCTCTGCTGGTAAGGAAGGATCTTAGCAAGTGCTGCTTCTCTTTCCTCAACTGTATCTGCACAGATCATTTCACGGAATGCTGCGATTCTTTCAGCTTCGAAGAACATGTGCTCTGTACGGCAGAGACCGATACCTTCTGCACCGAGTTCGCGAGCCTTCTTAGCGTCTGCGGGTGTGTCAGCATTTGTACGAACCTTAAGGGTTCTGAATTCGTCAGCCCAAGCCATGATTCTGCCGAACTCACCTGCGATTTCAGCGTCAACTGTGGGGATGATGCCGTCGTAGATGTTACCTGTTGAGCCGTCGATTGAAATATAGTCACCTTCGTTGTAGGTCTTACCTGCAAGAGTGAACTTCTTGTTTTCTTCGTCCATGTTGATTTCGCCGCAACCTGATACGCAGCAAGTACCCATACCGCGAGCAACAACAGCTGCGTGTGAAGTCATACCGCCACGAACTGTGAGGATACCCTGAGCAGCCTTCATACCTGTGATATCTTCGGGTGAAGTTTCAAGACGAACAAGAACAACCTTCTCGCCTCTTTCGTTCCATGCAACTGCGTCTTCAGCTGTGAATACAACCTTACCGCAAGCAGCACCGGGAGAAGCGCCAAGACCCTTACCAGCGGGGGTAGCAGCCTTAAGAGCCTTCTGGTCAAACTGCGGGTGGAGAAGTGTATCAAGGTTACGAGGATCGATCATAGCAACAGCCTGCTTCTTATCGATCATGCCCTCATCAACTAAATCGCAAGCGATCTTGAGAGCAGCCTTAGCTGTTCTCTTACCATTACGAGTCTGGAGCATATAGAGTTTACCGTCTTCAACGGTGAATTCCATATCCTGCATATCGCGGTAGTGGTCTTCAAGGAGTGCGCAAACCTTATTGAATTCCTCGAATGCTGCGGGGAACTTCTCTGCCATTTCAGCAATGGGCATAGGAGTACGAACGCCTGCAACAACGTCCTCACCCTGAGCGTTGGTTAAGAACTCACCCATAAGGCCGGGCTCACCTGTAGCGGGGTCGCGAGTAAATGCAACACCTGTACCGCAGTTATCACCCATATTACCAAATGCCATCATCTGCACATTAACAGCGGTACCCCAAGAATAAGGAATATCGTTGGCGCGACGGTAAACATTTGCACGGGGGTTATCCCATGAACGGAATACAGCTTCAACAGCACCCATTAACTGCTCTTTAGGATCGGTCGGGAAATCCTTGCCGATCTTGGACTTGTATTCAGCCTTGAACTGATTTGCAAGTTCCTTAAGGTCTTCAGCAGTAAGCTCAACGTCCTGAGTTACGCCCTTTTCTTCCTTCATTTTGTCGATAAGCTCTTCGAAATACTTCTTACCAACTTCCATAACTACATCAGAGTACATCTGAATGAAACGACGATAGCAGTCGTATGCCCAACGAGCATTACCCGACTTTGCTGCCATTGTTTCAACAACCTCTTCGTTAAGACCGAGGTTAAGAATGGTATCCATCATACCGGGCATTGAAGCGCGAGCGCCTGAACGAACCGATACTAAAAGCGGATTCTCCTTATCACCGAACTTTTTGCCTACGATGTCTTCCATCTTGTCGATGTATTCCATAATCTGTGCCTGGATATCATCGTTGATTTTGCGACCATCCTCGTAGTACTGTGTGCAAGCCTCTGTTGATACGGTGAAGCCCTGCGGAACAGGAAGACCGATTTTGGTCATCTCTGCAAGGTTAGCACCCTTACCACCGAGAAGCTCACGCATGCTTGCGTCACCTTCCGAAAAAAGGTATACATACTTGTGACTCATAGTGTTTTACCTCCTGAATTTTAAGCGGAATTTACCCGCATTTTTACATTTTTTCTCCCTTTAATTTTAGGTAGCAATTAATTATACCACATTTTAGAAAAAATTAAAGGGGTAAAACGGAAATTTTTTAAATTTTTTTGCTATTTTTTTAGTTTTTTCGCACAAAAGCCGCCGTTTTGAATCAAACGGCGGTTTATCTGTTATCGTTTCTTGAATTTTGTTTTACCTAATATGTTTATTTTTTGGTGTAAGCCAGCACCCTTAAAATTACGGGAGATAACACTGCATTTGAAAGAACTTCTACAATGAAATTTCCCATTGCAAGCGCCCAAAATAGTGCCATACCAGAAACGGTCATCTGCAGGGTTTCCGCAATGGCGTTTGCGCTGTCCATAAAGAATATATAGCATCCCAATAAAAATACAGCCGTATTAACAACCGGACAAATTATCGCTGCAGAAATGGTAGCTATAATCTTATTGAAACGCGATATCCACTTATACACAAAGCCTGCCGCTAAACCGCAGGCAATACCCTTTGCGAGTACGGTTACGATTGTGCCTGGGATATCAAAAGAAAGAAACAATGTTGCTCCGCCCGTTAGCAATACAACCATACCAAATACAAATCCGAGCCAAGCACCGATTGCCGGACCACACATACATGCTCCCAACACAATTGGAATGAGTGCCACTGCCGTTGAAAAAGGGCCGAAGAAGGTCGTCACGGCGCCAACCCATTGCAGCACTATTACAAGCGCTGTCATAATTGCACCAACAACGAGTGTTTGTGTTTGTAGTTTTCTGTTTGACATAAAAAATACCTCCGATACTGTTCTCTTATAGGATACAGTTCATATATTTTTAATCCGCTTTTCGCGGGATTAAACAAAATTAATTGTTTTTTTCGTAAATATAACGAAGCCCGTCCAAAAGCAGATTTTCATTATATATAATGTTTCTCTCGCAGTACTGAATAATCTCACGGGAAAGTCCACCCGTTGCAACGACTGTGGCGGCACTTCCAAGCTCTGCCTCAATGCGGTCTACAATACCGTCAAGCATCGCCGCTGTGCCAAAAATAAGTCCCGAGCTCATACAGTCGGCAGTGTTAGTGCCTATAACCCCTGCGGGAGCTTCAATTCTGATAGATGGCAGCTGTGAGGTGTTCTCGGTCAGCGCCTTGAGCGTTAAATTCACACCGGCTGCGATTACACCACCTAAAAACACACCATTTTTATCAAGCACGCTGACTGTAGTGGCTGTTCCCATATCAATAATAATGCAGGGCATTGTGTATTCATGAAGCGCACCTGCTGCGGCGGCAGCAAGGTCAGCACCCAGCTGCGCGGGATTATCGATTTTAATATTAAGCCCTGTTTTAACACCCGGACCGAGCTCGAGCGGCACTATATTGCAAAGCATCGAAATAGCATTCGATATCGCCTTTCCGACATTCGGTACAACGCTCGAAATAATAGCGTCCTCTATCGTCTCAAAGCGACAACCGTGTAACAACAAAACATTTTTAATTTCAACTGCGTATTGGTCTGCCGTTTGGTATTTGTTTGTTGCAAGGCGTGCAGTGAAAAGCAGCACCTCTTCATCAAAAAGGCCCAGCGTAATATTACTATTACCTATATCTACTGCCAGCAGCATAATATCACCTCGTTTTTTCTTTATTATATCACATTATTTGCTAAAATCAAGAAAAATAGTTGACTTTTCATAAAGTTGCTGGTATAATTTGATTTACCTGTGGAAGTATGTCCACAGTTCCTTGCTTTGGCGAACGCCAAGGCCATTAAGTCCAGAAGGAGGTGCTACACAATGGTAAAGAACAAGTATGAGGCTACTTTGGTTTTCTCAGTTAAGAATGGCGACGAGGCTGTTGCTGCTTTAAACGAGAAGTTCCAAGCTCTTATTGCTGAAAACGCTACTGTTGAAAACGTAGACGAATGGGGCAAGCGCAAGCTCGCATATCCTATCAACTACGAAAATGACGGTTTCTATGTTTTCACAACCTTCGAAAGCGCACCGGAGTTCCCGGCTGAGCTCGAGCGTGTTGCCGGTATTACCGACGGCGTACTTCGTGTAATGGTTATTAAAAAATAACGGAGGAAAACAAAGCTATGTTTAACTTAGTTGTATTAACCGGTAGACTTACTGCCGATCCGGAGCTTAAATACACTCCGAACAACACACCCGTTACATCCTTCTCTATCGCTGTTTCTCGTCGCTACAAGGCAGGCGAGCAGTCCGAGGCTGATTTTATTAACATTGTTGCTTGGCGTCAGACCGCTGAGTTTGTTACTAAATACTTCCAAAAGGGCAGCATGATAGGTATTGAAGGCTCAATCCAGACCCGTAGATATACGGACAAGGAAGGCAAAAACAGAACAGCTTTCGAGGTTGTTGCAAACAATGTTCAGTTTGTGGAATCCAAGCGTGATGGCGGTGCTCCCGCTGCAAGCGAGGCTCCCGTAGGCTTTAGCAACGCTTCTGCCAACGAATTCGTTGAAATCGGTGGCGCTGATGATGATTTGCCCTTCTAATTTAATTTTAATTTTATAGGAGGCAAAAACGATGGAAAAGAACGATAAACTGGCTCGTAGAAAGCCCCGCAGAAAGGTTTGTCATTTCTGCGTTGACCGCGTTGAAGCTATCGATTATAAAGATATTGCAAGACTCCGCAAGTTCGTTTCGGAGCGCGCTAAAATTCTTCCCCGCCGTGCAACCGGCACCTGCGCTAAGCACCAGAGAGAGCTTACCACAGCAATCAAGCGTGCACGCCAGATAGCTTTATTACCGTATGTAAACGACTAATAAGTAAACTAAACCCCCGACGTGATGTCTGGGGGTTGTTTTTTGATAATTTACTGCTCTATTTTGAAATAAGCAGTATTGTTTTTTAAATTAATGTTATAATATGTATAATTTTAAGAAGGCGACCTTATGAAAATTATGAAAAATTTAATTTTACAAATTTTATTTCTTATAGTTATGTGTTTATTCGGTACTATTGTAATTAAGATATTTGATATGGTATTAAATCTAGGTATCGAAAGCATTGGTGGAACCGGATTTAAGGTTGGATTTTTGGCTTGGATTATTCTATTGATTAATACATTAAATAATACTAAGAAATAAAAATAGAACATTATAGTTTTACATAAAAAACAGCTTACGCTACCGTATTGGTTCGTAAGCTGTTTTTTAATGAAGCGCTCACCATCATAACATAATTTTTAATGATGCCACTGTGCCTGTTAGTTATTTATGCCTGCACACGAGAATTTCTACTTTCAGCGCCTATACGCTTGACTATTTTTGCTTTTTTGACAAAAAAGACTGTTTTTTGTGGATTTTGCACAAAATATGCCACCTAAAAATTGGCGGGGTATTTTAATTTTGCTAATATTTTCACGGTTTTTACCCTTGAAAACTCTGATAATAATTGGTATAATATTAATTAGAAATCCTTTTAATGGAGGGCAGCCTATGAAAGAAAGAATTAACAATTTCCACAATATGCTCTGCAGCGACGCTTATGAATTTTTGGGCGCGTTTTTGGATGGCGACACCTGTACCTTTAGAGTGTGGGCACCAAATGCTGCGGCAGTTGCTCTCACGGGCGACTTTTCAGGCTGGCAGCACCTGCCTATGGGCAAGGTGTCAAGCGGCATTTGGGAATACACGGCGCATGGAATTAAAAAATTCGACAACTATAAATATGCTATAACCGACCACTCCGGAAACACGGTGCTGAAATCCGACCCGTTTGGCAGGCATTTCGAAACCAGCCCCGCCAATTCCAGCAAGGTTTATTCTCCATTTTCGTATTCTTGGGGCGATAGTAAATGGTGCGAGCAGCGTAGAAAAAGGAATATTTATCAGTCGCCTGTTAACATTTATGAGGTGCATCTCGGCTCTTGGCAGCAGGGCGAAAACGGAGAGCTACTCTCCTACCCCGAGATTGCTAAAAGACTTTCGCGATATGCCTCCGATATGGGCTACACACACATTGAGCTGCTACCTGTAACCGAGCACCCGTTCGACGGCTCTTGGGGCTATCAGGTAACGGGGTATTTCGCCCCCACCTCACGCTTCGGCACTCCCGAGGATTTTATGCAGTTTGTCGATATTATGCACAAAGCGGATATTGGTGTTATACTCGACTGGGTGCCCGCCCACTTCCCGCGTGATGAACACGGTCTTTTCCGTTTCGACGGCACACCCTGCTATGAGTATTCCGACATTCGCAAGGGCGAGCACAAGGAATGGGGTACCTGTGTTTTTGATTATGGCAAGGTAGAGGTTATGAATTTTCTTCTCTCCTCCGCTGTTTTCTGGCTCAAGGAATACCATATCGACGGACTGCGCGTTGATGCTGTAGCCTCAATGCTCTACCTCGACTATGGCAGAAACGACGGCGAATGGCTGCCCAACAGTTATGGCGGTAGAGAAAATTTAGAAGCCGTTGAATTCCTGCGCAGGCTAAACGAAGCCGCCTTTGCAGCTAATCCTAATGTATTAATGATTGCCGAGGAATCCACCGCGTGGCCTATGGTAACGCGTCCCCCGTCGGATGGCGGACTTGGATTTAACTTTAAATGGAATATGGGTTGGATGAACGATATGCTCCGCTATTTTTCGCTCAATCCCTTCTTCCGCAAGGACAATCACAATTTAATCACCTTTTCGCTTTTCTATGCCTTTTCCGAAAACTTCATTCTACCGATTTCACACGATGAGGTAGTGCACGGAAAATGCTCTATGATAGGCAAGATGGCGGGAGAATATGAGGAAAAATTCGCCTCGCTCCGCGCGTTTTATGCATATATGATGGCCCACCCCGGCAAAAAACTTTTATTTATGGGTCAGGAATTTGCGCAGTTTATCGAATGGGACTATAAAAAAGGTCTTGATTGGCTACTGCTTGACTATGAAGCTCACCAAAAGCACAAGCACTTTGTTAAAAGCCTTAACTGTTTTTACAAGGCGCATCCCGAGCTTTGGGAAATCGACTTCTCTTGGGAGGGCTTTAGTTGGATATCGGCCGACGATAACGAGCAGAGTATTATCTCATTCCGCCGCAAAGACTCTAACGGCGAAGAAATTATCGTGGTTTGTAATTTCACCCCTGTAAAAAGGGAAAACTATCGCATAGGTGTTCCTGAATGTGCATCGCTAAAGCCTCTTTTCTCCACCAATTGGGAAGAGTTTGGCGGAACAGCTAAAAAAAGCGTTCGTCAGATACCCACCGAAAAAAAGCCTATGCACGGATTTAACCGCTCGATTTCACTCGAAATCGCGGGCAATTCGGTTACCTACTATAAACCAATGAATAAAAAAGACAAGCGGTAAATAAACTTAAATATGTGTTATTTGGAGGTTACTATGAAAAAGACAAAATGCGTTGCAATGCTTCTTGCGGGCGGTCAAGGTAGCAGACTCGGTGTACTCACCAAAAAAATTGCCAAGCCCGCCGTTCCCTACGGCGGAAAATACCGAATTATAGATTTCCCGCTTTCCAACTGCACCAATTCCGGCATAGACACGGTTGGTGTTCTAACCCAGTATCAGCCCCTCGAGCTTAATGATTATATAGGCTCCGGCAAGCCTTGGGATTTGGACCGCCTATCGGGCGGTGTTCATGTGCTGCCGCCATACCAAAAAAGTAAGGGCGGCGACTGGTACAAGGGAACTGCCAACGCCATTTATCAGAATATGAACTTTATCGAGCGCTATAATCCCGAGTATGTTTTGGTGCTGTCCGGCGACCATATTTATAAAATGGATTATTCCAAAATGATTGAACTGCACGAAAAAGAGGGCGCAGATGCGACTATCGCGGTACTTAATGTTTCCCTCGAGGAGGCAAGTCGCTTTGGTATTATGAACGCCGACGAAAACGGTGTTATATATGAATTTGAGGAGAAGCCCAAGAAGCCTAAAAGCACTCTTGCATCGATGGGTATTTATGTGTTTAATTGGCAAAAGCTGCGCACTTATCTTACTGCTGACGAGCAAAACGAAAACTCCTCCAACGATTTCGGCAAGGACGTTATCCCCGCAATGCTCGCCGCGGGAGAAAAAATGATTGTTTACCGCTTCGATGATTATTGGAAGGATGTGGGAACGGTTGAATCGCTTTGGGATGCAAACCTTGACCTGCTGAATCCGAAAATCGACCTCAATCTTTCCGACCGCAACTGGAAAATCTATTCGCGCTCACACGCGCTGCCGCCACACTATATTGATGCCACAGCAAAGGTTGAAAACTCGCTCATTACAGACGGATGCGATGTAGCAGGCTCCCTCGATTACTCTATTTTATTCGAGAATGTAACGGTTGAGGATGGCGCTATGGTTGAATATTCGCTCATAATGCCGGGTGCGGTCATTAAAAAGGGCGCGAAGGTGCGCTACGCAATCGTTGCTGAAAATTCTATTATCGGTGAAAATGCCGATATTGGCAAGAGCCCCGAGGAATGCGACAATATTGATGACTGGGGCATTACAGTTATCGGCGATAATTTAAAGGTTGGTGCAAATTCTAAAATAGGCGCCAAGCTTATGATAGAAAAGGATGTATTGGAGGGTGAAGTGCTATGATTAGAAACGACTGTTTAGGTATTATTTTTACTAATACAAACGATGAACTGTTGCCGCATTTTACCGAGAAGCGCTCTATGGCTTCAATCCCCTTTGGCGGCCGCTACCGACTTATTGACTTTTCTCTCTCCAACCTTGTTAATGCCGGCATTTCCAAGGTCGGAATTATAACAAAGAGCAATTATAACTCTCTGCTTGACCATTTAGGCAGCGGTATTGCTTGGGATTTGGACCGCAAAATCGGTGGTCTATTTATTCTGCCTCCCTTTGGCAGTGCCAATGCTGGATTCTTTGGCGGAAAGCTGGATGCGCTCAAAGGTAACATCACCTTTTTAAAGCGCAGCTATGAGGAATATGTAGTACTCTGCGACAGCGATATTGTGAGCAATATCGATATTGATAAGCTTATTAAGGCACACAAAAAAAGCGAAGCTGATATAACCGTTGCCTATAAGTCGGGCATAATTCCAGCGAGTTGTGAAACAAAAGCAATTACCGTGGAACAGGACGGCACTATTACTAACATGTCAGCAGAAACCGATAAAGAAAGCGGTGCCTACAGCCTTGATATTTATGTAATGCGTCGCGAGCTGCTGATTGATTTAGTCAACTTATCAATCCGCTACGGTTTAGATCCGCTTACCCCCACAGCGATTTCCCGTGCCCTCGGCAAAATCACAATTAAGGGTTATGAGGTTACAGAATTTGCCGAGATTATCCACAGCAAGGAACGCTATGCTGAAGTAAGTATGAGTTTGCTCCAGCGCGAAACCAGACAGCAATTATTCTTGCCCGAACGCCCTGTTTACACCAAGACGCGCGACGATATGCCCACACGCTACGGGGTGAGCTCTAAAGTAGAAAACTCACTTATCGCGGGCGGCTGCGTAATTGAAGGTGAAACTGCCGGAAGTGTTATATTCCGCGGCGCACAGATAAGCGAGGGCTCAAAAATTTCCGACTGTATTATTATGCAAGGAACAAAAATCGGCAAAAACTGCACGCTTCAGTATGTTATAATTGATAAAGCCGCCGAAATATCCGACGGAATTACCCTTGTCGGCAAAAAGGATAACTACATTTATATCGGCAAGGAACAGAAAATGTAAAGGAGACTGCTATGAAAGTTTTATATGCTACAAGTGAGGCCTATCCGTTTGCTATGTCGGGCGGTCTTGCAGATGTTGCAGGCGCGTTGCCGAAGGCACTGCGCAAAAGGTTTGTTGGCTGCCGCGTCATTCTGCCGCTTTACGCATCCATAAGCGAGGAAATGCGCGCTAAAATGACATTTATAACAAGTATTACTGTTCCCGTATCATGGCGCAGACAGTATTGCGGCGTTTTTGAGGCGCACGAGGACGGAGTTATTTACTACTTTATTGACAACCAGTATTATTTCGGGCGCAATGGGCTTTACGGGCACTACGACGATGCTGAACGTTTTGCGTTTTTCTCTCGCGCTGTACTTGAAATACTGCCCGCTATCGGATTTAAGCCTGATATAATCCACTGCAACGACTGGCAGACAGCTATGGTGCCTGTATACCTTAACGAGTTTTATAAATATGATGATTTCTATCGCGATATTAAAACGGTTTTCACCATCCATAATATCCAATATCAGGGCAAATACGGTCATGAACTCACAGGAGACGTTTTAGGGCTTCCACCCGAAAGCGAAAATGTTGTTGATTATTCGGGCTGTGTTAACCTTATGAAGGGTGCTGTTGTTACCTGCGATAAGCTGACTACCGTATCGCCAACATATTCTTATGAAATTCTAAACCCCTATTTTTCGCACGGGCTTGACGGTATACTAAACACCCTTACCCACAAGCTTTCGGGTATCATTAACGGAATTGATATAGATGTCTACAACCCCGAAACCGACCCAATGATTTATAAAAACTTCAGTGCTGCTGATCCTTCAGGCAAGAAAGATAACAAGGCGGCATTGCAAAGAGAGATGGGGTTGCCGGAAAAGCCGGATACCCCGATTATAGGCATCGTGTCTCGCCTCGTTAAGCACAAAGGCTTTGACCTTGTTGTCAGAGTTTTCGAGGAAATTTTAGAAAACGATGTTCAGTTTGTTATCCTCGGCTCGGGTGAGTGGGAGTTCGAAACCTTTTTCCACGATATAGCGAACAAGCGCCCCGATAAGGTTGCCTTCCGCAGCGGGTTCATACCCGAGCTTGCCCATAAAATTTATGCGGGCGCAGATATTTTCCTAATGCCCTCTCAAAGTGAGCCCTGTGGGCTCGCCCAAATGGTGGCACTTCGCTATGGAACAATCCCGATAGTTCGCGAAACAGGCGGTCTTAACGACACAATTCGCGATAGCGGAGATAACGAAGGTAACGGCTTCACATTTAAACTTTTTAATGCCCACGATATGCTTTCTGCGGTACAGCGCGCCCTTGCGGGCTATGCCGAAAAGGAGGGCTGGGCCATACTTCAAAATCGCGCAATGAATTGCGATAACAGCTGGAGAAAATCGGCAAACGAGTATATACGATTATACAAAAGCATTCTTTAGGCTTTACTTCGCTGCCGTTTTGTGATAAAATAAATGGGCATCCCAAAAGGATGCCCTACAAATCATTGGAGACTTTATATGATTGATGTTATTAAAGCAATTATTCTAGGTGTTATCGAGGGTATTACCGAGTGGCTACCTGTCAGCAGCACAGGGCACCTTATTTTAGCTAACGAATTCTTAAAAATGAATGTATCTGCCGACTTTATGGAAATGTTTGAGGTTGTTATTCAGCTTGGTGCCATAATCGCGGTTGTTGCAATTTTTTGGAATAAGCTGTGGCCGTTCTCCACGCGCAAAAGTGTCAGCGTTCAGCCACTTTTCGGAAAGTTTGGAATTAAAAGGCGCTCTCTCGACCTTTGGATAAAGGTCATAATCGCCTGCCTGCCAGCCGCTATTATCGGTGTTTTTTTCGACGACCAGATAGATGCGCTTTTCTTTAATCCGACAACGGTTGCCATAACTCTTATCGTTTATGGTATCGCATTTATTGTTATCGAGCACTTTAATAAAAATAAGGATTTTAAGGTACATACGGTTAAGGGCATATCCTATAAAACCGCTGTTTTCATCGGTCTGTTTCAGGTGCTTTCCATGATCCCCGGTACATCGCGCTCGGGCGCTACCATTATAGGTGCTATGCTGCTCGGTCTCTCGCGCACAGCGGCAGCAGAATTCAGCTTTTTCCTCGCCGTTCCGGTTATGTTCGGTGCATCGCTTTTGAAACTGGTGAAATTCGGCTTTGCATTTACGGGTGCTGAATTTATAATCCTTGCCGCGGGTATGATAATTTCTTTTGTGGTTTCAATTATAATTATCAAGTTCTTGCTTGAATATATCCGTAAAAAAAGCTTCTCTGTCTTCGGTTACTACCGAATTGCTTTAGGCTTAATTGTTTTGCTTTACTTTTATGTGATTAAATAATTTTAAAATCCCCACTGCATACGGTGGGGATTTTTGTTTCGCTCTTAATTATGTAAATCTTGCATTTCTGGTTTTATCAAAGAATAACCCCCTGCTTATGCTTCATAAGATTAAGGCAGGGGGTATTATTATGTTTTGGGATTTAGTTGCAAAAATAGCATCATCTTTTTTATATCTGGCACTGCATGTAAGTGCAGCGGGCTCTTTTCCGCCGCCGCTTAAATCGAAAGAAGAATGCGAATTGTTGGATAAAATGAAAAATGGCGACTCTGCCGCTCGAGATAAGCTGATTGAGCATAATCTGCGCCTTGTGGCTCATATTGTTAAAAAATATTATACAAGTGAAAATCAAGAGGACCTTATATCCATTGGAACAATAGGACTTATAAAGGCAATTTCGACCTTTAAGTCCGGCAAGGGCATCCGCCTTGCGACCTATGCCTCGCGCTGCATCGACAACGAAATTTTAATGCATTTCCGCACACTTAAAAAAACGGCGCAGGATATATACATTTCCGACCCAATAGACACTGACAAGGACGGCAACACTCTGACACTTATCGACATTATATCGGACGATACCGATATTGCAGATGATATAGCGGTAAAGCTACAACTGCAAAAGCTTAAAAGCGTTATAAACCACGCACTTGACAGCCGCGAAAAAACAATTATCTGCTACCGCTATGGTATTGGTGGCA
>JAZRMU010000033.1:0-2987 GCA_045647785.1 Acutalibacteraceae bacterium
CTTTCAAGTCCGAGATTAAGCAAAAACGCATTCTGCGGCGACTGAATAGCGCCGAAATCGCGCATAAGCTGTGCGGTAGCCTTGGTTATAAACGCACCCTCAAGACCAAAACGCTCGGTGTAGGTTACACCGTGATAGCTATCATCGGGTGTGCAAAGACCGGGGAACTTATCGGGATATTTTGTCCAGTCAAACCTACCCGAATCAACAATGCAGCCACCAACTCCGGCACCGTGTCCGTCCATATACTTGGTGGTGGAATGGGTTACAATATCTGCGCCCCATTCAAACGGGCGGCAGTTAACGGGGGTAGCAAAGGTGTTATCGATTATAAGCGGAACGCCGTGGGCGTGAGCCGCATTGGCAAAGCGCTCAATATCAAGCACCGTAAGCGCGGGATTGGCAATGGTTTCACCGAAAACAGCCTTGGTGTTAGGCTTAAATGCAGCATTGAGCTCCTCATCTGTGCAGTCGGGGGAAACGAATGTGAAATCAATACCCATACGCTTCATTGTAACCGCAAAAAGGTTATATGTACCACCATATATGGTTGAGCTTGATACAATATGGTCGCCACAGGAAGCGATATTAAATATCGAATAGAACGAGGCTGCCTGACCCGAAGAAGTTAGCATAGCGGCAGTACCGCCCTCCATCTCGCAGATTTTAGCTGCCACATAATCATTTGTCGGATTCTGAAGGCGGGTATAGAAATAACCCGAAGCCTCTAAATCGAACAGCTTACCCATATCCTCGCTTGTAGCATACTTAAAGGTAGTGCTCTGCACTATCGGAATTTGTCTGGGCTCGCCGTTACCTGGGGTATAGCCTCCCTGAACACATTTGGTTTCAATATTAAAATTACTCATATTATCACACCTCAAAGAATATTAAAAATAATTATATATCTTTTTTAATAATTAGTCAAGATTCACATCATATCGCGAATCGTACACTTCACCCGATGAAATCTCCACCATCTTATCGTTAATACTAATAGTGCCGTTATCCACCCAGCCCGACAGGGCATTGTCGGTGCCGACCTGCCAGAAAATATTGCGCTCAAGTCGGTCTCCCTGCTCATTCACCGATACAACCGC
Organism: Acutalibacteraceae bacterium; assembly: GCA_045647785.1. Taxonomy (GTDB): domain Bacteria; phylum Bacillota; class Clostridia; order Oscillospirales; family Acutalibacteraceae; genus SIG565. The sequence continues at coordinate 1,101 of JAZRMU010000033.1, forward strand.
GCCGCGAATAGCACTTCTGTTGATACCGCTCACCCTATAAATACTAACGGTGGTTTCACCATCGGGCGACATAGACGAATAAAGGAATTCTCCCTTTGGCAGCTGCTCGATATTATCAAAATAGCAGTCCTTAACCGTGAACGCGATATTGAACAAGCTTACCGCCACCGTAAGAGCTATAAACCCCAAAACTAATCTATTGCTTTTCATATAACACCGCCCTCTTTATTATACCTTTTAACCGCAGCATTATAGAAAACCACGGTAAAGCGAGAATGGAACAAATAACACATTAAAATATAAGGCGCTGTGAATACAAGCGGCACAAAAAAGACCGACAACAAAATCCAACCCAGCAGACTTAAAAGAAGCGATATAAAATGCCCGAAGCTAACCCTTGATACCGCCTTTGAAAGCAGCACCGTATCAACTGCATCGCCCGCCGCACCGCTAATGAAAAGAAACGGTGCCAAATAATACCGCAGCAGTATATACACTGTGCCGCAAAGCGCGATTATACTTAAAAACAATGTGAAAATCCATAAATTATCAAGCCAAAATCTCACCTCGTGATTGGTTATAACACTCGGCAAAAGCTCGGACACCAAACACACGATAATGGCGGGTAAAAACAGCGCTATAGCCTTTGCTATCACAGAGCCGCAAAGCACAACCATAAAATTCATGGCACTCGAATAACGCTGTATTGAGGAAAAGTAGAAAAATGTGTCCGAAGCCGCCATTTCGGTATCGTTCGCAATTCCCCAAAGCACGCGAAGGCTGCCGAGCATTAAAGGCAGCAGCACTGCAAATAAGGATAGCATAAGTAATATATATATAATCGCCATCCACACAGTTTTAGCAAGCATATATTCCATTAACGCAAACAAATTAACCGTTATGAGTATTAACGATAGCGGAATACCTACCGCCACCATAGCGAGAGGCCAACGCCCCTTAAGCGCCGCTAAAGCCGTTTTCTTTACTGCAACAGAGCCAGCAAGCATATTCCCCCACCTTTCTTCATAATGATTGTAGTTGGTCGAAACGCTAAAAAACGTTTCGACTAGCCACTTTTAAGTGGCTGTAGCAAAATTAAATTTACAATTTAATTTTGCACAACACTCATTGCAATGGGTAAGAACAAATTTTTATAAAAAATTTGTAACAAAATCAAAGATTTTGTGTCGAAACAGAATTGTTTCGACTAACCTTAACCATTATTATTTTACACTAAAATTATTAAATAATCTTTAACTTTGCATAATTTGCCATAACCTTTTTAACGCCTGCTCCGGCAAAATTAATTTCGAGCATATAGTCATCTGCCACACGCTGAACCGAAAGTATTATGCCTTCTCCAAAGGCGCGGTGCTCAACCGCCATACCCGCCGAATAATGCACTCCGCTTTCCTTGCTTGCAGACCTTTGCGCATTTGCGCGCGGACTGAATTTAGCGCTGCTGCGACCGCCGGAAAAGCCGCCGCCATACTCGCCGAAGCTGCCGCTATAGCCCTTCGCTCCGCCCGCCGAAAAGGAAGGATACTCCTCCGATATTTCGCAAAGCTCCTTCGGTACCTCGCCCAAAAATCGCGATGGCTGGTTGCGGTTGGTCGAGCCGTAAAGCAGTCGGCTTGTTGTTTTGGTAATACTTAAATTTTCTTTGGCACGGGTAATGGCAACATAGGCTAGTCGCCTTTCCTCCTCAATATCCTCCGGTCCGCCGTAAATCGACTGCTGACCGGGGAAAATACCATCCTCCATACCTACTATAAATACATTTTTAAATTCAAGACCCTTCGCCGAATGCACCGTCATAAGCACCACTCTGTCGGCATCACTATCCATAGCATCGATATCGCTGAATAGGGCGATTTCCTCCAAAAA
>JAZRMU010000034.1:0-47508 GCA_045647785.1 Acutalibacteraceae bacterium
AATATTACGGATAAGTGATTCTATTTCAACTTTTAGTTCATCTCCACCAATCCAGTCGTTTGTTGTGAACTCAATAAACACAAGGTCCGGCATATCGTGCCCATCAGTATTCATTAATTGTTTTGTTAAACGGTAAATGCCAAAATTTGTTTGAGTATTGGCAATACCAACATTAACCGTTTCAATGGTAGCATTCGGGTAATTTGTTGAAAAATAGGTTGATATACGGTTTACCCAAGAGTTCATAAGGTTTGCTTCCTTATTAAGAGCGCTTCCGCTCAAATACTGCTTTGCAGAAGTACCAAGGGTAATGGAACCGCCAATATAACCTATCGTTAATTTCTTTTCGCTATTAAGTAGATTTACACAGTTAGAAAGAGAAGTTTCGGTAGCGGTTGTACCGGTTCCGGCGGTAGACCCATTACCCGTGGCGGGATTTTCGGGTTCGCCGCCACAAGCTGCAAGAGCTAAAACTAAAATAACAGTTAAAAAAATTGCAAGTACTTTTTTCATAACAATCACCTTAAATTATTTCACAACGATATTTACTAGTTTTTTGGGAATATAGATTTCCTTAACAACATTCTTACCATCAATTTCAGCCTTCACTGCTGCATCCTCTTTAGCGAGTGCTATAGCATCAGCTGTAGAAATTTCGGTAGGAACATTGAGACGGGCTCTAATTTTGCCATTAATCTGAACAACTATTTCAACAGTACTGTCAACACACTTTGCCTCATCAAACTCGGGCCAAGCAGTTTCGTTGAGCATACCGCCGAAATCGACATTAACCCACATTTCCTCGGTAATATGCGGAGCAAAAGGATTAAGCAGAATCAGCAGGGTTTTAAGCTCGCCTTTAGTAATTTTGCCTGTGTTTGCAATAACATTAAGCAGAGCCATCATAGCCGCAATAGCGGTATTCATTTTAAGACCCTCAATATCCTCTGTAACCTTTTTAATAGTGCGATGCATTTCCGCCTCAATTTCAGGGCGATAATTGTCCTCATCGGTCATTATGTCGCCAAGAGCCCAAACGCGCTCTAAAAAGCGCTTGCAGCCCTTAATTGATGCAGAACTCCAGGGGGCTGCCTTTTCAAAGTCGCCGATAAACATTTCGTAAAGACGCATTGTATCGGCACCATAATCGCGAACAATATCATCGGGATTAACTACATTACCGCGAGATTTAGACATTTTTTCGCCATTTTCGCCGAGAATCATACCGTGGCTCGTGCGTTTTGCGTAGGGCTCGGCATTCGGCACAACGCCGATATCATAAAGGAATTTATGCCAGAAACGGCTATATAAAAGGTGGAGAGTCGTATGTTCCATACCACCATTGTACCAGTCTACCTGACCCCAATATTTAAGAGCCTCGGGTGAAGCGAGGGCGTTTTTGTTCTTGGGATCGCAATAGCGCAAGAAATACCATGATGAGCCTGCCCACTGCGGCATAGTATCGGTTTCGCGTTTAGCGTCGCCTCCGCAGCAAGGACACTTAGTATTTACCCAGTCTGTAATTTTAGCGAGCGGTGATTCACCAGTATCGGTGGGCTCATAAGAATCAACATTTGGGAGCAGCAACGGCAATTCGCTTTCGGGGAGCGGAACATAACCGCACTTTTCACAATGCACCATAGGAATCGGTTCGCCCCAATAGCGCTGACGAGAGAATACCCAGTCGCGAAGCTTGAAATTAGTCTTAACAAATCCTAATCCCTTTTCGTTAAGCCACTTTTGAATAGCTTTTTTTGCCTCCTCAACACTTAACCCTGAAAGGAAGCCCGAATTCACCATTACACCATCGTTACAATCGGTATATGCTTCTTTTGTAACATCGCCACCTGCAACAACCTCTATAATAGGTAGACCGAATTTATTGGCAAACTCCCAGTCGCGTGTATCATGTCCGGGAACAGCCATAATAGCACCTGTACCGTATGAAATTAAAACATAATCGGAAATAAAAATCGGTATTTCCGTATCGTTAACGGGATTAATTGCCTTAACTCCCTCGAGCATTACACCAGTTTTTTCTTTAGCAAGCTCTGTACGCTCGAAATCTGACTTGCGCGCTGCAGCCTGCTGATACTCGCGAACAGCGGCAATATTACCAATTTTGTCAGCCCATTTTTCAATAAGCGGATGCTCGGGCGACATTACCATATAGGTAACACCGAAAAGAGTATCTGCGCGTGTGGTGTAAATTTCAAACTTATCACCAATAGTGGTGTTGAACTTAACCTGTGTACCATAGGAGCGACCTATCCAGTTGCGCTGCTGTGTTTTAACACGGTCTATAAAATCAACAGTATCAAGTCCATCAAGCAGTTTATCGGCATACTCTGTTATCTTGAGCATCCATTGGCTCTTAACCTTATGTACAACCTCGCTGCCACAACGCTCGCAAACACCATTTACAACCTCTTCGTTAGCAAGAACGCACTTACAAGAGGTACACCAGTTAACCGACATTTCCTTTTTATATGCAAGACCTTTTTTATAAAGCTGCAAGAAAATCCACTGTGTCCACTTGTAATATTCCGGGTCGGTGGTATTGATTTCACGCGACCAATCAAACGAGAAGCCAAGCGACTTCAACTGCTTTTTGAAGTTAGCAACATTACTTTTGGTTACAATTTCAGGATGAATATGGTTCTTAATCGCAAAGTTTTCTGTGGGCAAGCCAAAAGCATCCCATCCCATTGGATAAAGCACATTATAACCCTGAAGTCTCTTTTTACGGGCAACAATATCAAGCGCGGTATATGAACGCGGATGACCAACATGTAAACCCTGTGCTGAAGGATACGGGAATTCTACAAGGCCAAAGAATTTGGGCTTTGAGTAATCCTCGGTTGCATAGAATGTACCCTTTTCATCCCATATATCCTGCCATTTCTTTTCGATTTCGGTGTAATTGTATTTCATAATCAGCTCTCCTGTTCGTTAACTAAAATCTCGCCGAGGTCAATAGCTTCGCCATCGCTCCACATTTTATCAAGATTATAAAACTCTCTTGCCTGCCTGCTCATTACATGCACTATAACACTGCCGTAATCAAGTAAAATCCAACCCGTCGATTTACCCTCAATATGGTGAGGCTGAACAGAAAGCTCTGACAGCTTGAATTCTACCTCGTCTGCCAAAGCGCGCACATGGGTTGATGAGGACGCTGTAGAAAGCAGAAAATACTCGGTAAGCACGGTTAAATCCTCTACTTTAAGTGCCGCTAAATCAAGGGCTTTTTTCTCATTAAGCGCATTCGCAGCAACCTTTAATATTTCTTTAGATTCCATTTTTTTCCTCCATTATTTCGTTATACGCTTCAAAGGTATCAGGATGAATTGCCGCCTGCTTATCAGCAAGCTCTTTAATGGTATAGCATAGCGCATACCGCATAGCTTCATTCAGCGAAATATCAACCTTTTGACGCATAACATTAACATCCTCATAATCTCTGTCTGCCGATGTAAAATCAGCAAGATAGAGTATCTTTTCGAGCAGAGTCATACCCTTCTTTGCAGTTGTATGATATCTCACCGCCGAAAGCACTGCCTCGTCAGTTATGCCTAAAGCGTTTTTTAAATAGGCCTCTCCTGTTACGGCGTGCCAAAGCTTTTGAGAATTTTTCGTTATACTATCTGCAATTATACCAAATTCCTCAAACATTTGCAACTGCTCGTTTTCAGGGGTGTTTTTAGTAATATCGTGTAAAAGTCCTGCCAAAAACGCCTTTTCATCATCGGCTCCATAGCGAAGTGCCAGTCTCTTTGCTTCTTCTGCAACACAAAGCGAGTGAAAATAGCGTTTTTCGTTTAGCCTTGACTTAATTATATCCTTATACTCATTATAGTCCATTTTTATCCCCCAAATACAAATTGTTATCAATAATATATTCATAAACCTTTTCGGGCAAAAAGCTTAAGAGATAGGACATATTCCCAATATTTTGCTTGATTTCCGTTGAGGAAATATCGGTTATCTCCCCTTTTAAAACATTAACAACACCGCCAATGGTTACAAGGTCAGCAACAGCCTTTTTAAACTCCGCCTCATCTATTCCCGAACGGCGCACCGCTATTATTTCGGCAAGTTTTAAGATGTCCTCATAGCGATACCACTCTTTAAAGGTAATAATCATATCGCCGCCACATACAAAAGCAAGCTTTATGTTTGGGTTATCGTTTTTAATTCTTTTAAGTGTTTCGTAGGTGTAGCTTTTACCACCGCGGAGCAACTCTAAATCGCTCACCTCAACATTTTTCATACCAGCACAAGCAATCTTGCACATTTCAAATCTATCGGCATCACAAGCGAGATTGTGGCTAACTTTATGAGGCGGGACGGCCGTTGGCATTACAATTACCTTTTCGGTGTTCGGCAGAGCCAATACATTTCTTATAATTTCAATATGCCCTGAATGTATGGGATTAAAGGTACCGCCAAAAATAACAGTATTCTTCATATTATTTTACCAAATAAATCTTTTTATTATCCTTACTTTCGCGGTAAAGCACAATTCTAGAGCCTATAACCTGAACAACATCTGCCCCTGTCTTTTCGGCGATAAAATCAGCACTCTCGCGAGATGAGGTGGGTGAGGTTTCAAGTGTACGAATTTTAATAAGCTCACGAGCGGTAAGTGCATCATCAACCTGCTTTAAGGTTTGTTCACTAATACCCGTTTTACCTATTTGAAGAATTGTTTCCATAGTGTTTGCAAGCCCACGAAGTTGGGCGCGTTGCTTACTTGTAAGCATTATTATTCCCCTTTATAAAAATTTGATGATTTCTTTACTAAATAATTTTATAGCATTTGCGCGGTGGCTGACAGCATTCTTTTCCTCGGCACTTATAAGGCCGAAGCTGCCTTTGGCATCGGATATAAACAGTGGGTCGTATCCAAAACCGCCGTTTCCGCGCTCGCAGGTATCAATAACTCCTCTGCAAATTCCCCGCACTGTGAATTCTCGTCCATCCGGGAAAACACAGGCAATTGCACAAACAAACTTGGCGCTACGATTTTGCTCATTTTGAAGTTTATCCAATAGCAGAAGGTTATTGGCTTTATCATCTCCGTGCTCACCTGCATAGCGCGCAGAGTAAATACCCGGTTGCCCACCGAGGGCATCAACGCACAGACCCGAATCATCGGCTATTGTGGGTAATCCCGTTTCCGCTGCCGCTGCTCTTGCTTTGATAAGTGCATTTTCCTCGAATGTAGTGCCATTTTCCTCAACCTCTGATAGTGGCTTATCTAAATCCTTTTCCGAAACGAGTTCTAAAGAAAGTTCTGAAAATATCGCAGAAAACTCGGCAATTTTATGTTTATTTTTTGTAGCAATTAAAAATCTCATTTTAATCCTCCGCTACAATAAGGCTTTCTGCATAAGCGGCAGCATCAAAGGGCTGTAAATCATCTATCCCCTCACCGACACCAATAAACTTTACAGGAATGTTAAGTTCATTATAAATCGGGATTACTACACCGCCCTTTGCAGTACCATCCAGCTTTGTAAGGACAATGCCTGTTATATCGGTAACAGAACTGAACTCACGCGCTTGATTAACAGCATTTTGACCCGTAGCAGCATCGAGTACAAGCAATACCTCGGGTTTACTGTCTGGCAATTCTCGCAGTATAACACGATTCATTTTTGCAAGCTCATCCATTAGATTTTTCTTGTTATGAAGTCGGCCTGCTGTGTCGCAAATAATTACATCTGCCCCCTTTGCCTTTGCGGAAGCAATAGTATCGAAAACTACGCTTGCGGGGTCAGTGCCTGCAATAGAGCTTACAACAGCAGCTCCTGCTCGCTCGCCCCACACCTGAAGTTGCTCAATAGCCGCTGCACGGAAAGTATCGGCAGCACCAAGCACTACCTTTTTACCGCTAGCGGTTAAAATTGAAGCCAGCTTGCCGATAGTTGTAGTTTTACCAACACCGTTTACACCAATTACCATTATTATTGCGGGGCTGCCGTTTAGCTTTAATTCACTATCGCCCTTGACCATATCGGCAATAATGTTTGAAAGCTCGGTCTTTATAACCGCCGGGTCTTTTATACCCTCCGCCTTAATTTTGGCGCGAAGACGCTCGCAGATATCCTCGGATGTCTTAACACCGATATCGGCTGTTATTAAAATCTCCTGCAGTTCCTCAAATAGCTCCTCATCAATTTTAGTGAAGCTATTGATAACCGAATTTATGTTGTTAACAATAGAATTACGGCTTTTGGTAAGCCCTGCTTTAATTTTATCAAAAAAGCCCATTAAATCACCTTTAAAATGTTAAATTTCAAGCTCGCCCAATTTCTTTTCGAGCTCGGCTACATTCAGCTGCAGCAGCTTTGTAATACCTTTCTCCTGCATTGTTACACCATAGAGCATATCTGCTGCCTCCATAGTGCCGCGACGGTGGGTAACACAAATAAATTGTGTTCCGAAATCACTGGATTTCATATACTGTGCAAAACGGTCAACATTTATATCGTCAAGCGCAGTATCCACCTCGTCCAGGAAGCAGAAGGGCGGCGCATTCACATGCATAATTGAGAAGTAAATAGAAAGCGCTACCAGAGCTTTCTCGCCACCGGAAAGACCATCAAGACTCGGCACATTTTTACCCGGCAGCTTGGCGTTAATGTCAATACCGCTTTCAAGCACATTATCGGGGTCGGTGAGCACAAGCTCGGCATGTCCGCCACCAAAAAGCTCGGTAAAGGTTTTAGTGAAGCTTTCATTTATCTTGGCAAAGCCCTCTATGAACATTTCCTGCATCTGCTTGGTTAACTGATTAATAAGCTTACCAAGTTCAGCGCGAGATTTTTCAACATCGGCAATTTGAGCCGACATAAACTCATAGCGCTCACTAACCTCTTTATATTCCTCAATAGCTGCAACATTTACATTGCCCAGTGAACGAATTGAGGATTTGATTTCAGCAAGCCTGTGCTTTGCCTCGGCAGAATTTTCGATAACAATACCCATATTTTCGGCATCGGTACGGGTGAGCTGATACTCCTCATACAGTTGCTTAATAATGTTATCGTATTCTGCAAGCATATTTTCCTTACGCTCGGTAAGACGGGCTAACTCGCCGCTAATCTTCTCTCGCTCGCTTGTCTTTTCCTTTTCTGTGCTACGAAGCAATGAATTCTGCTTTTCAATATCGTTTCTTTGCTCAATATATTTTGATATATTTTCCTCACTTAAAACAATATTGTTTTTAATTTCTTCTTTTGTAGCCTCAATATTCGCAATATCCTCGCGACGCGAAGCGATGAGGCAATTATTCTTGGCAATTTCTTCTTCCAATTCAGCAATTCTATCATCGCGATTATTAATAGCCTGTTCAAGAGACATCGCCATTGCTGCAAAGGTTTCGGCATCCTTTGAGCATTCAATAATCTGAAGCTTGATTTCGGTTATTTTCTCGGAATACTCCTCGCGTTTAGCAGATAGCTCATCTCTACCGCCCGAAATACCCTCGATTTCAACCTGAATTTTTGCCTTTTCGGCTTCAACCTCACCAGCTTTAACAGCCGACTGCTCTAGAGTTAATTTGAATGTATCAATTTTCTGCTCATTGGCTGCCTTTTCGGCAAGATATGCTTTTTCAGAATCATTTGCTGCTGCAAGCAGATCTCCAATACGCTTAAGCTCTGCCAATGCGCGAATTTTATCCTCATTAGCAGTGGTAAGGCTGGCTTTGGCGTTAAGAATTTCAGCCTCAACCTTGGCAACATCAGCCACTGCCTCATCATAAAGCTTGCTTACACTCTTTTCTTTGTCAGTAAGACTCTCAATTTGTGTATTAATACGGTTAATATCATCCTTGCGGCTCAAAATACCCGCATTTTTAATCAGTGAGCCACCTGTAAGCGAGCCACCCGCATTAATTACCTGACCATCCAAAGATACAACCTTAAAATGGTAGTTAAACTTTTTAGCAATAGAAACGGCAGTATCGATATCCTCGGTAATAACAACAGCTCCGAGCAAATAGTCAATAATCTCGCGGAATTTAGCATCACACTCAATAATCTCGTTAGCTCGGCCTACATAACCGAACATATCCTCGTACCCCTTTTCGGTAAAGGGTCTTGCCTTAACAGAATTAACGGGTAAAAATGTAGCACGACCCGAGCCCGACTCTTTTAGCGCATTAATAGCGCGTTTTGCATCGGCTTCAGTATCAACAATTATATTCTGCAGCGCATTACCGAGAGCGGTTTCAACCGCAACGGAATATTCTTTTTTAACCTTTATCACAGAGGAAACAGGACCGTAAACTCCGCGAAGCACGCCACTATCAGCGTCTTTCATAACCGCCTTTACGGAATGAGCAAATCCCTCCATATTCTTCTCAAGGTCGCGCAGTATCTGCACGCGACGCTTTTTAGATTCAATATCAAGCCGTGTATCATCCAGCTTTGCTTTTAATTCATTTGCTTTATCGCGGCGTGAATTAAGGCGCATTTCATAGCCTTTAATAGCATTTTCGCACTCATTAACAGTGCCTTCGAGCTCATCTACAAGCTTTTCTGTTTCATTGAATTCGCTATTGAGGACATCTCTTTCAGCTGACTTGGCGGCAATGAGCTCTGAAAGAGCAGAATTGCGCTCTTTAAGCTCGGCAGATGATGTTTCGGCAGTTAGGATAGCTACCTTTAAATCCGCACCAGCAGAGGTAAGTGAATTAAGGCTGCCGGATAACTCTTCAATTTTTCTCGAATAACTTTCACTATTCGTGAGCAGTTCGGTTAAATCCTGCTCCGCTTTAAGTAAAGCAGCATTTAACTCTTCCTTTTTAGCCAGCTTTTCGGCACTTTTAGCTTTATTATTATCTATTTCTCCGCGAGTGCTTTCTTCGGAGCCCTTAAGGTCGTTAATTTCTCCTGTCAGACGCTCAATATCGGCAGTTGTGTGGGCAATATCGTTTTCAATTACTGAAATCTCACCCGACAATACCGCAATCTGCTCGGTATAGGTTGAAATATTGAGGCGAGCCTCGTCGATTTTGCAAGAAATTTCAGTGAATAGCTCTGAATTCTTTTCGGTGGTTAAATCGTATTCGGATAAACTATCCTCGATTTCCTTATAAAGCACCTCACAAGCAGTTATTTTTGCTTCTTGGGTGCGAAGGTTCTCTTTGAAATTCTGAAGACTGTTAAGCCAAAGACCTATTTCGAGTTCCTTTTTCTCCCCTGCAAGCTCTAAAAACTTTTCAGCCTTTTCGCTCTGTGTTTTGAGCGGACCTACTCGCGATTCAAGCTCCTGCATAATATCTTTAAGGCGCAGCAAATTTTCATCAGCAGCCGCTAATTTACGCTCGCTTTCGATTTTACGATAACGATATTTTGAAATACCTGAAGCTTCTTCAAAAATATCACGACGCTCACCCGATTTAGTGCTGATGATAGCGTCAATTTTACCCTGACCTACCATCGAATAACCGTCGCGACCAATACCTGTATCCATAAAAAGCTCGTTGATATCGCGCAGACGAACAGACACATTGTTAATTAAATATTCGCTTTCGTGTGAACGGTAAAAGCGGCGGGTTATAGCAACCTCATCACCATCAAAATTGAGGCTACGGTCGCTGTTATCTATATTTAGCGTTACCTCGCAAAAACCGTGAGGACGGCGGGTTGCAGTACCGCCAAAGATAACATCCTCCATACTCTGTCCGCGAAGGCTTTTGGTTGATTGCTCACCAAGCACCCAACGCACAGCATCGGATATATTACTTTTACCGCTTCCATTAGGACCAACAATACCTGTTATGCCCTTTCCAAATTTAAGTGTAGTTTTATCGGCAAAGGATTTAAATCCCTGAATTGTAATGGAACTTAATATCATTCACTTAACCTACCCTTTCTATCTTTATTTCATATTCCTGCACTTCATCACTTTCTTTAATTTTACAATTAAAGCCGAGCTCGCGAAGTGCCTTTAAATTACTGTTTTTCTGCCCGCCCATTTTTGATAATGAGCCGCTTTGAACATAAATTATATAATCGCCCTTTTCCTTTAAGGCGGTTTTAGCTTTATCTAAATAAATTTTCGCATCGCACAGCTCGCGAAAAGCAGGATGCCAAGGACCTGCAATATATTTCTCTTCGTCAATAGTATGTAAGCCCGTTCTGATAACTGAAATACCGCGTTCTTTGAAAAATAGCAGCAATTTTGCAGTCAGATTTATAGCCGCCTCAAGGCTCTGGGGCTCATAAACTCCTTCTTTATAAAGAGAAGCAAGCCGCGTATCCTCAAGCACTATTGTTGGATAAATTCTAACAGTATTGGGATGAAGTTCCGCGATTTTCCTAGCTGTTTCCAACGATTTTTCATCACTATCTCCATACAACCCCGTCATCATTTGAAGTCCAAGTTCGAAGCCATAGCTGCGAATAAGTATTGATGCCGCTTCGATATCAGCCACGGTATGTCCGCGATCATTGAGGGAAAGCACCTGCTCGTCCATACTCTGTGCACCAAGTTCAATAGCCTTAACGCCATACTGCTTCAGCAACTTTAAAATCTCCTCATTAATTGCATCGGGACGGGTAGAAATTCTAATACCGCTAATTCTCCCTCTTTTAAAATGCTCGTCTGCTGCCATCAGCAGCTCCAGCATATATTCCCTATTAATGGCAGTAAAGCTACCTCCAAAGAAGGCTAACTCACAGTTCCCCTTATTATAGTTCTTTGAATTTATCGCTATCTCCACCGCGGTATCAATATCCGCCTTACTAGGCTGCTCGTGTGTGCAGGCTATATATCGCTGATTACAAAAGCTGCACTGCTGCGGACAGCCAAGGTGCGGCACAAACACCGAAATATTGGCATGCTTTTTCATACCGAAATGCCCATAAGCTCCAGCGCCTCGTGTGCTGCTGCTTGTTCAGCCAACTTTTTACTCTTACCTATGCCTGTGCCCAAAACATTCGAATTGAGATGGACCTCAACAGTAAAGCGTTTATCGTGGTCCGGACCGCTCTCGCCAATAAGAACATAGCTGAGTCTCTCCTCGGGATTTCGCTGAATGACCTCCTGAAGCCGGGTTTTATAATCCTTGAAAACCTCGTCGTCGGTGTTTTTTAGTTCCTCAAGCACAAAACGCATAACTAGGCGTCTGGCATTATCCATACCGCCATCCAAATAAACAGCAGCGAGAATAGCCTCAAATGCATCGGCTAAAATCGAGGGCCTTTCAGCACCACCTGTGGCCCTTTCACCTCTGCCAAGTTTTAAATATTCGCCAACTTTAAGTTGCCTTGAAAAGTTACAAAGCGACTTTTCGCAAACTAGAGAAGCACGAAGCTTTGTAAGCTCGCCCTCGGGTTTGTTTTTAAAGTTTTCATAGATATAATCAGCAACTATAACCGATAATACCGCATCACCCAAAAACTCTAATCTCTCATTTGAGCCATAAGCTGGGTGCGTTTCATTAGCGAATGAAGAATGTGTTAGAGCATTCTCGAGCAAGGCTTCATTATTAAATTTATAGCCTAAACTTTCTTGTAATTTTTTCATACCTAACCTTCGTTGATTTGATTTAATGAATTTGAAATTTTACCGATAACATCATTCTCGGTAAATTTGATAGCCTGTCGCACAGCATTTTTTATTGCTTTTGCATCAGATGAGCCATGTGCTTTTATTACAGGCTTTGATACACCAAGCAGCGGTGCGCCGCCAACCTCGGAAGCATCCATTTTGCTCTTAAGTGTATATAGGTCTTTTTTAAGAATCAATGCGCAGAGCTTATTGGTAATATTTTTATAAAGTACACCCTTTATCATTTTGAAAAGGGTTGAAGCAGTACCCTCGATAAGTTTGAGCGCAATATTGCCTGTGAAACCATCAGTAACAACGCCATCGCAAACACCCTTCGGCAGCTCACGCGACTCGATATTTCCTACAAAGTTTATGGGTGCTTCGCTTAACATTTTATATGCCTCTTGCTGAAGCTCGCCACCCTTTGAATCCTCTGTGCCGATATTAAGAAGTCCGATTGTGGGATTTTTTCTACCCTCAACACCCTCCAAATAAGCTGATGCCATTACGCCAAACTGACAAAGCATTTCGGGTCTGCACTCGGCATTAGCGCCCATATCCATAAGAAAATATGAGCCGTCGGGAGAAGGCAGCATACTGCCGAGAGCGGGACGCTTAACACCCTTAATGCGCTTAACTATCAGCGTACCACCAACTACTACGGCACCTGTGCTACCCGCCGAAACAAAGGCATCTGCTCTACCTTCAGCCAACAGCTTGAATGCCACCGCCATCGAAGACTCCTTGTGAGCCTTTATAAGAGAAGTCGGTTCATCATGCATAGTAATAACATCGGTGGTATGTATTACCTCAAGATTTGTAAATTTTAGGTGATTATCATTAATAACTCGATTTATAGTTTCCTCATCGCCGGTTAAAATAATATCCACACCGTATTCTGCCTGTGCTAATGCAGCACCCTTAACAATTTCGAGCGGGGCATTATCGCCGCCGAAGGCATCAATTACTATTTTCATACTGTTTCCCCCATTTTATCAAAAAACTCCATCGAGCGAGCCGATAATGCACCGTATCTCTCGCGTTTATCTCTGATTTTTATTTCGAGTGGTGGCAAGATTCCGAAATTAGCACCCATCGGCTGAAAATCGGTTACCGTATCATCACAAATATATCCAAGTAAGGCGCCAATCATTGTGAAATCAGGCAAAACAACCTGTGGGCTGCCCAACAGCTTATTTGCCGCATTTATGCCCGCAATTATGCCTGATGCTGCTGATTCCATATAACCCTCAACGCCCGATAACTGCCCCGCAAAGAAAATACTGTCGTTTTTCTTAAGGGATAAATCGGAGTTGAGTAGCTTTGGCGAGTTTATAAAGGTGTTTCTATGCATTACACCATAGCGCACAAATTCAGCATTTTCAAGCCCGGGAATTAAAGAAAAAACCCGCTTTTGCTCACCGAACTTTAGGTTTGTTTGAAAGCCTACAATATTATACATACTACCCGCTGCATTCTCTCGGCGAAGCTGAACAACCGCCCAAGGTCTATGCCCCGTTCTGGGGTCGCGAAGTCCTACCGGCTTTAGAGGGCCAAATCGAATCGAATCCTCGCCACGCTTTGCCAGCACCTCAACGGGCATACAGCCTTCGTACACATCGAACTCGTGAGTTATAGCCGATTCAGCCGAAATTAAAGCGGTATGAAAAGCCTCGTACTCCTCTTTATTCATAGGGCAGTTAATATAATCATCGTCTCCCTTACCGTAACGCGCAGCAAAAAACGCCTTGCTAAAATCAATACTATCTGCTGTTACGATAGGTGCAGCGGCATCGTAAAAGCTCAAATGCTCGCTGCCTGTGTATTCGCTAATTTTTTCGGCAAGAGCGCTATCTGTTAGCGGTCCACTGGCGATAACGCAAATACCGGCGGGAATTTCAGTTACTACCTCGCTATGAACAGTGATGTTCGGGTTATTTTTAATCTCCTCGGTTATGAGTGATGAAAAAACATCTCTATCAACTGCCAGAGCACCACCCGCTGCAACAGCCGCCTTATCGGCAGCCTTAAGGCAAATACTGCCGAATCGGCGCATTTCCTCCTTGAGCAGACCTGCTGCAGAATCTAATCGCGCTGCTTTAAGAGAATTAGAACAAACAAGCTCTGCAAAATTATCGGTTTTATGTGCGGGAGATTTTTTTATCGGCTTCATTTCGAATAGGTCAACCTTTATTCCCCTTGCCGCTATTTGATTCGCCGCCTCGACACCTGCCAAGCCTGCACCGATTACGGTTATTTTGTTTTCCATTATTCTTTATCCTTTTTAGAGGGCTTTGCCTTGCGGCTCTCGCATTCGGAGTTCATACAATACTCGCTTTTACCTCTACCCTTAATCATAAAGCTACCGCAAACTGCGCAAACATTACCTGATGGTAAACCGGGAGCAGCAAAATCACATTTAGGATAGAGCGAACAGCCATAAAAGCTTTTGCCCGTTTTCTTTGAATTACGCTTAACAAGCTTTGCTCCGCACTTCGGGCAAGGCTCTTTAATCTCATCCTCCGGCATGGGCTTTGTGTTCTTGCATTCGGGATATCCCGGGCAAGCCAGGAATTTACCGAAGCGACTGGATTTTACAACCATTGTTCTGCCGCACTTATCGCAAACAACATCACTTTCAATTACAGGAAGCTTAACGCGCTGACCCATTAGCTCGGTTTCAGCGGTTTTAAGCTCACCATCGAAATCCTTATAGAAATTTGCCATTGCCGCTACCCAATTAAGCTCGCCTGCCGCAATATGGTCTAAATCAGCTTCAACGCTTGCAGTAAACTTAACATCAACTATGTTTTTAAAGTGTTTAGCCATCAAATCGGAAACAACAATACCGAGTGCTGTAGGCTTTAATGACTTTTTCTCTTTTTCGATATATTCACGCTGTAAAATATTGCCCATTATAGTGGCATAGGTAGAAGGTCTGCCGATACCATTTTCTTTGAGCACCTGAATAAGAGTGGGTTCAGTATATCGGGCGGGCGGTGCAGTATAATGCTGCTCGGGACAAAGCTCCTTAAGAGTTAAAATGTCGTCCTTTTTCATATCCTTGGGGATTATGCAGTTATCATCCTTCTCATCATCCCTACCCTCCTCATAAAGGGCAGTAAAGCCATCGAATTTAACAGAATATCCTGAAGCTTTAAACATATAATCATTAGCAACAATATCAACTGATACCGTATCGTGTACGCAGTTAGCCATAAATGAAGCCACAAAACGGCACCAGATAAGACGATAAACTTTATATTGTTCAGCCGTAAGGCTTTCCTTAACGCTTTCGGGCGTTAAGAGAATATCGGTCGGGCGAATTGCTTCGTGTGCATCCTGCGCGGCTGCATCTGTTTTATAATAGCGGTCGGATTTAGGCAGATATTTATCACCATAAGTGCCTGCGATAAAGTTTTTAGCTGCCATTCTTGCCTCATTGGATACACGCAAGGAATCGGTACGCATATAGGTTATAAGACCTATAGTGCCGCGACCGGCAACATCAACACCTTCATAAAGCTGTTGAGCTATACGCATAGTTTTCTGACCGGTGTAATTCAGCTTGCGAGAAGCCTCCTGCATAAGCGAGGAGGTAATGAACGGAGGCGCAGGCTGGCGGTTGCGAGTACCGTTTTTAATCTGTGAAACGGTATACTCTGCGCCGTCAAGCTCGGATACGATTTTATTTGCTTCAGCAGCGTTGTGTATATCGAGCTTATTGCCGGCATTATCACCGTGGAATTTAGCAACAAATGCCTTCTTTCCTGATAGTAGCTTTGCGTCTATAGACCAGAACTCCTCGGGAATAAAAGCCTCGATTTTCTTTTCTCTATCAACAATAAGCTTTAGCGCTACACTCTGCACTCTACCTGCCGAAAGACCGCTTTTAACCTTTTTCCACAAAAAAGGACTTAACTTATAGCCAACTATTCTATCAAGAGCGCGGCGCGCCTGCTGCGCATCAACTAAATCAAGGTCGATTTTACGAGGCGAAGCCATACCGCTTTCAACACCTGTTTTTGTTATTTCATTAAAGCCAACTCGGTTTTCGGCATTCATATCAAGCGATAAAATGGTTGCAAGATGCCAAGAAATCGCTTCGCCCTCGCGGTCAGGGTCGGTTGCAAGGTATACAAAATCAGCCTTTTCTGCCGCCTCTTTTAATTTTTTAATAGTATCTTTTTTTCCTGCTATGGTTTCATATTTAAGCGCAAAATTCTTATCAACATCAACGCCAAGTTTAGACTTCGGAAGGTCGCGCACATGACCGACCGATGCCATTACCTCATAGTCAGAACCTAGGATTTTCTTGATACTCTTAATTTTCGAGGGGGACTCAACTATTATCAATTTTGACATTTTATATCTCCTTTATGGGCGAAATATCGCCTATTCAGTAATTCCGTATTTCCCGCCCGGCAGCGCTTTTATAAATCCGAAAATCTCAAGTTCGGTTATAGCGGCAAGCATTTCGGAATCGGTAAGCTCCGAGCGATTAAGCTCATCCAAATAAAAAATCGGCTTATCTAATTGATTATACACTATTTTTGCGTTTTTTGAAAGATTTTCTTGAGATTTTTTTACGATTTTTTTAACTTCTTTTGGTTTTCGGGCTACCTTTTCTGCTTTTTCTTCCGTTTTCATAACAAGCTTTTTAGAATATGCCTTATCGGGTGTAATTTTATGCGGATAATAAGGTAAATATTCAACCACAATATCCGAAAGCTCTAAAAGCGGCTTTGCCCCGTCCCGCAGAAGCTTATTTGAGCCCATATACTCCGCTTTGGTAGGTGTGCCGGGTATTACAAACACATCTTTACCCGCCTCCACTGCGGCATTAGCTGTTATAAGTGCACCGCTTTTTTCGCCCGCTTCAATCAGAACCGTACCAAGACAAAACGCCGCCATTAAGCGGTTGCGAACAGGAAAGGTATATTTAGATGCATTGTGATACGGCGGGTATTCTGAAACTAATAGCCCTTTTTCCGCAATTTCTTTTCGCAGCTTTATGTTTTGCTTCAGATAGTCAGAACAAATACCGGCCCCTAAAAAGCAAACAGTTTTGCCGCCAATGCTCAATGCGCCGCTATGCGCTGCACTATCGCATCCAATTGCGCCACCGCTAACAACAGTGAATCCGCAAAGAGACAAACGAGCCGCCAACGAAAAAGCTGCTTTTTTGCCATATACGGACACCCTTCTCGGTCCCACAATGCATATAGAAGTTTCTTCCCCTAAAAGCGAAATATCGCCCTTGGCATATAGCACTGCGGGCGGTGTGGATATTTGCTTTAATGAATTAGGAAAATCAGCAGATGAATAGGCTATAACCGAAATGCCGTTTTGTTGACATTCCTGCAAATTCCTTTTAGATGCCGAAAGCTCTTTTTCTAGTAGCTTTTTGCGAATCGCAGGGCTGATTGGCAGGGTGATAAGTTCTGCTTCATCTGCCTCATAGATACGCTTGGCTTCAGAAAAATGCTCAATAAGCGGTAATAGATATTTACTGCCAAAGCCGAGCTTACTCTGAAGCCAAATCCAATAAATTTCGTTCATCGCTTTAACTCCCACATAGCAATTGCTGCCGCAACAGATGCATTAAGCGATTCTGCAGAGCCCAACATAGGTATTGTTATTTTTTCACACACCGAGATGGCGCTATCAGTAAGTCCGTTAGCCTCGTTGCCAATCAGCACCGCCGCGCCGTCTGAAAAAGTAACATCGGTAATTTTTTTGCCATCCCTGACTACACAAGAATATAGCTTTAATCCGCTGTCTTTTAAAAAATCTACGAAATTATCAGCGATAATTATAGGCATACGAAGCAGCGTTCCCATAGAAGCGCGCAGAGCCTTTGGAGAATACGGGTCGCAGGAATTGCCCGAAATAATAATTCCCGAAATGCCGAGCGCCTCTGCAGTTCTTGAAATTGCTCCTAAATTGCTAGGATCTGATAAATTTTCAAGTGCAATATACCGACCCCTTTTATCAATTTCCACCGATTTCTCGGGCATATTCACAACTGCTAAAACACCTTGCGGAGTATCGGTATCGGCAATTTTCTCAAACACAAATTCGGGCACTACTACCGTTTTTTCTGAATTTTTCGCTAAAATTTCGGCTGTTTCTCTTCTTGCATTAAGGAATTTTTCGGATATAATAAGCACACTGAAGCCGACCCCGTTATCTGCACAATCGCCACAAATACGAAGTCCTTCAACTATAAATTTACCTTGATTTTTTCGTTCCTTCGAACTGCTTTTTAGCTTTGAAACCGCCTTAATCAGCGGATTTTCGCGGCTTGTGATACTTAAAAACTCCATAAAAATCCTATTCCTTAAAACAAAGTCGCCCGAGAGTAATCTCGGGCGTGAAAATTATTTCTCTAATGCTTTCTTTGCATTTTTTGCAAGAGTGGCAAAGCCGGCAGCATCGTTTACAGCGAGGTCTGCCAACATTTTACGGTTAATCTGAACGCCAGCCTTCTTAAGACCATTCATAAAGGTCGAGTAGTTCATACCGTTGATTTTAGCTGCAGCCGAAATTCTGGTGATCCAGAGACGGCGGAAATCACGTTTCTTAAGTCTTCTGCCGATATAAGCATACTGACCGGATTTCATTACAGCTTCTTTAGCTGTTTTGAAGAGCTTTGATTTTGCTCCGAAATAGCCCTTAGCGAGCTTTAAAGTTTTATTTCTTCTTTTGCGTGTTGCTAACGCACCTTTTACACGTGCCATCTGTAACTAACCTCTCTTTCCGTTTACTTGTAAGGAATCATTTTCTTAACCGCGGCAACGTTAGTTACATCGGCTACTACCACCTTGCGGAGGTTTCTCTTACGCTTGGTTGTTTTCTTGTTTAAAATGTGTGATTTGTAGGCGTGGCCGCGCTTTACAAGACCGTTTTTGGTAAGCTTGAAACGCTTTTTAGCGCCACTGTGAGTCTTAATTTTAGGCATTTTTTATTCCTCCTTAAAAATTTACGAATTACTTAACAGGCTTCGGCGCTAAGAACATAAGCATATTTCTGCCTTCCATCTTAGCGGGCTTTTCTACATTTGCAACATCTGAGCAATATTCAGCAAAACGCTGCATAATTTCCAGACCAATCTCGGGATGACCGAACTCACGTCCACGGAAACGAATTGATACCTTAACCTTATCGCCATCCTTTAAGAATTTAAGCGCGTGGTTACCCTTGGTTTCAAAATCGTGCTTATCAATGCTAAGTCCCAAGCGGATTTCCTTTACATCAACAACCTTTTGATTCTTTCTAGCTTCCTTCTCACGCTTCGCTTGCTCAAAACGGTATTTACCATAATCCATTATCTTGCAAACGGGCGGATTAGCATTCGGTGAAAGATTTACAAGGTCAAGGTTCTTCTTAACTGCGGCAGACAGCGCATCCTTGATAGGCATAATGCCAAGCTGTGAGCCATCGGTATCGATAACACGAACCTCTTTGAACTTAATGTCCTCATTGATTAAAATTTCTTTGCTGCTAATGTTGAAGCACCTCCGATAAAATAATTCAAAAAAGCACGGATAACAATAAAGTCATCCGTGCAAATAAGCATAATAAGAGTGTGAACTCTTAACTTATTGACCCTGTAGGACGGAACCTCGGGGTGAGAACGACATTACTGCTCTGCTTTGTTGTACCGATATTCTACCACTAAAAGTTCAGTTTGTCAACACTTATTTGCCAAAAATTCGATAAAACCTAATTAATAATAAAATTTTCGCATTTCCTTGCAGCAAAGCACTTGCAAAACAAACACATTTATGCTAATATAAATTGAATAAATATGTATAAGGGGTGAGCGTGTTGGATAAACGCCCTATCGGTATATTTGATTCAGGTCTTGGCGGTCTTACGGTTATGAAAGAAATAGTTAAGGTCTTGCCAAATGAGAATATTATCTACTTCGGCGATACAGGCCGCGTGCCATACGGCACCAAAAGCCGAGAGACTATCCGGCGTTATGCCGCCGAGGATGCAGAGTTTTTGCTTTCTCACGGCGTTAAGGTTATAGTTGCTGCTTGCGGTACGGTGTCTGCCGTTGCTCCCGACACAGCAAGCATTTTACCCGTTCCTTTTTTTGAAATGATTACCCCTGCGGCAAAGGCTGCGATTGCAACCACTAAAAATAAAAGGATCGGCGTACTCGGCACTCCCGCCACTGTTAAAAGTGAAAAGCATAAAAGTCAGATTTTGGCACTTTTGCCCGATGCCGAAATTCACCCAATTGCTTGTCCGCTTTTTGTGCCGCTTGTTGAAGAGGGGCTCACCGATAAAAACAATATCATTGTTAAAGAAACGGTTAAAAATTATTTGAATCCGCTTTTAGAAAACGGTGTTGATACCCTGGTGCTTGGCTGCACCCACTATCCCCTACTTTCTGATGCCATCAGCGAATTTATGGGCAGCGGAGTAAAGCTCATCAATCCCGCCAAGGAATTAAGTACCGTGCTTAAAAATTATCTTGTTAAAAATGCGCTGGAAAATGATTTTGGCGGTGCGCACAAATATTTTGTTAGTGATATGACTAACTCGTTTGAGAGCACAGCAGAGAAGCTTATGGGCACAAAAATAAGTCAAGAAAATGCAGAACAGGTGAAAATTGGTAAAATATGAAAAAGGTAGTTATAGATATAATTGGTACACAAGGGCTTGAGGGTGATGATAGCGTCATCGAAATGTCGACGCTCGGTACACTTTCTTTTAGGGACGGTAAATTCTTGTTAAGTTATGAGGAAACCGAAACACTAAAGCCCCACACTGTTAAAACCCTTGTTAAAGCCGAGGGACAGGATAGAATAACAATGGTGCGCTCGGGCGGAATTGACAGTCGACTTATCATTGAAAAGGGTAAGCGAAACACTTGTTTTTATTCCGTACCGCAGGGCGAACTTGTTCTTGGGATTTTCGGTGAAGCTATCGAAAATTCATTAACGGAAAATGGTGGAAAAATTAAAATGAGCTACACCATAGATGTTGACAACAGTGTTTTAAGCCAAAACACTGTTGAAATTTCAGTAAAAGAAGCGTAAAGAGGTATTAAAATGTCAAAAATTGTAAACACAGCAAAGGAACAAATTAAAAACACCGTATTAAATGCCGCGCAGACCGCTATTGAAAAAGGCGAGCTGCCAAAGGTAGAGCTTACCGATTTTATAATAGAGACCCCCGGAAACCGAGAGCACGGAGATTATGCTGTTAATGCAGCCCTTGCTTGGTCTAAAATATTCCGCAACGCTCCGCGTAAAATCGCTGAAATTTTAATGGCTAATGCCGATTTTAAAAACACCTACATTGGCAAATATGAAATTGCGGGTCCGGGCTTTATAAATTTCTTTTTATCGGATAGCTACTATGCGGATATCGTTGCCAATGTCAACTTGTTAAAAGACAACTACGGTAGAAGCGAATTCGGCGAGAATAAGCGTGTGCTGGTTGAATTCGTTTCGGCTAATCCGACCGGTCCTATGCACATAGGAAATGCACGCGGCGGCGCACTTGGCGACTGTTTAGCATCAGTTCTCGATGCTGCAGGATATTCGGTAGAGCGCGAATTCTACATTAACGATGCAGGTAATCAGATAAACAAATTTGGTCTCTCCCTTGATTTGCGCTATCAGCAGATTTACGACAGCACCATTGAGATGCCTGAAGACAGCTATCACGGCGCTGATATTATCGCCCACGCAGAGGCGTTCGCTAAAGAAAACGGCGATAAGTATTTGAGCGCTAGCGAGCAAGAAAGAAGAGCTGCTCTTGTTGCCTTTGCCCTGCCCAAAAATATTCAAGGACTTCACGATGACCTTCTTAAGTACCGCATCGAATATAATACCTGGTTCAGAGAAAGCACTCTTCACCAAAGTGGTGAAACAACCCGTATTATCGACTTACTTAAGGAAAGCGGGCACACCTACGAAAACGAGGGGGCTCTCTGGTTCAAGGGAACCGATTTCACATCCGATGATTTTGTGCTTGTTCGCTCAAACGGAGTGCCGACCTATATCGTGCCCGATATAGCATATCATTATAATAAGCTTGTAACGCGCGGTTTTGATAAGGCTATTGATATTTTAGGCGCTGACCACCACGGCTATGTGCCGCGTCTTAAGAGTGCACTTACAGCACTCGGCGTGAACGCTGACCGCCTCGATGTTGTTTTGATGCAGATGGTTCGCCTTGTTAAGGACGGCGAGGTTATTAAGGCCTCAAAGCGCTCGGGCAAGGCAATTACACTTGTAACACTGCTTGAGGAAGTTCCAATTGATGCAGCAAGATTCTTCTTTAACCTGCGCGAGGCTAATAGCCATTTTGATTTTGACCTTGATTTAGCAGTTGAGCAGTCCAGCCAAAATCCTGTATATTATGTTCAATACGCATACGCCCGAATTTGCAGTATTATGCGCTCATTAAACGACGATGCTATTGCTGTTCGCACTCCCTCGAGCGATGAATTGATGCTATTAAACACCCCCGAGGAGCGCGACTTAATTGTTCACTTATCGCGCCTTACCGAGGAGGTTATCACTTCTGCCAAGGTGTATGACCCTGCGAAGCTCACCCACTATGTCAGCGACCTTGCCACAAAGTTCCATAAATTCTATAACGCCTGCCGTGTTCGCGGTATTGACGAGCCACTTATGCAGGCCAGAATTGCGCTATGCTCGGCTACAGGAATTGCCATTAAAAATGTTTTGACAATGCTTAAAATTGAAGCACCCGAAAGCATGTAACGAAAGGATGCTATATGAGGAAAATCATTTCCGTTTTACTTTGTTTTTCAATCTGTCTCGGGCTCTGTGCTTGTGGTGGAAACACTATTAACACCACAGCGGTTAAATTGAGTGATGGATACGAAAGCAATATAACCGAATATAACTACTATACAAGCAGCTTTGAAAGAGCTCAACACTCTATGGCAATGCGCGTGTTCGCTGCCGTTTCAGCAGAAAACAGCGATAAAAATGTGCTGCTCTCCCCTATTTCTTTAGCAAACGTTCTTGGTATTCTTTCAAACGGTGCTGCGGGAGATACGAAAACTGAAATCGAACAACTTTTAGGCATTTCTGCAAGCGAATTTAATCATAGCTCTTACTCATTTTTTAATTCGCTGCCAAAAAGCAGCAGACTGCAGAGTCTTAATTCAATTTGGCTGAATAATAACCTACCTTTAAAGGTGGAAAAAGACTTTTTGCAAACGAATGCGAACTTCTACAATGCCGATATTTTTCAGACTCCATTCAACGATGCAGCTGTGAATGATATTAACAAATGGGTTAAGGATGCAACCGACGGAGAAATCGATAACATTGTTCAAAAAATCAATAAAAACACTTTGGCTTATATTATAAATGCTCTCACCTTTGAGGCTGAATGGCTTGAGCCGTATGCCAAGGAGTCGGTTTCGAGCGGTAAATTTTATAGTGGCACTAATAATATAACAACCGAATTTATGCGCAGCACGGAAAGCTATTATATTAAAACCGCAAATGCCACAGGTTTTATTAAGCCCTATAAAAACGATGAATACCGCTTTGTAGCACTGCTTCCTAACGAAGGTATAGATATTAATGAATATATATCCTCCCTCGAATTCACCAGTCTCAACTCTATTATCAGCAGCGTTAGCGAGCAGACCGTAAAAGTAGAGATGCCTAAATTTGAAAGCCGTTTTGAAATTACCCTAAATTCTATCATGAAAAATCTTGGCGTAAACACCGCTTTTGATATGGATAAGGCAGATTTTTCAAAGCTTGGCTCCCTGAAGGATGCTAATCTTTATCTAGCCGAAGTTAAACAAAAAACCTTTATTTCGGTTGATACCAATGGGACAAAAGCGGGTGCTGTTACTAAAGCAGAAATTGCCGTGAAAACCTCGTTACCCGACCAAATTTATTCAGTAATATTGAACCGTCCGTTTGTTTATGCGATTGTTCACTCCGATACAAATCTACCGTTGTTTATCGGCAAGGTTATTGAGCCTTAATGAATGTAGATATTAAAGGGTATGCTTATTGGTATACCCTTTAATTTTTTGTTGATACATCAAAGATGTTGCCACCTACATTTTTTATTTTGATATAAAAACACCCTCCGTGTGGAGGGTGTTTTGTTTTTTACCACCAGCCGCTGGTGTCGGTTTTTTCATCTGTATCAAAGTTGGATTTTCCGCCATCCTCGGTCATTGCGCTTGTTACGATAATATCCTCGGTAGAGAACTTAATTACCTCAAACTCGGGAGATACATATTTTTTCATTTAATTTCTCCCCTTTACTTTAAAGATTCAGCTATTGTAAAGCTTACAGAATCGCCGGCAATTTCTCTGCCTTCCATTGTTACAAAGTAGGCTGTTACGGTGAATTCTGTTTCATTTTGTGAGCTCGGGATACCGGTCAGAACATGGGTTACTACATATTCAGATGCTGCGCAGTTAACCTCATCGGCTGTGTATGTATTTGTTACGCCTCCTACGGTTTCCTCGATGCCCTTATATGCCTTAAATGACTCTAAATACTTGTCGGTGCCATTAAAGCTGAACTTGAAGATTACCTTCTTGTACTGTGTGCTGTCGAGTGTTGTGATTAAACGAAGGTCGGTTGCAGTTGCATCGTCCTCGTTTTCTCTTACCTGCCACTTAACATCGAGCACCGCCTTGGGTACGAACTTAACGGTTAAGCTTTCAGCCTCCTCTATTTCATCCCAATTCATTGCTGTGCCATCTTCATTTACGAAGCCTGCGAAAATATAGCCTTCCTTCTCGGGAACTACTTCCTGATTCTTATAGTCAGCAAGAGTCTCCTCGTCGGTTACGGTTTCTTCAGTTTTCTCTATTTCGGTTTTTTCTACAAATGTAATTGATGTAATATCAGCATCATCAGAAGCATCGTTACGGTCAGCTAGATATGCTGAAAGGTCATAAACTGTTTCGCCATTTTCGGTTGTAACGCCCTTAACTGTAGGAATAACAACACCGTTAACAACAGGAATTAAACCTTCTGTATTTGACTTAAGAGTAAAGCCCTTAAGGAAGCTTGTTGCGGGGTCATCGGGATTTGTTCTTATAAAATAGGGCTGTGCCTCGCCGCCTGCAACAGTTATCTTATAATCATAACGGTCAAGCACACAAGGATTCGTTTTGCTTACCGCTTTATCGCCATAACCAATAGTGTCGAAGTAAACCTTATTGTTTGCTTTATCGTAGTTGTTGATAATACCGATAAGGTATTTACCTTCTGCCATCTTGAAATAGTTAAGACTTGTCCAACCGGAGCCACAACCAATTACGGCTTTTTTGGTTTTATCAGCATCCACAATTACAGCAATATTTCCGCGATTAGGCGTGTTATACAATGCTTGAGATTGAAGATTAGTATGACCTAACTGTGCTAAAATTTCATCGGTAATTGTGCCACCATTGATTCTATAAATAGTATTGCCATTAACCTGAACATCCGAACCATAACCGTAAGTAGTAAGGTTAAGAGTCTTAATAGTAGTATCGTTGTTTACAGTGTAATTAACATCGCCATTGATAACAATTGTTCTATTGGGGCCATGGTATGTAGAACCTGAAGTAGTATAAAGTTTATCAACACTGCCTCCGTAAATATTAACATTTACATTCATATTATACGGACCGAATTGAGCACCCGGAGTACCATCTGATTTTTTACTGTAGTAGTTACTGTTGGAAAGACCGGAAATAACTTGATAATCACCGGAATAAATATCAAAGGTAACATTGTTGCCGTTATAGGTATTAGCAGCAATATTTATTTTATAGGTTCCAGTCTCTACACCAGTATCAAAGGTAATCTTATAATTACCAGAGGAAATAGAAACGTCAGAGGAGTATTCCCTAGAAGATTGTTCTGCGTCCATTGTGATATTCTTAAATCTTACATCACCCTTAGTCCAAGCACCGTTCATACCAGAACCGTAGGTTGCTCTCGGAACTATGAATTTGCCTCCTGCAGCAGAGTCGCCATATCCTGCGATGGTGATTTCGCCACGGTTTTCCATAGAACCATCAAGCTGTGTTTTATCGGGGGCAAAGTCGCCCTTAATCCAAATCTTGCCAGCATTACCGTCTAAATAGTCGATAGCATTGGGAAGATTACTGAAGTAAATTTCTTTTTTATCTGAATCAGTATAGCTTTCTGCTACAGTAGCATCAACTACAGGCTGGTAATAATACTTCTCGCGAACAGGATATTCGCTACCATCGTTAACGGCACTAATGTCATTGTTTAGGTTACTTGCGTTATCAAGCAGGAAATATCCTCTCGGGTCGGAAATGCCTGCCAAGCCAAACATATACTTGCGGGTTGAACCGGTACCATTAATGGCGTTGGCATTAACTTCATACTGTGCAGCGTCTGCGGATGCTCCGGTATCAGCAAAAGCGCCAAAGCCGACAGAAACGCAAGAAAGCATTATAGCCAGCGCACAAATAATAGATAGTACCTTACGCGAAAAAATCTGTGAAATGTGTCTCAAT
This sequence comes from Acutalibacteraceae bacterium, assembly GCA_045647785.1. Lineage (GTDB taxonomy): Bacteria > Bacillota > Clostridia > Oscillospirales > Acutalibacteraceae > SIG565. Next base: position 26,097 of record JAZRMU010000034.1, read on the forward strand.
TTCATCTCTCCTTTTAAAAAAATTACGGAGTTAGCGTATAATTATTTATATATGTATGCAATGACATATACACAAAGTTATAATATCCCCACTCGATAGTTTTTGTCAAGTAAATGTTCATATATACCCGGCATTAATTGTAGGTGTTACAAAAGATAAAAAAATAGTAGCGAATAGGAGTGTCCTGAGTTAAGGTTGAGTTACTGAGACAAAACCAAAAGGCAGGTATCACCCTATTCGCTATCATACTAACCGCCAATATATCTACCGTTGGATGAGCCGATACGAGGGATCGATGCAATCTCTTGCGGATAGATCTCACCGACCGCGCCATCATCCAAACCAGCATACAGAGGAAAAACTGACGCCGATTCGAAATATGCGGCGCAGAAATCCAAACAGACAACGTTATGGAATTCACTAATCGTTTCGCTCCAAGGTCAACAAGCAAAAAGACCTTGTTTGAAAACACGTTAGAACAGCTCGGTATTCAGCACAGGTTGATTCCCCATATACTCCTCGGCACAACGTAAAGGTAGAGCGCAGCCACCGCAAGGACAATGAATAATTGTTTGCTTCTCACAAATTTTATTCTTTTGACGATTTCAAAAAACAATCAGCTGTTCGCCAAAAGCTGGAAATTTAATATCCATAGATAACATCCACTGTATCTTATTTATCTGCGTCTTCTACCACCGGCAAGCATAATAAGTCTTAACATTTGGGCGAGCGACACAATAAGTGCTGCAACATAGGTCATCGCTGCAGCAGTTAGCACCTTTTTAACTCCCTTGTGCTCCTCCTCGCCATAAAACGCACCTGTATCCTCTAATGCAGAAATAGCTCTTGCTGAAGCATTGAATTCAACGGGCAAGGTTATTAACTGGAACAGCACCACGAGACCGAAAAGCAAAATACCTATGTCAACAAGCACAGAATAATTAAAGATTATGCCGAAAAGCAGTAGCGGCCACGAAAGATATGAGCCAAACTGTGTGAGCGGCACAATTTTATTGCGAACTTTAATAGGCAAATAATTCTCAGCATACTGCACCGCGTGTCCCGCCTCGTGGCAGGCAACGCCCACAGCCGCTACAGTATTTGCACTATAAACGCTGTCAGAAAGTCTTATAACATTGGTTCTCGGGTCAAAATGGTCGGTTAAGTTTCCTGAAACACGCTCGATTCTGACACCCGTTACACCTTTAGCTTCAAGCAATCTTTCTGCCGCTTGAGCACCGGTTAAACGGCTGCTAACCTTGGAATATTTACCAAATGCCGACTTAACCTTAATTTGCGCAAAAAGCGATATAAGCATCGCGGGAATTACCAAAACCAAATAGTAATAATCAAAACCGTAGTAATAACCGAACATAAAAACACCTCTTTTATATTTTAGTTTTTATAAACGTTATTATACATTAAAAAGGAACTCAACAACGTCTCCGTCGTTCATAACATATTCCTTACCCTCGGTGCGAAGCAAGCCCTTATTGCGAGCCTCGGCAAGTGAGCCGCACTCCTCCAAATCTTTGAAGGCAATAACCTGCGCACGGATAAATCCACGCTCAAAATCACTATGAATTTTACCGGCTGCTTGCGGTGCTTTAAGACCGTTTTTAATTGTCCAAGCTCTAACCTCTTTTTCGCCGGCTGTAAGGAATGAGATGAGTCCTAAAAGGCTATAACTCTTTTGAATCAGGCGGTCAAGGCCCGAATTTTCTAGTCCGAGTTCGGATAAGAACATCAGCTTTTCTTCCTCATCCATATCGGCTATATCTGCTTCCAGCTGCGCGCAAATAGGCAGCACCTCACTGCCCTCCACTTTAGCTATTTGTTCAACAACCTTAAAATATTCGTTTTCGCCACCTGCCGAAAAATCATCCTCCGACATATTGGCAGCATAGATAATAGGCTTTGATGTAAGCAAATTCATTTCATTTAAAAACGCTTCTTCATCCTCGGTGATGCTCATACTGCGGGCAGATTTACCACCTTCTAAAACTGAATAAAGTCTTTTAAGAAAATCAAGCTCTACCGCTAGGGTTTTATCACCCTTTAAATCTTTAGTTACCCTTGCAATTCGTCTTTCCACCATTTCCATATCGGAAAAAATGAGTTCCAAATCAATAGTTTCAATATCTCTCGCAGGGTCAATAGATCCTTCAACATGGATAATATCATCATTATTAAAGCAACGAACTACATGAACAATAGCATCTACCTCGCGGATATTTCCAAGGAACTTGTTGCCAAGACCCTCGCCCTTTGAGGCGCCCTTCACAAGCCCCGCAATATCAACAAATTCGATAACTGCCGGAACAATGGGCGGAACTTTAGTGCCGACGGTATACATATCGCACAGCACATTAAGGCGGTTATCGGGCACAGATACAACACCGACATTTGGATCGATAGTGCAAAACGGATAGTTCGCTGCTCCCGCTCCCGCATTTGTTATAGCATTAAACAGGGTTGATTTGCCGACATTCGGCAGACCCACGATACCTAATTTCATTATTTTTCCTCCAAGCAAATATTTTCTTAATTATATAATCAAAACGAATTATTATCAAGTGAAATGTCGAATTTTTTTGATAAAATGCAGATTTTTTTAGGCGGCAGGGGCGACGAAATAAAAATTAATTAAAATTTATTCAAAAATGTCTTTTAATTTGCGCGGTCATATAGTATAATATAATAAATTATACTATTTTAGGAGGTTATGCCTATGGCACAGGAGTTCACCGTTTCTCTTGCCAGAATTATTAAAGAGCATAATTTAGAGCCGCTGTTTTTACCAGACAATGCCGAAACTATTGAAATAGGCAGCTCGGAGGTTAACCGCCCAGGTCTTCATCTGGTTGGCGACTATGAGTTTTTTGATGCGAGAAGAATTCAGATTATCGGCAAAAGCGAGGCTGCTCACCTTGAAAAATCCGAAAATTTCGATTTGATAGTCGATAAATTCTTTTCCGAAAAGCCTGCAGCAGTTGTAATCACAAGAAACCTTAAAATTGCCGATGAATTTGTGCCGTTTGCCACCAAGCACAATATCCCTTTGCTTCGCACGGCTGACGGAACTTCTGCTTTCATGTCTACGCTTATCGCATTTCTGAATTTGCAGCTCGCTCCCCGCATTACGCGCCACGGTGTTTTGGTCGAGGTTTACGGTGAGGGTATACTGCTGCTGGGTGAAAGCGGGGTTGGTAAAAGCGAGACCGCTATTGAGCTGGTTAAGCGCGGACACCGACTTATTGCCGATGATGCGGTAGAAATCCGCAGAGTTTCAAGCAAATCTCTCGTTGGCTCTGCCCCCGATAATATTCGCCACTTTATTGAGCTGCGCGGCATCGGTATTATTAATGCCAGCCGTATTTTCGGTGCTGGTGCTGTAAAGCTTACCGAGAACATAAATCTTGTTATCAATATGGAACCTTGGGATGTGAACAAGATTTATGACCGAATGGGTCTTGATAAACAAACAACAAATATTTTAGGGCTTGATATCCCCTCGCTTACAATTCCTGTTAAGCCCGGTAGAAATCTTGCTGTTATCATTGAAGTTGCCGCTATGAACAACCGCCAGAAAAAGCTTGGCTACAACGCGGCAGAGGATTTACTTGTTCGCCTTGGAATGTCGGATGATAATTTAGGCGTAGAGAAAAAAGTTGAAATATTCTAAAAAATCAGGTCTTTAGATCTTGGAGGTTAAACATTATGAAATATTGGTTAGGAATTGATTTAGGCGGAACAAATATTGCCACAGGCGTTGTTGACGAAAACTACAACATTATAGGTCGCGGCAAGGTTAAAACGGGTGCCGGCAGACCGGTAGATGAAATTGCCGATGATATTGCAAAGGCAGTATTTATGGCTATTGACGATGCTAAAATCGATAAAAAAGATTTAGTTGCCGCCGGTATTGGCTCACCAGGTGCTATTGTTGCAGAAAAAGGACTTGTTGCTAAAGCAGAAAATATGGGCTTCTACAACACCCCCCTTTGTGCTATGCTTAAGGAGCGCACAGGCTTTGACTTTTATATAGAAAACGATGCTAACGCTGCAGCCTACGGCGAGTTGATTGCCGGTGCAGGAAGGGGCAAAAAAAGCTTTATTGCTGTAACTCTTGGCACAGGTGTTGGCGGCGGTATTATTATTGACGGCAAAATTTTTGCAGGCTACAACTGCACAGGCGGTGAGTTGGGTCATACTGTTATAGTTAAGGGTGGTCAGGTTTGCGGCTGCGGCCGAATGGGTTGCTTCGAAACCTACGCCTCTGCTACCGCTCTTGTTCGCCAGACAAAAGCTGCTATGACCTGCGACCGAAACAGCATTATGTGGCAGCTCGTTGACAATGATATTACCAAGGTAAGCGGCAGAACCGCATTCGACGGTATGCGCAAGGGCGATGCCACTGCAAAACGCGTTGTTGACCGCTACATTGAATATCTATCGGTTGGTATCATTAATATTGTTAACATCTTCCAGCCCGAAATGCTTTGCATTGGCGGCGGTATTTCTAAAGAGGGCGATAATCTTATCAAGCCTCTTATGGAATATGTAACCCTTGAAAGATTTTCAAAAAACATTGAAAAACAAACCCAAATTTGTGTTGCACAGCTTGGTAACGATGCAGGTATTATCGGTGCTGCATTCCTTTGCAACCTATACGGTAATAAATAATTTTCAGGAGATAATATGAGTATTAACGCTGTTAAGGAGTTTTTGCTTGAAAATTCGGTAGCCTTTACCGAAAACGAGCCTATGAAAAAGCATACCACCTTTAAAATCGGTGGGCGTGCTGATTTATGGGTAGAGCCAAAAACCGTCTCACAGGTTGCAGGAATCTGCAGGCTTTGCAAAAAACTGAATATCAGGCTTACAGTTATTGGCAAAGGTTCAAATCTACTTATTGCCGACAGCGGAATTAACGGCGTTGTTTTAAGCCTCAAATCGCTTGATGATATACAGCGCGAGGGCGACACCATAACCTGTGGTGCCGGTGTATCTCTTATGTCGCTTTGCAATTTTGCTCTGGAGAAAGGTCTTTCCGGACTCGAGTTCGCTTATGGCATTCCTGCTAGCGTCGGCGGTGCAGTTTATATGAACGCGGGCGCATACGGCGGTGAAATAAGCAGCTGTATTTTAAGCGCTGATATTATAAATGAAAACGGTGAAACAGAGGTTATAGATGCTGCCGATATGCAGTTTGGCTATCGGCAGAGCGTTTTCAAAAAAAACGGCAGCGTTATTGTTGCTGCAAAATTTAAGCTTGTTCCGGGCGTTCCTTCTGAAATTAAGGCTAAAATGGACGATTTTATGGTGCGCAGACGCGACAAGCAGCCGCTTGAATATCCAAGCGCAGGCAGCACCTTCAAGCGTCCGGAGGGCCATTTTGCAGGCGCACTAATCGAAGGAGCGGGGCTCAAAGGCTTCTCGGTTGGTACAGCGCAGGTAAGCCGCAAGCACGCCGGATTTTTAATAAACACCGGCAATGCAACTGCCGAAAATGTGTGCGAGCTCATAAAATCGGTGCAGCGAACCGTTTTAGCTGTTTATGGCGTTGAGCTCCAACCAGAAGTTATATTTTTAGAAAGAGATAAATAATATGGAACTCTTAATTGTTACGGGAATGTCGGGCGCGGGAAAATCATTCACAGCAAAAGCTCTTGAAGACATCGGATTTTACTGTGTAGATAACATCCCCCCGCTTATAATTCCCACCTTTGCCGATATGTTCGCCGACAGTTCCGAATTCAAAAAGCTCGCCATTATTACCGATATTCGAGGTGGCGAGCTTTTTAAAGATATACTGTCGGTATTGGACAAGCTAAAAAATGATAATATAGCATTTAAAATCTTGTTTCTTACCGCAAAGGACGATATACTCGTGCGTCGCTATAAGGAAAATCGCCGTGTACACCCGCTTTCTGCAGACGGCACACTAACAATCAGCGAAGCGGTGAAAAAAGAGCGCGAAATGCTCAACAGCATTTGCAATATCGCAGATTTTACCATAGACACCTCCTCCCTATCGGTTGCACAGTTAAAGGAACAGCTAACCGGTCTTTTTAAAGAACAGCAAAAAAGGCTAACTATACAATGTATGGCATTTGGCTTTAAATACGGTGTTCCGACCGATGCTGACTTGGTTTTTGATATTCGCTGCCTCCCGAACCCCTTTTATGTGCCAGAGCTTAAAAAGCTTACAGGCAAGGATAAAGCTGTGCGCGATTATGTTATGGACTGCAACGACAGCACGGAGCTTTTTAACAAAATTCATTCACTGATAGATTATCTAATTCCGCTTTATTTAAAGGAAGGTAAGAGTCAGCTTACCATAGCGTTTGGCTGCACAGGTGGCAAACACCGCTCGGTAACATTTGCCGAGCTGATGAACGAAAAACTGCTTGATAGCGGTATAAATTCAATTGTTGTTAATAGAGATATTTTTAAAAATTGACGGTGAAATATTATGTCCTTTTCACGCGAGCTTAAAACACAAATATGCGAAATTAAATCGTCTGAATGCTGCAGAAAAGCCGAATGCTACGGCTTTATGCTGTTCGGACAATCATTTTCTTTGCAAAAAATCTCATTGCTTACCGATAATGAGACGGTTGCTCGCCGCTGGGCATATCTTATTAAGCATTGCTTTGATGTTACGGTTAAAATCCAAAAAAATCAAGGTAAAAAGACCACATATAAAGCCTTTGTTGAGCTGTATGATGAAAGACTTCGCATTATGAATATGTTGGGTTTGAATAAAGAAAATCCCAACACCTATATAGATGCAGACATAATAAAAAAGGATTGCTGCAAAAGCGCTTTCATTCGAGGAATGTTTTTGGGCGCAGGTCAGGCAACCGACCCCGAAAAGGAATACCGCATCGACATTAGAATCAAAAATGCCGAACTGGCATATTCAGCTTTCGACCTGCTTTACAAGCGCGGTCTTGAGCCTCGAATCACTCTTAAAAATTTAACTAATGTAGTTTATATTAAACGCAGCGAATGTGTTGAGGACTTTTTAACGGTTATAGGCGCTGCCGCATTAAGTCTTCGCGTAATGGACACAAGGGCAATTAAAGATTTTCGCTCCAAGCTCAACCGCAAGGGTAATTTCGAGGATGCCAACAGTTCAAAGGTTGTTAATGCATCGCTTGAACAGCGCCTTGCCATTGAAAAGCTGATATCGGCGGATAAGTTTTTTCTGCTTAATGAGGATTTGCAATATGTAGCAAAGCTGCGGCTCGACAATCCATACGCGCCGCTTTCGGAGTTATGCAAGATATCGGCGGTGCCGCTGACACGCTCGGGATTAAATCACCGCCTCAAAAAAATAATCGAAATCTCAAACAATATCCAGTAAGGGAGGATAACTATGGGCTTTGTCCACCTGCATTTGCACACAGAGTACAGTCTGCTTGACGGCTGCTGCCGTATCGAGCGGGTTATTTCTGCTGCAAAGGAAAAGGGACAAAGTGCTATCGCTATTACCGACCACGGCGTAATGTACGGCGCTGTTGATTTTTATAAGTCAGCAAAAAAAGCAGGCATCAAGCCTATTATAGGTTGTGAGGTTTATGTCGCTCCACGCTCTCGCCACCAAAAGGAAAGATTTTTTGATTCCGCCTATTCACATTTGGTCTTGCTTTGCAAAAACGAAATAGGATATAAAAATCTTATAAAAATGGTATCTGCGGGATTTACTGACGGATTTTATTCCAAACCTCGAATTGATAGAGAGCTGCTTGAAGCCCATCACGAGGGTCTTATCGCCCTTTCGGCTTGTCTTGCGGGTGAAATTCCAAAAAGTCTTATGAAGGGCGAATATGAGGAAGCTAAAAGGACTGCAGTTTGGTACGATGAACTGTTTGGTCGCGGCAACTATTATTTAGAACTGCAGGACCACGGAATTCTCGAGCAAAAGCAGATTAACCCTGATATTATACGCATTTCCCGCGAGACAGGTATTCCGTTGGTTGCCACCAACGATACTCATTATATAGAAAAAGAGGATGCAGCCGCACACAAGGTGCTGCTTTGCATTCAAACTGGCAAAAAGCTCGGAGATGAGGATGCTCTCGAATTCAAAACCGAGGAGTTTTATCTTAAAACAGAGACCGAAATGCGTTCTCTTTTCGGCAACACCCCCGAGGCCATAGAAAATACCGAAAAAATAGCCGAAATGTGCAATTTTGATTTCGAATTCGGCAATATAAAGCTCCCCTATTTCGATATTGGCAACCAAGACCACTTCGAGTATTTAAAGGAGTTATCTCTTAAAGGCCTTTATAAAAACTACGGTGAAAATCCCAGCCGCGAGGCTATCGACCGACTTAATTACGAGCTTTCGGTCATTAATAAAATGGGATATGTTGATTATTTTTTGATAGTTGCTGACTTTGTGAACTACGCTAAAAATAACGGTATACCCGTAGGTCCCGGTCGTGGCAGCGGCGCGGCAAGCCTTGTTGCCTACTGTATTGGTATCACGGGCATCGACCCAATAAAATACAACCTGCTTTTCGAGCGCTTCCTTAATCCCGAACGCGTTTCAATGCCCGACTTCGACATAGACTTTTGTTTTGTCAACCGCCAAAAGGTTATAGATTATGTTATTGATAAATATAAATCAGACCATGTAGCGCAAATTGTAACCTTCGGTACTATGGCTGCTCGCGCAGCCATCAGAGATGTCGGCAGAGCTATGAATTTGCCTGCTGCCGTTTGCGATAAGGCAGCAAAGCTAGTACCGCAGGAGCTTAAAATCACTATTCCCGCAGCACTTAAGCGAGTGCCGGAGCTTAAACAAATGTACGACACCGATTTAGCGCTAAAATCGGTTATAGATATGGCAATAAAGCTTGAGGGCACCCCCCGAAACGCCTCTACTCACGCTGCAGGTGTTGTTATTTCGGATAAGCCTATTGCCGAATATGTACCGCTTTCTCTCAACGACGAAGCGGTTGTAACCCAATACACCATGACAGCGCTCGATGAGCTGGGTCTTCTCAAAATGGACTTTTTGGGATTGCGCAACATTACCATTATTGCCGACACCGAGAAGCAGATAAGGCTGCAAAATCCTGATTTTGATATTGAGAAAATCCCATTTGACGACGTAGCGACTATGGCAGAAATGGCAAAAGGCTATACAGATGGCGTTTTCCAATTTGAATCGGAGGGTATGAAAAAGGTGCTGCGGCAGTTTGTCCCCACAACTCTTGAGGATTTAATTGCTATTATTGCACTCTACCGCCCCGGTCCTATGGAATCAATACCTAAATACATTCATAACAAGCACAACCCCGCCGATGTTACCTATTTGCACCCGCTGCTCGAGCCTATTCTTAAGGTTACCTACGGCTGCATTGTATATCAAGAACAGGTTATGCAAATCTGCCGCAGTCTTGCGGGCTACTCACTCGGTCGCGCAGACATTGTGCGCCGCGCCATGAGTAAGAAAAAGCTCGATGTTATGGAAAAGGAGCGCCACGCTTTTATTTACGGTGAGAAGGATGAAAACGGAAATGTTATTTGTTCGGGCGCTGTAGCAAACGGTATTGATGCCGCTACCGCTGAAAAAATTTTTAACGAAATGTCTTCATTTGCTTCCTATGCCTTTAACAAAGGGCACGCGGCTGCTTATTCGGTGGTTTCTTACCGCACAGCATACCTTAAGTGCCACTATCCCGCCCAGTATCTTGCGGCGCTTTTCTCGAGCGTTATTGATTCTTCGGGCAAGGTTGCAGAATATTCAACAGAATGCCGCAGACTTGGGCTCACCATTCTGCCGCCTGATGTAAACGAAAGCTATGAAGGTTTTGTGGCAAACGGAAAAAATATCCGCTACGGACTTTTGGCGATTAAAAATTTAGGCACGGGCGTTATTGCTAAAATAATAAGCGAGCGTGAAAAAGGCGGAAAATACACCTCTCTTTACAATTTCGTTTCGCGCTGCTTCTCGCGAGAATTCAACCGTAAAGCACTTGAATCGCTCATTAAAAGCGGCGCGCTCGATTCGCTCGAAAAGACCCGAAAAATGATGCTCTACGCTATAGACAATGTATTAAACGCTGCTGATAATGAGCGCAAATACACTGCGGGTGGTCAGTTCGGATTGTTTGGTGGGGACGATGCCGACAATGACTACGAGGTTCCTTTTATTCCCGAAATGTCAAAAAAAGAAAAATTAAGTCTTGAAAAACAGTCTACAGGGCTATATTTGAGCGGACATTTGCTAGACGACTACAAGAGTTATATAAATAGTGTTTCTAAAATCAGAACTAATGATATTACATCGGGCAGAATTACCGACGGCAACCGCGTTAAAATGGTTGTTCTATTGTCATCAATCAAAGCGCGTACGCTTAAAAGCGGCAAAATTCTCGCTAACTGCGTTGCCGAGGACCAGTTTGGCTCGGTTAATATAACAATTTTTGATACCGCTTATAATTTTTACCGAAATTTGATTTTTGAGGAAAGCGTTGTTATTCTGTCGGGCAAGGTATCCGAGCAGGAAGATCGCGAAACCGAAATAATACTTGAAAAACTACAGCCGTTACCTGATAATGCCGCGAGCTTTACAGCTCCGCCCGCATATAATAAGGTATATATTAAAGTACCCTCGATTAATTCCACCGAATTAACCTCTGTTAAGGCTGCGCTCGGGAAATTTGCAGGTGGCTGCGATGTGATTATATATTGCGAGGATACGGGCAAGCAATTCAAGGCCCCTGATAACCTTAAAATCACCCCAAATAATGAATTTATTGAAGAAATTTCAAAAATTGTTGGTAAAAATAATATAAAACCTGTTGAAAAGTAGCGCAAACTGTTGTATAATAATGAATTGAAAAATTTGACTTTGGAGGAAAATTTATGAGTATTAAAACCATTGGCGTTTTAACAAGCGGCGGCGATGCCCCCGGTATGAACGCAGTTGTTCGTTCGGTTGTCAGAACTGCACTTTCAAACGGACTCAATGTTAAAGGTATAATGCACGGCTACAACGGACTGATTGAGGGCGAAATTATCGATATGAACATTCGCTCTGTATCGGAGATAATTCATCGCGGCGGTACAGTGCTTTACACAGCACGCAGCCCAATGTTTAAAACCGAGGAAGGCATTCAGCTGGCTGTTGAAAACTGCAAGAAATTCGGTATTGACGGTATCGTTGTTATCGGCGGCGACGGCTCTTTCAGAGGTGCCCGCGACTTATCTCTGCACGGTATCCCCTGCATTGGAGTTCCCGGTACTATAGATAACGATATTTCCTGCACCGAGTACACCATCGGCTTCGATACTGCTATGAACACAGTTGTTCAGATGGTGGATAGACTTCGCGATACCGCACAGTCGCACGAGCGCTGCAGTGTTGTTGAGGTTATGGGCAGACGCGCAGGCTGGATTGCTCTGCACACAGGTATTGCTGTTGGCGCTACCGCTGTTTTGGTGCCCGAGGTGGAATTTAATCTTAAAAAGGATGTTATAGATAAAATCCGCGAAACACAGGCAACCGGCAAAAAGCACTTTATTATTGTTGTTGCAGAAGGTGTTGGCAAGGTTACTGAAATTGCAAAAGAAATTGAGGAAATTACAGGCATTGAAAGCCGTGCCACAATTTTGGGCCATGTTCAGCGCGGAGGCAGACCTACCGTTCGCGACCGCGTTATGGCAAGCCAGATGGGTCATGCGGCAGTTAATCTTTTAATTGAGGGCATTGGCAACCGCGTTGTTGCTTTCAAAAACAATCGTATTGTGAACTATGATATTTATGAAGCATTGCAGATGACCAAGGAGTTTGACCTGCAGTCTTATGAAATGCTTAATGATATTTCGGTATAATAAAAAACAAAAGCGGGCTTAAAAGCCCGCTTTACTTTATAAGTAAATCTTATTTATTTGCCTCGATATACTTAACAAGGTCGCCTATTGTTTTAATGTTTTCGATTTCCTCATCGGGAATTTCAACATCGAATTCATCCTCAATCGACATTAAAAGCTCTACAACATCAAGGCTGTCAGCACCGAGGTCGCCCGCGATATCGGTATCCATTGCCATATCGTCTGCTGAAGCATCTAACTGGTCTGCCAAAAGTTCTTTAATTTTTTCAAAAATCATAAATAAGTCCTCCGAAATATCTGCCGCATTTATAGACAGCGGCAAATTTTTGTGATATATTTAATATATCCTAATAAAATAATAGGCGCAAAATGCTAATTTGTCAATAAAAATTTTTATAAAGGTGATAACTTTGATTTCTTGCTTTGGCTCAAAAATTAAAATTTCTATCGAAGGCGAGAGCCACGGAGAGTGCTTAAAGGGCACTATTTGTGGTCTTCCTGTAGGTGAAGCTATTGATGAAAAACAGATTGCTGTTCAAATGTCGCGCCGCGCACCTGGTATGGATAATACCGCAACGCCGCGCAAGGAAAACGATGCTGTCGAGTTTGTTTCGGGGATAGAAAACGGACTTACTAACGGCGAACCAATCAGCTTTATAATCAAAAACACAAACACTCATTCATCGGACTACGATGAGCTGAAATTCACTCCCCGCCCCTCACATGCTGATTACCCCGCCTTTGTTAAATACGGCGGCGTAGCAGATATGCGCGGTAGCGGACATTTTTCAGGCAGACTCACTGCACCGCTGACGGCTATCGGTGCTATATGCCGACAAATCCTCGCGCGCCGTGGAATTACGGTTGGCGGACATATTTACAATATCGGCGAGGTTTTCGATACTGCCTTTGATGCCGTTTCGGTAAATGAGGAGCAATTAAAAGCCCTATCGGAAAAATATTTCGCTACAAATAGCGATACCGCCAAAGCCGAAATGCGCGAGTTGATTGTCGAGACCGCGGAAAACGGCGATAGTATTGGCGGTACTGTTGAAATTGCAGTTACAGGTATGCCCGTAGGTATAGGTAATCATATGTTTGGCGGAATAGAAAATATTATATCCTCGGTCATATTTGGTGTTCCTGCGGTTAAAGGCGTATCGTTTGGCGCAGGCTTTGATTTTGGCTACCTGCTCGGCAGCGAGGCTAATGACCAATACTATTTTAAAGATGATACCGTTGTAACCGCTACTAACAATTGCGGTGGTATCGTGGGTGGTATGTCCACGGGTATGCCTATTATAATAAAGGCGGCACTAAAGCCCACACCATCAATTTTTATGGCACAGCCTACTGTAAATCTCAAGACAAAAGAAAATGTTATGCTAAATATAAAGGGACGACACGACCCGTGCATCGTGCCCCGCGCACTGCCCGCAGTTGAGGCTGCAGTAGCTGTTGCTTTAACAATACTTTTAGCGGAAGATGAAAAACTGTAAATTATTATTGAAAAATTATAGTTTATAATATATAATATCTTGTGGTGATAAAATATGGCAAAAGAAAAACTAGTAAAAGAAATTACCTCTATGGAGGAGGACTTTGCAAAATGGTACACAGATGTTGTATCTAAAGCAGAGCTTATGGATTACTCATCCGTTAAGGGATGTATGATCATTCGCCCCTACGGCTGGGCTATCTGGGAAAACATTCAGAAAATACTTGACGGTATGTTCAAGGAAACGGGACACGAAAATGTTTCAATGCCTATGTTCATTCCCGAGGGTCTGCTTGAAAAGGAAAAGGACCATGTTGAGGGCTTTGCACCCGAGGTTGCTTGGGTAACACATGGCGGACACGAAAAACTTGAGGAGCGCCTTTGCGTGCGTCCTACCTCGGAAACGCTTTTCTGCGACCATTATAAAAATATTATTCAGTCTTATCGCGACCTGCCAAAGCTATACAATCAGTGGTGCAGCGTTGTTCGCTGGGAAAAAACAACAAGACCTTTCTTGCGCTCACGCGAGTTCCATTGGCAAGAAGGTCATACCATTCACGCTACCGCCGAGGAAGCACAGGCTGAAACAATCCAGATGCTGAATGTATATGCAGAATTTGCTGAAAAGTATCTTGCTATCCCTGTTATCAAAGGCGTTAAGACTGAAAAGGAACGTTTTGCAGGTGCAGTTGACACCTATACAATTGAAGCTATGATGCATGACGGTAAGGCACTGCAGAGCGGCACCTCCCACTTCTTTGGTGATGGCTTTGCAAAAGCCTTCGACATTCAGTTCACCGATAAGGAAAACAAGCTTTCCTATCCCTTCCAGACCTCTTGGGGTGTTTCCACCCGCCTTATCGGCGCAATTATTATGACACACGGCGATGATAACGGTCTTGTTCTTCCGCCTGCTGTAGCACCTATTCAAGTGGTTGTTGTTCCGATTGCTTCGCATAAAGCAGGAGTTACCGAAAAGGCTACCGAGGTTTATGAGAGATTGCGTAAAATCTGCCGCGCTAAAATCGATGTTACCGACCAGTCTCCCGGATGGAAGTTTGCAGAATACGAAATGAAGGGTGTTCCGCTCCGTCTTGAACTCGGTCCGCGCGATATCGAGAACGGCTGCTGCGTAATCGCACGCCGCGATAACGGTGAAAAAATCACCGTATCACTGGATGAGCTTGAAGCAAAAATCCCCGAGCTGCTCGATGCTGTACGCGATGGCATTTACAACAATGCACTCGAGCGCAGAAACGGTATGATGTATACCGCAAAAACTCTCGATGAGCTTATTGATATTGCCGATAACAAGTCCGGCTTTATTAAAGCTATGTGGTGTGGCGACAGAGCTTGCGAGGAAACACTTAAAGATAAAGCGGGTGTATCTTCACGCTGCATTCCCTTCGAACAGGAGGAACTCTCTGACACCTGTGTTTGCTGCGGCAAAAAGGCAACAAAAATGCTCTATTGGGGCAAAGCATATTAATGATTTGATATTAAAAAGCTGTGCAGAAGTTATCTGCGCAGCTTTTATTTTTATTGGTAGAAACAAGCGCTACCTTTATAGTTTTCCTTCCATTTTTATGTAAACAAAAGTAATTTTGTATATCTACCGATATCTTCCATAAAATAACGGCGGTGATTATATGAAAAAAGCAAAAACACTTTTAATATTTTTTGTTACCGGCGCTATTGGGTATGGGTTTATTGAGATTCTTTGGCGTGGGCACACACATTGGAGTATGCTGACGCTTGGTGGAATATGCTTTACGGTATTCGGTAAAATAAGCAATTTTTTTAAGAATACCTGTTTGCTTTATAAAGCAATTATGGCAAGTGCTTTTGTTACCGCAGCCGAGTTTATTTACGGGCTTATTTTTAATATAATTTTAAAAAAGGGAATTTGGGATTATAGTCTTATCCCATTTAATTTCAAAGGACAAATATGCCTTTTATACTCCGTTTTTTGGTGGATTTTGGCTCTAATTTTCATACCCGTTGCAGATATTTTCAACAATAGATTGCAAAATTCAAAAAAGGTGGTATAATATATTTATTAATACACCAGAGGTTGATTATGGAATTTTTAGACAGAACATGGGCTGAAGTTAATATTCCTGCCCTGATACATAATTTCAACTTAATAAAGCAACAGATAGGCGATGCGCAGACTATGGCGGTTGTTAAAGCGGATGCCTATGGACATTCCGCCAAAGATGTAACGCCTGTTTTAGAAGCGCTTGGTGCTGACCGATTTGCAGTTTCTAACCTTAACGAGGCTTTAGCTCTTATAGAGTATGGTATTAAAAAGCCTATTCTAATTTTAGGCTACACTCCGGTGCACTGTGCATCCAAGCTTGCAAAAAACGGTATTACTCAAACCGTTTATTCGCCTGAATATGCTGATGCCCTCTCCCGCGAGGCCCAGGCCGCGAATGTTACTGTTTCGGTTCACATCAAGCTTGACACAGGTATGGGAAGACTTGGTTTTAATGCTAAAAGCGAGGATTTTTCTGATTTTGGCGAGGTAATTTCCGTTTTTTCAAAAAAGGGATTAAAGGTTGAGGGTATGTTTACCCACTTCCCTGTTGCAGATTCTAAAACTGACAGCGATAAAGAATATACTCGCCACCAAATAAACTGCTTTAGTAAAGCAATTGAAAAAATCCGCGCTGCCGGTTATGATACGGGGCTTTTACATTGCGCTAACTCGGCAGGTGTTATTTTGGGCGGAGAATTAAAACTCGATATTTGCAGACCCGGTATAATACTTTACGGGCTATCCCCCTCCGACTCCGTGGCACTTGAAGGACTTATTCCTGTAATGTCGTTAAAATCCGTGGTTTCAATGGTTAAAACGGTTAAGGCCGGCGAATATTTAAGCTACTCCAGAGCTTACAGAGCCCAAAAAGAAATGAAAATTGCTACAATAACCGCAGGATATGCCGATGGATACCCGCGAGCTCTTTCAAATTTGGGTGAGGTTGTTATCGGAGGCTGTCGAGCACCTATTGTCGGTAAAATTTGTATGGACCAATTCTTGGTAGATGTATCTGCCCTTGAAAATGTACAAATCGGACAAGAGGTACTGCTTTTTGGTCCTGAACTTCCTGTGGAGGAAATTGCCGAAAAATGCGGCACAATTAATTATGAAATTATTTGCGGTGTTTCTCATCGAGTACCACGCGTAATAATCAAATAAAAAGGAATGGGGAAAATTTATGAAAAAGTTTCTTAATGAATTCAAAGAGTTTATAACCAAGGGCAATGTGCTTGATATGGCTGTCGGTGTTATCATCGGTGCTGCCTTCAAGGATATTGTAACAAGTCTTACAAATGACCTTATTTCACCGATACTCGGTATCTTTGGTGGCGTTGATTTCAGCGACCTGAAGCTCGTTATCGGAACTAAAGAGGTTGTTGATGCATCAGGTGCTATGACAATTGTTGAAAACACTCTTAACTACGGCGCTTTTATCACCGCTATTATCAACTTCCTTATTATGGCATTTATCATCTTTATGCTTGTTAAGGGCGTTACCGCTGTTGAGAAGTTAAGCATGCAGGCATTCAAGAAAAAGCAGGCCGAGGAAGCTCCCGCAGAACCCACAACAAAGATTTGTCCCTACTGCAAATCTGAAATCGCTATTGAAGCTACCCGTTGCCCCCACTGCACCTCGGAGCTGTAAATACATAATATTAAATCCCCGTGAATTCACGGGGATTTTTTTGTTGCATAGAATACATTGTAGGAGTGAATTTTATGCGACTAGATAAACTAAAGGTTGGGGATTGCGGTATTATCACCGAGGTTAACCCCAATTCCTCAATATATAAGCGACTTATAGATATTGGATTTACAAACGGTAGCAAGGTTAAATGTGTACTTAAAAGCCCGCTAGGCGACCCTATGGCATATTTAATCAAGGGTACTGTCATCGCTTTGAGACACGAAAACGCCTCTGAAATCAAGGTTGGTGAGGTGTCTAATGGGGCTTACTAATCAAGCAACGGGCGCCAAGATTATCGGCAATAATTTTTCGGTTTTAAAAAATAGCAGTAGCGATATTACCGTTTGTCTTGCCGGGAATCCCAACGTCGGGAAAAGCACTGTTTTTAATGCGCTTACAGGTATGCATCAACATACCGGAAACTGGTCGGGAAAGACGGTGGATACTGCGGTTGGCACATTTTCTCATAACGGCAGACGCATTATTTTAATAGACACACCGGGGACATATTCTCTGGATGCCTTATCAGCCGAGGAGGAGGTTGCAAGGGATTTTATTTTAAACGGCGGCGCTGATGTTTGCGTTTTAGTATGTGATGCAACAGCACTTGAGCGAAATCTCAATTTATGCTTGCAAATAATCGAATTACAAAAAAACACTATTCTATGCCTTAATTTTATTGATGAGGCTGATAAAAAACATATTGAAATAGATAATAAAAAATTGTCTTCATTGTTAGGAGTACCTGTAATATCTGTTTCAGCGCGAAACAACAAGGGATTGGATAAGCTTTGTGATGAAATTATAAAGTTAAAGGATGTTGGAAACCGCTGCCATTTTACTCACGCTACTTTTTCGCCCGAAAAAATCTTTAATGAATGCATTTTTTCACCCAAAAATCCCCGCGAGCAAGACGGAAAAATCGACCGCATTTTAGCGGGCAAAATTACAGCTTTCCCCTTTATGATGCTATTACTACTACTCACATTTTGGGTCACGATTAAAGGTGCAAATTACCCTTCTCAATTATTAAGCAATATATTGTTCTCCGTAGAGGCGTGGCTTTATAAGGCTCTCGGCGATATAGGGGTTCCAAGCTTTATAAATGAGCTTTTCACTCACGGGATTTTCAGAACGCTTGCCTGGATAGTGTCTGTAATGCTGCCTCCTATGGCAATATTTTTTCCGCTTTTCACCTTGCTTGAGGATTCGGGATATCTTCCAAGAATCGCCTTTTGCCTTGACCGCGGATTTAAAAAATGCAATGCCTGCGGCAAGCAATCGCTAACTATGTGTATGGGCTTTGGCTGCAACGCAGCGGGCATAATCGGTTGCAGAATAATTGATTCTAAACGAGAGCGCCTAATAGCTATTTTAACAAACAGTCTTGTGCCCTGCAATGGTAGATTTCCGCTGCTTATAAGTATTATTTCTATGTTCTTCGTGAGCGGTATAGGCGGCTCATTCTTATCGGCACTGATGCTGACTGCTCTTATACTTTTAAGTATTACTATGACATTTTTAGCATCGTTTATACTTTCAAAAACCGTGCTTCGCGGCGTTCCGTCGGCGTTCACTTTAGAGCTGCCGCCCTACCGCCGACCACAAATAATCAAAACTATTACTCGCTCAATTTTCGACCGCACACTCTTTGTGCTCTACCGCGCGGTGATATCCGCAATACCTGCAGGCCTTATAATCTGGCTTGCAGCAAATATAATGGTTTCGGGGTGTTCGCTACTCACATACGCTGCAAATTTTCTAGACCCATTTGCAAATCTATTAGGACTTGACGGAGTAATACTGCTCGCGTTTATACTCGGTATGCCTGCAAACGAAATTGTAGTACCTATAATAATTATGGCATATTTAGGAGGCGGAAATTTACAGAGCGTTACGGACCTATCGGCACTTAAAATAATTTTTGTGGATAACGGCTGGAACACGCTTACTGCACTTAATGTTATGCTTTTTTCACTTTTCCATTGGCCCTGTACCACCAGTCTACTTACAGTCAAGAAAGAAACGGGCAGCCTAAAATGGACCGCAATCGCCTTCTTTTTACCTACAATAACAGGTATTATTGTTTGTATGCTGACAAATTTGATTTATACTATAATAAAATAAAAGCGCCGTTTGGCGCTTTTATTCTGTAATTTCCCAAAAATAACGGCGTGTAGATGGTGGAAAATCTTCGAGAACGCCATACTCCGGGTCGTAAAACTCACCCTCGAAATAAAGCGACCAATGCCAGCATTTCGGGGTTTCTAAACTTAATAGAGCAACTCCGGGCAGTTCCTCCTTGTTTTTAACATCTATTCGTTTTTCAGATACTTTAACACCGAGTGTGAGTAAAACCTCTTTCATCATTTTAAGCGTTGTTTCCCTCTCGGTGCCGCAAATGCGGATGATTTCCAAAACATCGGTATCGGTAAGCATAGCTAAAACCGCCTGACCACATGCCAAGGGATTCGGTTCGTATATATGATTCGGCTTTTTTGTTAGCGCCATATTATCACCCAAAAACATTATACTGAAAATAAAATATTTTGCAATAGATATGTTGACAAAAAACTAAAGTTGTGTTAAAATAGTCAAGTCGCATACGGAGAGGTATCGAAGTGGTCATAACGAGGCGGTCTTGAAAACCGTTTGGGTGCAAGCCCACAAGGGTTCGAATCCCTTCCTCTCCGCCATTTTTAATTGAATCTTGTATAAAACAAGTTGCAATACGGAGTAGTACTCAAGTTGGTGACGGGTGAGGTTGCGAGCGCTGCCTGTGGCAGATACAGTGAGCAAAACGATGCGCCGCGGTCGACAAGTGAGATACGGCAGTATCGATTTGTCGGGCACCGCAAGAGGGCACAGCCGAGGAACTACCCCAAACGTTTGGAAAATTGAATATCGCTTAAAACAAATTACTATACGGAGTAGTACTCAAGTTGGTGACGAGGCACCCCTGCTAAGGGTGTAGGTCGGGTAACCGGCGCGAGAGTTCGAGTCTCTCCTACTCCGCCATTAAACCACATCATCTTATATGGTGTGGTTTTTTCTTTTGATAAACCACGAATCAGACGGGGTAAATACTGTGTATTGTTTCGCCGTTTCTATCCGAATTTTTAATACGCTACACTGAAAATCGGACTATTAAATCCTTTATTTTACACATTAGACTTTATATTTTTCATAAAAACACAAAAAACCCGAAGTATTCACTACAAAAGCCTTGCTATTTGTCGTAATTTGTATTATTATATATAATAGATAATAATGCCATATTATATCTTTTAGCCGCTTTGAAAGAGGGTGATTTCCTGAAAAAATTTATGCGAGCTTATAGAATCTTTGTGGGTGTTGTTGCATTGGTCGCTTTGGTGATGGTTTTACTTATTGCGGGCGTGCGCCTTATCGGACTCACACCCTACACGGTGCTTTCCGGTTCTATGGAGCCCACTTACCACGTTGGCTCTGTAATCTACGTGAAAGAAGCAACACCGGAAAAGCTTCAAATTAACGACCCGATAACATTTTTACTTAACGGGACAACGGTAACGCATCGAATAATCGATATTAAAAACGAAGGTAACGGCCCACAGTTTTATACAAAGGGAGATGCTAACAACGTTGCGGATGGCGGCTTCGTAACTTCCGATAGGATAATCGGTGTTCCTGTTTTCCATATTCCAATTTTGGGATACGTATTCAATTACATTCAACATCCACCGGGGCTTTATCTGGTGGCAGGAATAGTGCTTTTGCTTGTTACTCTTTCCTTCTTGCAAACCGACGAGGAGTCAACTACTAACGAAACAGACAAACAAGAAATGCAAGAGCAAGAAACCAACTCAACTGTTTAACACCTAATGTGTTTTACATAATTTAATCAATAATTTTTTTTGGAGGTACAAAAAATGAACAAAAAGACTATCAGAAACGCAGTAGTACTTACCCTGGCAGCAATCATACTTGTTACAGGCTCAGTTCTCACCACAATGGCTTACCTGCTTTCATCGGCGAAGGTATCCAACGTATTCACAATCGGTAACGTGGCAATCGAAATGTTCGAGTCTCCCGTTACACAAGACGGTAAACGCGTTGACGGTTTTGACCATGAAACACAAAAAAAGACCGCCGACACAAACTCCTACCGCCTTGTTCCCGGCTCAACCTACATTAAGGACCCTACCATTTACATTAACCAAGGTAGCGAGCCATCCCTTCTCTTCGCAAAGATTAAAAACCAGATTACAAATCTTGAAGTAGCCGCTTCCGACGGAAGCACTATGAGAGAGCAAATGGAAGAAAACGGTTGGATTCGAAT
>JAZRMU010000035.1:0-11745 GCA_045647785.1 Acutalibacteraceae bacterium
GGGTTTCGGCGGTTGCCTTTTCATCGCGATAGTAGCAGGTCATAACGCCGGGGCCCTTTAAGCAGAGCTCACCTACATCGCCGCGGTCAACCTCGTTGCCCTCGGGTGAGACGATTTTAACCTGCCAACCGTAGCCGGGAACGCCGATAGCGCCAACCTTATGGATGTTTTCAACGCCAAGGTGAACCGCACCGGGACCGATAGATTCTGAAAGACCGTAGTTGGTATCATAAGCGTGATTCGGGAAATATTCAAGCCAGCGTTTAATGAGGCTTTGCGGCACGGGCTGTGCGCCGATATGCATTAGTCGCCAGTTGGATAGGTCAAAATCCTTAATGTCAAGCTCTCCGCGGTCAAGGGAATTCAGAATATCCTGTGCCCACGGAACGAGCAGCCAAACGATAGAGCATTTTTCCTCGCTTGCGGCTGACAGGATGCTTTTAGCCTGTGTCCCTTTAAGTATAACGGCTTTTGAACCCGAAATGAGGCTGCCGAACCAGTGCATTTTAGCACCTGTGTGGTAAAGAGGGGGAATGCAAAGGAAGCAGTCATCATGTGTTTGTGAGTGGTGTGCCTGCTCAACGCGGCAGGAATGGATTAAGCTTTCGTGATTATGTAAAATTGCCTTGGGGAAGCCGGTTGTGCCCGACGAAAAGTAAATAGCGGCATCGTCGGATTCCTTTAGCGTGCATTCGGGATAGCTGCCCGAGCATTCCGAAATTAAATCGTTATAATCGTCGGCAAAGGCGGGGCAGGCAGCGCCTAAATAAATCAGCGTGCAGCGGCTCGATACCTTTTTGGCAATAGCCTCAACACGGCCCACAAATTCCTGACCGAATATTAAAATATCGGCCTCGGCAAGCTCTAAACAATAATCTATTTCATCAGAAGAATAGCGGAAATTAAGCGGAACAGCCAGTGCACCAACCTTGAGAATGCCAAAATAAATCGGAAGCCAGTCGATACAGTTCATAAGCAAAATGGCAACCTTTTTGCCCTTGCCTATGCCGTTTGCTTTTAGCATATTTGCAAGACGGTTTGCCTTTTCGTTGAAAACTGACCAAGTTATCTCGCGGCGGTAGTGGCGGGTGCGAGGGGTGGGCTCAACTAACTCGAATTCGCTCCAGGTAAGGCGGCGGGTTTCGGGCTGCTCGGGATTGATTTCAACCAGAGCACTTTCGTCCGCATATTCTTTTGCGTTTCTTTCTAAAAGGTTAACTATAGTCATAATAATATATCCCCATAATAAAATACTTATATATAATTTACTACTTTTTTATGGAAAAGTCAATAAAAATGCGGCATCTATGGCGTAATTTCCTTAAATCGGTAAAATAAAAAACGGAAACGAATTTCGTTTCCGTTTTCTTATGAATTATTTATCTTTTCTTAAAGCCGCGGCGGGGTCTGTCGTTTTTGCGGGGAGCTTCCTCGTCGGCGCCCTCCTCAACAACTGCACCGTTCACTTCAACCAGAGCATCGCGGCGGGAGAGGTTAAGTCTGCCCTGATCGTCAATTTCGGTTACCTTAACGATTACCTGATCGCCAACTGCAACAACATCCTCAACCTTTTCTACTCTCTTTACATCGAGGCGACTGATGTGCACAAGACCTTCCTTACCGGGAGCAATTTCAACAAATGCACCGAAGTTCATAATTCTTGTTACCTTACCGCTGTAAATAGCGCCAATTTCGGGGTCGTTAGCAATTGTCTCAACAATCATTTTAGCCTGCTCGGCCTTCTCTAGGTCGAGAGCTGCGATAAATACTCTACCATCTTCCTCGATATTAATAGTACACTCGCACTGCTCTTGGATAGACTGAATAACCTTGCCCTGCTTACCGATAACATCGCCGATTTTCTCGGGATTAATCTGGGTCGAAATCATTTTGGGAGCATATTTTGAAAGCTCTGTTCTAGGCTCGGAAATAACAGGGAGCATAACCTCGTCAAGAATATAGTTTCTTGCCTTGTTGGTCTTTGCAAAAGCTTCTTTAATAATTTCGGGGGTTAAGCCGTGTACCTTTAAGTCCATCTGAATAGCGGTGATACCCTTTTTAGTACCTGCTACCTTAAAGTCCATATCGCCGTAGAAATCTTCAAGACCCTGAATGTCAACCATTGTCATAAAGTCGCCGTAAACGCCGTTATCTCCTGTGATAAGGCCGCAGGAAATACCTGCAACGGGAGCTTTAATCGGAACACCTGCTGCCATGAGAGCCAAAGTAGAGCCGCAGATGGAAGCCTGTGAGGTTGAACCGTTGGAGGAAAGAACCTCGCTTACTACGCGGATAGCGTAGGGGAACTCATCAACACTCGGGATAACGGGAACGAGAGCTCGCTCTGCAAGTGCACCATGACCGATTTCGCGACGGCCGGGACCGCGAGAGGGCTTTGTTTCGCCAACCGAGTATGAGGGGAAGTTGTAGTGGTGGATATATCTCTTATCCTTTTCTTCGTCAAGACCGTCAAGCTTCTGTGCCTCGCTAACCGATGCCAGTGTAGCAACAGAGAGAACCTGTGTCTGACCGCGGGTGAACATACCTGAACCGTGAACACGTGCAAGCAGGTCAACCTGTGCGTCAAGCGGGCGGATATCGTCGATACCGCGACCGTCAACACGCTTCTTTTCGTCCTTGAGCCAAGCGCGAACAACATGCTTCTGAATGATATACATAATTTCATCAAGCTTTGCTTCGTTACCCTCAAACTGTGCATCATACTTTTCGTGAACAGCGGCGTAGATAGGAAGTAAAGCTGCATCGCGAACAAGCTTATCATCGGTATCGAGAGCCTTCTTAACATCCTCAATGCAGAACTCCTCGATTTCTGCAAGAATTGCAGGATCGGGATCGTTAGACTCGAATGAGAACTTCGGCTTGCCGATTTCAGCTACGATAGCATTAATAAACTTAACAACCTCTTTATTAGCCTCGTGTCCTGCCATAATAGCATCGAACATAAGGTCATCGGGAATTTCGTTAGCGCCGGCCTCAATCATAGCAACGAGGTCAGCAGTAGAGGAAACGGTGAGGTCGAGCTCGCTTACAGCGCGCTGCTCGAGAGTGGGGTTGATAACGATTTCGCCGTCGATTAAGCCAACCTTAACGCTGGAAATCGGACCTGCCCACGGAATATCAGAAATAGCAATAGCGGTAGAAACGCCGATTGCTGCTGCAACCTCGGGGCTGCAGTCGGGGTCAACCGACATAACGGTAGCAACTACCGAGCAGTCGTTGCGCATGTCCTTGGGGAAAAGCGGGCGAATAGGGCGGTCGATGCAGCGGGATGCCAAAACTGCCTTATCGCTAGCCTTACCCTCGCGGCGGGTGAATGAGCCGGGGATGCGACCAACTGAATACATTTTTTCCTCGAAATCAACCGAGAGGGGGAAGAAATCAACGCCCTCGCGAGCCTTCGGGGAAGCGGTTACTGTACAAAGCACCTGAGTCTCGCCGTAGGTAGCTAAAATAGCGGCGTTTGCAAGCTGTGCCATTTTGCCTGTTTCAAGCTTTAGGGGTCTGCCTGCAAGGGTGGTTTCATAAACCTTGTAATTTTCGAACATAATTTTTACCTCTTTTCTTTTTTTCTTTTTTGAGGTGTTTCCGTTTAGCAATAAATTCACAGTCGAAGCCTTCGACGGTCAATTTACCGCTAAACAACGAAAAACCTCTGCTAGTGCGACAAAGTTCGAATTCTGCCACACTATATAACAAGGCAGACCGCCAGCGGTCTGCCCAATGTTATTTGATTACTTACGAAGACCTAACTTGCTAACAATTGCACGGTATCTTTCGATATCGTTTTTCTGCAAATAAGCTAAAAGGTTTCTTCTATGACCAACCATCTTAAGAAGACCGCGACGTGAGTGGTGATCCTTAGCGTGAATCTTTAAGTGAGCGTTGAGCTCATTGATTCTGGTTGTAAGAAGAGCAATCTGAACCTCGGGTGAACCGGTGTCGCCCTCGTGTGTAGCGTAGGTAGCGATTACTTCCTGCTTAACATCCTTTAACATTGTTTTCACTCCTTTATTAAATTGATCCGCAAACCAAGCAACAGGTCAAAGTGAATCCGAAAAATTCGGCAGACGCCTGAAGCATAGTAGACGGTCGCCATAGTAGTATAACACAACGGCTTATTTAAGTCAAGCACTTTTTCTTAATAATCCTGTTCGGCAAAGCCTAACTGTTCCTTTTCCTGGCGGGTCAGTTCCTTCATCTTTTTGGAAAATTGTGTGATCGGAAAAACCAGAGTAAAGAAAAGGGCGGTTATGAAATATATGTAGCCTTGTGCTGGGGAGGCAAGATTGCAAATAAGCCAAGAGCCTAAAAGTAGCACAACTTCAATAATAGCAAAGGTGAGCCATACTTTTTTCTTTTCGTTTTTAAAGTGATTGGTAACCTTTTGTCTTTCAATTTCCAGCTTTGCGTAATCTTTTTTAGCCATTTTTATCTCTCTAATAACATTTTCATAATATCGGGACCGTGTTCAACGAACATGCCCGAAGCATTGGCGGTATCCTCGGTAAAGGTTGCTGCACCAACATTCTTTTTTGATGAGTCGTATAAAAGGAATGGCACGGGCTCGCGCGAGTGGGTTTTGGTGTTAAGCGGAGTGGGATGGTCCGGCATAATAAGCACGCGATAGTCGCCGAGGGTACTCAAGTAATCGCAAAGGGGACCCACGGCTAATTTATCAATAATTTCAATAGCTCGCACCTTGTTTTCGCATTCACCGCGATGACCGCATTCGTCGGGTGCCTCAAAATGCAGATACACAAGGTCGCTGCCATTTTCGTATGCTTTTTTAGCAGCCTCAACCTTGCCCTCGAAATTAGTATCGAGATAGCCTGTTGCTCCCTCAACCTCGGGAACCGCCATACCCGAAAGTATGCCGATGCCCTTGAGCAGGTCAACCGCCGAAATAACTGCGCAGCTCACACCAAATTTTTCTTTGAAGTTTTGAAGGCTCGGTTTTTTGCCTTCACCCCAAAGCCAAATTGAGTTGGCGGGTTTTTCACCACGCGCTACACGCTCTTTATTCACGGGATGGTCCTTTAATATATTGTAGCTTTTTTTCATAAGCGAAATAAGCTCGCGTGCATTTTCGTGGTCGGATAAATATTCTCCCACAACCCTACCGCTGATGTCGTGCGGGGGAGTCATGGTGCCAAGAATGGTGGTGCCGTTTTTTACCACAAGGCAATGGCGGTAGGCAACACCCGAATAGAAGCGGTAAATATCGCTTCCAAGCTCTTGCTCGATAGTTTTAATAAGCTCGGCTGCCTCGGCAGTCGAAATATCGCCGCCGCAGTAGTCTACCATTGTTTTCTTTTCGTAATCGGCTTCATCAGACAGCGTTACAAGGTTGCAGCGCAGTGCCACATCGGTATCGGTTAGGTTGATACCAATACTTGCCGCCTCGAGCGGGGAGCGACCTGTGTAGCAAATGGTTGTATCGTAGCCCATAACCGATAGATTTGCCACATCGCTGCCCGGTTTCATACCGTCGGCAACGGTTTTGCAAAGACCTATCATAGCAGAGCCTGCCAACTTATCCATATTTGGCTTATACGCCTTTTCCATAGGGGTTTTGCCGCCTAAAATTTCCTTATTATGTGTATCTGCCATTCCATCGCAGAGTATTACAAGATATTTCATAATTATTTCCTATTCTATAACAGTTTTAACCTCGGGAAGCGAGTGTGCCTTTAGGTAGGCATTGTATCCGCTACCCACAATTTTCATAGTGCGGTTGTAGGATGCTTTAGCATCGCGTAGAGTACTGCTGTCGAGTCCCAGACTCTTCCAATCAGTAACCGATAAATCGAGCGGTACAATTTCATAGGTGCGCTTGCCCGAAATCATTTTAAGATTAACCCAAATCGGTAAAATATTTGCATTAGTGATTTTAATACTGCCGTCGCGGTGCTTTTCGATAGTAACGCTAAACAGCATACCATCTTCGGTGTGTCCTGTGGGGCAGTCTTCGGTTAAAATTTCCTTGCGCTGATTTGAAACACAGTTGCCAACCGAATAAATGCAAAGGGTTTCCTTGCCGTTCTTACCCGTCAAGGCTTCGAAGGGCTGCACCACATGCGGGTGCGCGCCGATGATAACATCGATTCCAATATCGGCAAGCTTTTGCGCTATCTGCTTTTGGTAGCTGTTAGCGCTTTGCTGATATTCGTTGCCCCAATGAATATAAACAACAACCGCATCGGCACCCGAATTTAGCATTGCCGAATAGTCGCTTTCCACGGTGGAATAAAACTCATCCAGCCTTGAGTAATTAAAGCTTGAAACAAGAGGACCTGCCTCAGCGGAGAGTACATTACCGTTGAGCGATTTGAGTCCTGCAGATGTTGTGGCGGTTTCGTAGGTGTAAACGACGAAACCCACATTAACACCGTTTATATTCTTTACAGTATAAAAGGGCTTCGATTTATCGGTGCGAGTGCCTATGAAATCGGTATTTTTACTTGTGAGCACCTGCATAGTGCGGCGAAGTCCTTTAAGCCCCGTATCATAGGTGTGGTTATTGGCGGTTAAGAACATATCCACGCCCGCCGTTTTAAAATCATCAATAACGCTGTCGGGAGAATTGAAGTAGGGATAGCCCTTAAACGAGCCCGCCTCGCTGCCGCCGAGAGTTACCTCAAGGTTTGCAACGGTATAATCCGCAGCAGAGAAATAGCTTTTAATATAGGGGAACATACCCGAGAAATCGTAATTTCCGTCAGCCTTTTTTGCACCACCGAGCACATTATCGTGGATAAGTATATCGCCTGTCGATGCAATAGTAGCACTAGCCACAATATCGCTGTTTGTATTTTCGCCCGTATCCAGCTTATCGCCCCCGTCTTGCGACTGCCCGTTATTGGGTGAAGGGTGTGTGTTTTCACTTTTCAGATTAGTACATGCGATAATTCCAAAGGTTATGGCAAAGGCCAATAAGCCTGCAATTAAGCACAGCTTAATTCTGCGCTGCCTTATTCGCCGTTGTACCCTTTCTTTATATTCTCTGCTGTGTTCCATATTAACTCCAATTTAATCTAATTTTATAATGTAGGGACTTTCGTTTTCTGTATCGGCAATTTTGCACCATTCGTTTTTGCCGAAATATCCGCTGCCCTCCAGCCTTTCAATAGTTTCATCATTTATCGGATAGCCTTTAAGCTTCCCATAGTCGCCCTAGATATTTTCGGGTAGTGCGCCGATAATACCATTGTGATAAATAGTATAATCATAGAATTTGATTTTATCGCCGCCATTAAAACAATTGCGCCAATATCCTTAACATAGGGAATCATCGAATTCTTTTCTTGTTGCAGTTCTCATAAAATATCCCTTGGAAATATAAAATTTAAAATTTAAAGGGAACCAATGTGTTGTCTTTTTTACCAAGTTTTGCAAATTCGTTGCCCTTGCCCCAGCAGCCGGTTTCCTCGATTTTTGCTAAATTTTCGTCGGTAGCCTCGTATTCGGTAAATGGCTTTTTAGCAAATTCAAAATCAGCGCCGCAGGTAGCGAGAGCAGAATCGGTGTAAATTTTATTTTCGTAGAAGCCTATACCCTCTTTGCCGAAGCTTAAGGCGTTGAAAACAAGTTCGCGGCTGTTAAAGAAGGTATTATTATAGATGTTGTAGTTGCTGAATTCAGCGTTTATAGAGTTATAGTAGCCACCATAGAAAAAGCTGTCTCCCGGATCAGGACGCTGTGCTCCCCAACCGAAGCCGTTGTTAAGGACAAAATTGTTGCTTATATCAATATTGCGGTATGCGGCGGTTAATCCGTGCGTGTCCTCGGGAGTGTAGAGCCAAAGCTCAAGACTCCAATGGCAGGTGTCGATAAGATTGTTTTTCCAGCTAACATTTTGGGTGATGCTATCGGCAGTCATATTCATGGAATCTAACTGAACGGTAATGCCTGTATCATAAACTTGGTGGATGTAGTTGTTTTCAACCACATACCCGTCGCAGTTTCCGTAGATCTCAATGGCATTACCAAGGCGGGTGAGGTCATCGCCGAAGGGGATATTTGGAGCTTTTCTTACATGATCCTCAATAAACATACCCGAGCCGCCAATCCAAGCAAATTCGCAGTTGCGAACGGTTAAATTTTTACAGGTGCCGGATGAAATTGCGTGAATGCCGGCATACTTAAAGGAAATATTATCAACCGTTACATCATGGTTTCCTTCATTTCGGAATATAAAATAGCGGACAGACAATTCCACGCTGCCAAACTGCTTTGCAGGGTTGCCGCCCTCGCAGTAAAGGTAAAGGCGCTCTGTAGTCCAATCGTGGTAGAACTCCAAGTCATTTTTAAGGCATTCAGGCCCTGTCCATTTAACGCACTCGCGGTGAATTATTTTTCTGCCGTTGAAAACATCAAGATCACCGTGCGGAACATCTTCTCCGCGCATACCGTTCGAGCGGTACATGTCGCAGCGATCATCGGTTTTATAGTTTTTCGCAACCTTAATGCCCCAGCATTCGCCATCGCCGAAAACAACAGCACCGATATCGCGCACATAGGAAATGAGGTTGGCATACATCCAAACATTTTCCCAACGAGTGGGAACCCAAAGCTTGGGGTCGGAGGCGGGAATTGAGCCTACAAGCTCGGGTTTAGGACCTTCGCCGTATGCAGAATATGTAACACCCGATACGCTTCGCATAGTGCCTCTGAAGGTGCACCCGCGGCGAAACAGTACGCTGTCGCCTGCTTTTAAATCTGCACAGTCAACCCTTGGCATACTGCGCCAAGCAGTGCTCTGTGTCAGACCGTCATTTTCGTCATCGCCGTTTACCGAGTCCACATAGTAGTGTGTGCCCGTTTCGGGATAGCAGGAAGGGGTGTTTAGGATTTCTTGCTTGCGCTTGGCGGCGGCTGCAAGAATTTTGTCGATTTCGGGTTTAGTTAATGTTTTCATAGAATCACCTAAATTTCTACAAAGGGCTTATAATTTTATAGCCCTTTGTTATTTTATAAAAACTGTTTTCACCCCAAGTGCCGCTGCTTTTGAGCATATTCAGGGTTTCATCAGAATTTTCGAATGTTTAATATTCGCCTAATTTTATAAACGGTTCTGCAGGATTTTCGCCCTTGTCGATATTGAAAAATTCATTGCTTCTATCCCAGGTTTTGGTTTAAAATAGCTTTTCAAAGTTTTCGTCGTTATTTTGGAAGGGAACAAACTTTCCGTCGAACTAATCGCAACCGTTTTTACTATCAACATAATAGGTTGGTCGGTTTTTCGGATAGTGTGATTCGGACTCGCGAATTTTCATGAGCATAGCTACAGCCTTTAATTCGATTCCCTGAAGTTGTTCTTTACTGGCAATTCTCACAATATCCCCTCCCTTTGCTTAATACCCTTGAGGGTATTAAATATGTTTAGTTTTATATTAGCAGATATTGTCTTTTTTAGCAACCTTTTTTTCACTTCCTTAAGATAAATTTTGAATTTTAAAAAAATACTTTATTTTTTTAGCGATTTATATTAAAATGTTCTTGATAGGAGGGCGAAATATGTCGAACAAAATCAGACTAAAAATTGGCGGAATTGAATATTCCGTTACAAGTGAGGACGACGAGGCGTATATTATTTCGCTGGGTGCCGAGCTTGAAAAGAAAATGAATTCGGTACGAGCAAAAAGTCCGTTTTTATCAACTACTATGGCGGCTGTTATGACAGCGCTTGAGGCTATGGATGAAAGCAAAAGGGTGCAGAATGAAAATGAGAGGCTGCGCCTTGAAAATAAGCGCCTCTTGGAAGAGTCGGCAATGGCAAGGCTTGATGCTGATATAACCCGCCGAATGCTTGTTAAATTCACTGGCGAGGAAGAAGAAAAACAGAAATTTACAAATGAAGATGATGAAGAGTTTTAAGCCGGAAATCCTAGCGCCGGTAGGTTCGGGTGAAATGCTGCTTGCAGCGGTGCGCGCAGGGGCTGATGCGGTGTATTTAGGCGCCGAAAATTTTAATGCCCGCCGCAGAGCAGAAAATTTTTCCCGCGAGCAGCTTGCCGCGGCTGTGCGGTTGTGCAAAGAGAGCGGTGTTAAGGTTTATTTAACCCTTAATACCTGTGTGAGTGATGAGGAAATAAAAAACGCGGTGGAAACCGCGGCAGAGGCTTATGAATTTGGAATAGATGCGGTAATTGTTGCTGATTTAGGGCTGGCTTCAGCGCTTAAAATCGCCTTGCCGCAGCTGCCACTTCACGCCTCAACTCAAGCCTCGGTGCTATCGGCTTCAGCGCTGGACAATTTAGCAAAACTAGGCTTTACACGCGTGGTTGTGGGCAGAGAGATGAGTCGTGAGGAAATACGAGAATTCACTCTAAAGGCTAAAGAGCTTGGCATCGAAACCGAGGTTTTTGTTCACGGTGCGCTATGTATGTGTGTATCGGGTCAATGCCTGCTTTCGAGTATTATTGGTGGCAGAAGTGGAAACCGTGGGCTTTGCGCCGGACCTTGCCGCCTGCCTTTTAGCGGCAGTGGAAGTGAATATGCCTTGAGCCTTAAGGATTTAAGTTTGCTGGAGTATGTGGGCGAGCTCGCCGAGATGGGGGTAGCCTCGCTTAAAATAGAGGGCAGAATGAAACGCCCTGAATATGTTGCGGCAGCCGTTTCAGCATTTAGAAAAGCGGTTGACGGAGAGGATTGTTTCGAGGCTAAAAATATGCTGCAGAGTGTGTTTTCGCGCTCTGGATTTACCGATGGGTACTACACGAAGCAAACAGGCGCTGATATGTTCGGCATCAGAACTCGCGAGGATGTTTTGGCAGCAGGTGATGTGCTTAATGAAATTCACAGCCTTTACCGAAATGTGCGCCAAAAGGTGGCGATTTCACTTTGCGCCACAATACGGGCAGATGCAAAAACAAGGCTTGTGGCGAGCGATGGTGAAAATACAGTCGCCGTAACGGGAAGCACGCCCCAAATTGCAAAAAACAAGGCGCTCGATATCGAGGCGGTTAAGAATAGTCTCGGCAAGCTTGGCGGCACACCGTATTTTGCCGAAAAAATAGATGTAGCACTGGATGACGGGCTGTTTTTGCCCGCTGCGGAGTTAAATGCCTTGCGCCGTGAGGCGGTCGAAAGCTTAAGCGATAAAAGAATGTGCTGCGCGCCCATAGAAAGGCACTCTTTATCATTCGAATTCGCCGATAAAAAGCGCGAAAAAGCAGAGCTTTTTTGCCGATTTGAAAACGCAGAGCAAATACCGGATAATTTAAATGGAGTATCTCTGATTTGCTTGCCGAGTGGAGCTGATTTTGCGGCTGCAGCGCAAAAAACAACGGCTGCACTGGCAATAGAAATTCCGCGCGCAGCGGCAAGTGAAAAAGCAGTAATCAGAGCTATAGAAAAAGCCAGGGAGAGTGGCGTTAAGACAGCGTTTTGCGGCACACTGGCAGCGCTTGAGCTAGCGAGAAAAGCAGGACTGCAGGCTGTGGCAGATATGGGCTTTAATGTATACAATTCTATGACGGTATCGGTGCTCGAAAATTTAGAGGCTACCGCTGTGGTAGCTTCGGCAGAGCTTACCGACAGGCAGATAAACGGTCTTAAAACACCGCTTTTAAAGGGTATTTTTGCATACGGAAGACTACCGCTTATGTTAACCAAAAACTGCTCCGTGGGCCATAAAGGATGCGAGGGCTGTGATAGAGATAGGTGTATCACCGACAGAACAAAAACACAGTTCCCCGTGCGCTGCTATAGCGGATATTCGGT
>JAZRMU010000036.1:0-1891 GCA_045647785.1 Acutalibacteraceae bacterium
GTATACTTAAATATTATAATACTAAATGGGGTAATATTATGTTTTCAAAAGATATGTTGAAATTAGGGCAGGTTCGTTCCGTAATTCGCGATATGTTTGAATACGGAAATCAGCGTGCGCAAGAAATAGGACGAGAAAATGTGTATGATTTCAGTCTTGGTAATCCAAGCGTTCCAGCACCTAAAGAGGTTAATGAAGCACTTGTTAAAATACTAACTGAACAAGATAGCATCGCTGTGCACAGCTATACATCAGCAGCAGGGGATATAAGTGTCAGAAAATGTATTGCCGATTATATTAATGATTTACATAATACTGATATTTCGGCATCAAACATATATTTGACTGTTGGAGCTGCCGCGGCACTCACAATTTCAATTAAGGCTTTAGTTGAGGAAAACGATGAGATTATTGTTTTCGCTCCGTTTTTTCCAGAGTATCGAGTTTTCATCGAAACAGCCGGAGCTAAATGTGTAACTGTAAAATGCCGTGAAAACGACTTTCAAATAGATTTTAGTGAGTTAGAAAATGCAATTACCGAAAATACAAAGGCCGTAATAATTAATTCGCCTTGCAATCCTTCGGGTGTTGTGTTTTCCGAAGAAACAATTATTAAACTCTCAAAAACTCTCGAAAAAGCTAACAAAAAATTCGGTAATGAAATTTTCATTATTGCTGACGAGCCATATAGAGAACTCGTATTTGACAATGAGTTTGTACCATTTGTACCTAATTACTATGATAACACGGTTGTGTGTTATTCCTTTAGTAAATCACTTTCGCTTCCGGGCGAAAGAATAGGTTACATACTGGTTAATAACAAAGCAACCGAGAGCAGTAATTTGTTCGATGCTGTTTGTGGAGCGGGAAGAGCACTCGGCTTTGTATGCGCCCCAACACTGTTTCAAAAACTCATTCCTTACTGCATAGGAAAGACATCTGATATTTCCGTGTATAAGAAAAACCGCGATATTTTATTAAAGAATTTATCAGAATTTGGATTTTCGGTTGCAAAGCCGCAAGGGGCTTTTTACCTATTTTTAAAGGCACTCGAGCCCGATGCAACGGCCTTCTGCGAAAAAGCAAAGCAGTTTGAACTTCTACTTGTGCCGGGGGAAAGTTTCGGTTATCCGGGATATGTTCGGATTTCTTACTGCGTTTCTACCGAAATGATTGAGCGCTCTTTGTCTGCTTTCAAAAAACTTGCAGAGCTTTATAAATAAGGTGATTTAATGAATAAACTTGATATTGCCAGAGAGCAAATTAATGAAATTGATAAGGAAATGGCGGCACTTTTTGAAAAACGTATGCTTGCTGCCGAAATGGTTGCAGACTACAAAAAAGAAAATGGACTGCCCATTTACGATGCTTCACGAGAGGAGGCAATAATCGAAAAGAATTCTGCATACATAAGCAAGGACGAGATTAAGAAGTATTACGTGAATTTCCAGCGTGACATTATGAAGATTTCACGAAATTACCAAAGCTGTATTTTAAGTGGTATGAAGGTTGCTTACAGTGGTGTAGAGGGTGCTTTTGCCCATATTGCTGCAGGCAAAATTTTTCCCGACAGTACACGTGTTGCTTTCCCAAGCTTTTCCGCCGCCTATGAGGCCGTTACTAACGGTGAGTGTGACTGTGCTGTGCTTCCAATGGAAAACAGCAGCGCCGGTGAGGTCGGTCAGGTTATTGACTTGATTTTCGGCGGAAGTCTTTATATTAACGGTATTTACGAGCTATCTGTTTCTCAAAATTTGCTTGGTGTGCCCGGTGCTACCGTATCAGATATTAAAACAGTTATGAGTCATATCCAGGCGCTTGAACAATGCAATGCGTATATTAAGCAGCATAATCTAAAAGCTCAAATGTGTGAAAATACCGCTATGGCAGC
>JAZRMU010000037.1:0-8301 GCA_045647785.1 Acutalibacteraceae bacterium
TTCCATTTGCGCTGATAGCTCAGCTGGATAGAGCGTCTGGCTACGGACCAGAAGGTCGGGTGTTCGTATCTTCTTCAGCGCGCCAAATAGCAGTTACACCTTTAGGTGTGGCTGCTATTTTTTATAGATGAGAAGATTCGAAATGAGAGCCACCGAAGTGGCGATGCCGGTATAGTATATTAATTTGTTGTGAGCCTATTACGGCGAGTGTTGACGGTTAATATTTTTTGAGGTCTGTTTTTGCATTTAACAAAAATTTAACAAAATATCCCTTGAATGCGGCGGGGTTTAGAGTTATAATATTATGGTATATTTGCGAAAGGAATGAATTGCTTTGATTAAAAAACTTGCGCGCAGTATAAGGGAATATAAATGGCTATCTATTTTAACGCTGCTTCTTATGGTAGGTGAGGTTGTACTCGAATGCCTAATACCCCGTATGTCTGCCGATTTGCTCAACCAAATAAAATCTGAAAATATGGTAATGGGCGATGTTATTAAAACGGGTATATTATTGGCATTAATGGCGGTTCTGTCGCTAATCTGCGGAGGACTGGCGGGCTTTACCAGCGCCAAGGCTTCCTCGGGATTTGCCAAGAACTTGCGACACGATGTGTTTTCTAAAATTCAGGAATTTTCATTCGCCAATATCGATAAATTTTCGTCATCATCGCTAGTAACACGCCTTACCACCGATATTTCGAGCGTACAAATGGCATTTATGATGATGATCAGAATTGCGGTGAGAAGTCCGCTTATGCTTATTTTCTCGATTACAATGGCATACACAATGGGCGGTGCACTTGCGACCTCCTTTGTAGTTATTGTTCCGCTGCTCGGATTTGGTCTTTTCCTCATTGGTAAGAAGGCTATGCCTGCATTCCGTCGCGTTTTCAAAAAATATGACCGACTCAACGAGTCTATTGAGGAAAATGTTCGAGCTATGCGTGTTGTGAAGGGCTTTTCGCGCGAGGATTATGAAAAAGAGAAGTTTTCATCTGCCGCCGAAGATATTTGCCGTGATTTCACAAAGGCAGAACGCATTGTTGCCTTTAACCAGCCATTAATGCAGTTGTGCCTTTATTTTAATATGGCGTTTGTGCTTATAATCGGATCAAAGATTATTATTTCAACCAAGGCTTCGTTTATAGATGTAGGTCAGCTGTCGGCAATGCTTACCTACGGTATGCAGATACTTATATCACTTATGATGCTTTCGATGATTTATGTGATGCTTACAATGTCTATTGAGGCTGCAAAGCGTATTTCCGAGGTGCTTTCCGAGGAGCCTACAATACTTAATCCCGAAAATGCTTTGCAAACGGTGGAAAACGGTTGCGTTGAGTTTAAAAATGTAAGCTTTAAATATTCTGAAAACGCTCGCCTTAATGCATTAAGCGGTGTTAATCTTAAAATAGATTCGGGTATGACAGTTGGCATAATCGGGGGCACCGGTTCGAGCAAAACAACCCTTGTTCAGCTGATTTCACGCCTTTATGATGTTACCGAGGGCCAGATGTTGGTTGGTGGCAAGGATGTTAGAGAATATGATATCACAGCGCTTCGCAATTCGGTTGCTTTCGTTCTGCAGAAAAACCTCATTTTCTCGGGCACGATAGCAGAAAATCTGCGTTGGGGCAATGAAAATGCCACCTATGAGGAGCTTCGCGAGGCTTGCAGGCTTGCTCAAGCGGATGAGTTTATAATGGGCTTCCCCGAGGGCTACGAAACTCGTATTGAGCAGGGCGGCACTAATGTATCGGGTGGTCAAAAGCAGCGACTTTGTATAGCGCGCGCGCTGCTTAAGAAGCCTAAAATTCTAATTCTTGATGACTCAACAAGCGCGGTTGATACAAGAACCGATGCGCTTATTCGTGCGGGACTGAAAAAGTATATCCCCGAAACCACAAAAATAATAATTGCACAGCGTATTTCATCGGTGAGTGATGCCGATTTAATACTTGTTATGGACGACGGCAAAATCAGCGCTGCGGGAACACATGAGCAGCTGCTTGAAAGCAGCGAAATCTACCGTGAGGTATATGAGCAGCAAACAAACGGAGGTGGCGAGAATGAGTAAAATGGGTATGCGACCTCCTAAAGGTCCTATGGGTAAGGCAAAGAAGGGCACGCTGCCGCGTGTTATCAAAATGTTTTTTAAGTTCTATCCTGTTTTAGCACCGCTTGCGGTAGCCTGTATTTTGTTCGCTGCCGTAACGGCATCTTTGCCGCCAATATTTCTGCAGCAGGTTATAGCCGCTATTGAGGAGTGGGCAAGCAGTGGCGATTGGGCGAGTGCGTCTAAAGTAATTATTCCTAAAGTTGCAACGCTTGTGTGCTTTTATTTAATTTCTATCTGCGCTATTGTAACACAGACACAGCTTATGGCGTATATGACACAGGGCTTTCTCAACAAAATGCGCAAGGCGCTCTTTGACGGAATGCAAAATTTACCGATTTCGTATTTTGACAGCAAAAAGCACGGCGATATAATGAGTGTATACACCAACGATATCGATACTCTGCGACAGCTTGTATCTCAAGCGCTGCCGAGTCTTTTGCAGTCGTGCACCATTGTGCTTTGTGTGCTTTCAATTATGCTTTACTACAGCGCACTTATGACAGCCATAGTGCTGGTAGGCGTAGCGCTTATGATTTTCGTTTCAAAAACTGTCGGTGCGGGAAGTGCGAAATACTTTATCCGCCAGCAGAGGTCGCTTGGTAATGTCGAAGGCTTTATTCAGGAGATGATGACAGGACAGAAGGTTGTTAAAGTTTTTTGTCATGAAAATCAAAATAAGCAGGATTTTGAAAAGCTTAATAATCAGATGTTCAGCGATGCATATCGCGCACACGCGTATGCTAATATTTTAGGACCGATTATTCAGAATATAGGAAATATTTTGTATGTTTTAGTAGCTGTTATAGGCGGTATATTCCTGCTCACAGGCGCTACAAACTACAGTATTTCGGGTCTTGCCTTTAATATAAGCATTATTATTCCGTTTCTTAATATGGCAAAGCAGTTTACAGGTAATATAAATCAGGCGTCGCAACAGATAAACGCTATTGTAATGGCGCTCGCGGGTGCTTCGCGCGTATTTGAGCTTATGGACATCGAGCCCGAAGCAGACGACGGATATGTAACGCTTGTAAATGCCGAAATTAAAGACGGTGAGATTACCGAGGTGGCTCACCATACAGGTCGCTGGGCCTGGAAGCATCCTCATTCGGACGGCACGGTTACCTACACCGAGCTGCTTGGCGATGTGAGAATGGAGGGCGTTGATTTCGGTTATGTCGAGGATAAGCAGGTGCTTTATGATGTGAGCGTATATGCTGAGCCCGGTCAGCAGGTGGCATTTGTTGGCGCAACAGGCGCAGGCAAAACCACGATAACCAATCTTATAAACCGCTTTTATGACATTGCCGACGGAAAAATTAGATATGACGGAATAAACATTAATAAAATTAAGAAGTCTGATTTGCGTCGCAGTCTTGGCATAGTGCTTCAGGAAACAAACCTCTTTACGGGTACGGTTATGGATAACATCCGCTATGGCAAGCTTGATGCCACGGAAGAGGAATGTATTGCTGCCGCCCGCCTTACGGGCGCGGATAGCTTTATTGAACGCTTGCCCGACGGCTACAACACAATGCTTACGGGTAACGGTTCTAACCTGTCCCAAGGTCAGCGCCAGTTAATTTCAATAGCACGCGCTGCAGTTGCCGACCCGCCTGTTATGATACTCGACGAAGCAACATCTTCTATCGATACCAGAACCGAAGCTATCGTTCAAAAGGGTATGGATAAGTTAATGGAGGGCAGAACGGTGTTTGTTATTGCCCACCGATTATCCACAATTAAGAATTCCGATGTTATAATGGTGCTTGACCACGGCAGAATTATCGAACGCGGAAATCACGAAAAACTAATAGCCGAAAAGGGCACCTACTATAAGCTCTATACCGGCGCGTTTGAATTGGAATAAAAAAATATCCTTCCGAAAGGAAGGATATTTTTCTTTTTTCTTAATCTTGATTGCGTTCCTTTAGTGTCTGCTTTGCCGATTTAACGAAGCTTGCGATAATTAAAATCATAACAATTCCAATGGGGAATGCGGCGATAATACTTACCGACTGCAGGTTGCTCATCGAGCTTTCCGAGAATAGCAGCGCTATCGGTAAAAGGATTAGCAGAATGCACCATATAAGCTGTATCCAGCGGCTGGGCATTTCATCGGAATCGAGCTTTTTATAGCTGTAACAAGCGCCGATAAGTGCTATTGAATCGAATGAGGTTGCATAGAAAAGCATCATTGTTATCAGCACAAGGGCCAGTACGAGCGGTGCACAGGGCATAGTATCAATAATAGAGATTATAAGACCGTAAAGGTCGCCTGACTCGGTGTACTGCGCAATGAAATCGGCTTTGCCTGTAGCCTGCAGACCGAGTGAGTAGTTGCCGAGGATAATGAAGCTTAAAATTGTTGAGCCAACACCAAAACCGTAGCCGCCGAGAATTGTCTGGCGCACGGTTCTGCCCTTTGAAATGTTACCGATAAAGAAGGGAGCTGCAACACACCATACCATCCAATATGCCCAGTAGAAAATGGTCCAGTTCTGCGGGAATGAGGTTGTGCGGGTCGGGTCTGTATAGGTTGAAAGTTCAAAGAAGTTCTGAACCATAGTTCCGATAGAGGTAACACCGGTTTCGATAATAAACTTTGCCTGACCGCCGAAAATAAGTACATAGGTGAGCAGACCAAAGAACAGGAATATGCAGGCCTTGGCAAGGAAATTTATACCCTTAAAGCCGTGCAGCAGC
Source organism: Acutalibacteraceae bacterium (assembly GCA_045647785.1). Lineage (GTDB taxonomy): Bacteria > Bacillota > Clostridia > Oscillospirales > Acutalibacteraceae > SIG565. The sequence continues at coordinate 4,829 of JAZRMU010000037.1, forward strand.
GAATATGTATATACAGCACAGGTAACAAGCAGAATTATAATATTTATAAGGGTTGTGCTGATATTAAGTCCAAACAGACGCACAAGGATGTTTGCCATAAGTGGTGTGGCAAGAGAGAAGGTTGTTGCGGTTCCCGCAAGCAGCGCGAAAACAGCAAGCAAATCTATAATTCTGCCGAGCATTCCGTCGGTATGCTTGCCAAGTATTGGGCGGCATGCTTCGGAATATTTTTGTTTGTCGGTTTTTCTTACATGCAGCATATAGCCAAAGGCAACAGCCAGCACCAAATAAAATGCCCAAGGAATTAAGCTCCAATGGTAAATTGGATAAACGCTGGACCATTCGGTTATGGAGCCGAGCTCGGCAATGTGCGGGTCGGTAGCATAGAGCACCCATTCGGAGAAGGAATAGAAAAGAATGTCGGCCGCAAGACCTGCAGTGAACATCATAGCGCCCCAAGAGAAAAATGAATATTTCGGTTTTTCATCCTTTTCACCTAAAACGATATTACCGTATTTTGAGAAGGCAATAAACATAGAGAAAAGGAAAATTCCAAGACCGATTATAAGGTAATATACACCGAGTGTATCGCCCAAAAAGAAGCGAACCTTGCTGACAACAGCGTTAGATGCCTCGGGCAACAAGAAAAATAATAAACTTAATGCTATTACGATTCCAAGCGGAACTAAAGTTATAAGCCAGTCTATTCGGCGTTTTTCTGATATGGGTTTATTCATTGTTTTGTCCTCCGTTTAAAAAATTTTTATAAGAGCTGTCGACCTCGGCGAGCTCGCACAGCGAATCAATTTCTATAACATCAGTAGCATTCATTTCGCGTATTCCCAGGCTGTATTCCTCGGGATAGCAGAAAAGTGCAACATCATCCCAATAAATTGAGGTGTTTTTTTCTTTTTCAAACTGCTCCTCTAAATGGTGCTTCAGGCGCCTTCCGTCCTCTGCGCTCCAACGCGAAACACTGAAAAGCTGCCAACCGAAATTTGCGCCTGTGCGGCTGCAGGCTGTAACGACACCGTTTTCTACCGTCATAACCCATTCGTTGGTGGGACTGTCGGTCCATATAGTGTTGTAGCCTGAACGCTCAAATTCAGGGGAAAGAGCGGCAGGGTTGCGGACTATCTGGTCGCCGTCTAGAATAATTGCATTTTCAATATGCTCGCGCGCCATATAGAGCGAGGATATATTGTTGCAGGTAGAATAATAGGGGTTTTCGATGAGCGTTATATCAGGAAAATCCTTCTTTAGCTCCAAAAATGCCTCTTTAAGGTAACCCACAACAACATAAATTTCGAAAATTCCGTTTTGGTGCAGCGCGTTTATAACGGTGTCTATCATACGCGTACCGTTAACTCGTACCATAGGCTTGGGTGTGGTCAGCGTTATGGGCTGCATTCTGCTGCCTGTGCCCGCTGCCATAATGATTGCGCGTTCAACCTTATGCATTTTCATCCCCCTTTTCTGCAATTCGCTTTGCTGCTATTCGGTAATATTCCTTTGCGAAGCGGTATTGAGCCAGCGCATATTCGCCGAATTCAACACCGAGATGATGCTTATATTCGCACCAATTACTCCAAAGCAGACCGCAAGCGGCAATATAGCAATAAATTTTAGTTCTAATGTTTTCCGGACATTTGCCGCAAAAATAAATATCTATCAATCGGTCGATCTGCGGCTTTTCATAAAGTGAATAAATGCAGAACATTGCAATATCAACATGCGGGTCTTGCATTCCCGCATATTCCCAGTCGGTGAGCTGAAGTCCAAGCTCGCCGCCTATGTGCGGATCGAATAAAAAGTTATCGGGAACAGAGTCAATGTGGCAAAGAACCTTTTCACTGATGTTTTGCTCAATGAAGGGGATTAAGGAAAGCACATTTTTCTTGGTTTCCTCGTAGTCGCGGTACATTGAGCTGCCGCCCATAAGCTGTTCGTAGAAATCGATATTACCGAAAATGCTGAATTCGTGCGGCACGGAAAGTCGCATTTCGTGGAAATTTCGAAGCTTCTGCATACAATGCTGTAAATCGTCTTCGTTTTCGCTGTCGCAGGGTCTCGCATCGGATATAAAGCGTGTGATTTTATATCCGTTTTCGGGGTTTATATAAACAGGGTCGTCGCAAAGCTCGCGACCTTTTATGGCGGCAAAAACCGCTGCCTCGTTTTGGCGGTTAATCAGTTTATCTGTGCCCTCGCCCGGAATTCGCATAACATATTTTTGACCGCCTGATTCGAAAAGGAAGGAACGGTTGGTCATTCCCTTTTTGAGCACTGAAATTTCCTTTATATCGGCCGTTTTAGCTCCAGTGGCGTTCGCGGCAATATTTATTGCCTCCGATTTCAGGTGTCGAGAATCGCTGTCAAAATCGCGAAGCTGCTCATAGGTGTTAATTTCGGTAACGGCGGAGGAATTGAAAACACGCGCCGCGGTCAGCATTCTGCCGTTTTTGTAGAGCGCCTCCTCCCAGAAGGCATCATCAAAACCGGAATCGCCAGTGAGAACCGATATATTAGCTGCCACCTCTGCAGCAGTATCGGCGGTTAGGTAGCATACGCCTATCATTTCGTTGCCGCCCTTGCGACTTGGTAAAACGATCAATTCGTTTTTTCGATTTAATCGCACTTCGCCCGAAGCGACGCTCTTTTCGGTAACGCCATACCACGAATAAAGCTCGTTTTTTCTAAAAGGATTCTCTGTGAAATACATATCGCAAGGCACGATGTAGGTATTGCCAAGGCACCTTGTCGCGCAGGCGAGAGAATGAAGATTGTTTTTCACTGCATAATCGCGGTTAACTACAAGCTTCACGCCAAAAGAGTCTATAAGATATTCAAAGCTTTCCTTCATAAAGCCGACAACTACCGAAATATCAGTAATACCCGCTGCATTAAGCTGTCGGATTAGTCTTTCTATCAGCGGCTCGCCCTTAACCTCTATAAGAGCCTTTGGATACTCGGTATTAATAGGTACCATTCGCATTCCAAAGCCCGCGGCGAGAATAATTGCGTTTTTAGGGGAGCTTTTATCGAAAAGTGCATCTGCCGCCTCGGTTGGCGTGCAGTTGCTGTCGATATAGCCACCGTCGGCAAGGGATTTGAGCGATTTATGGGCGCTGCCGAGCGATATACCGCAGTTTTCAGCCAAAACACGCTGATTTATAAAGGGTGTCGCCTTTAAGTTGTTCAGAATTTCAAGGGTTTGCGTGTTCATAAACAACCTCCGTTTACAGTTTCGTGAACAAATTGTCAAATCAAAAGATGCCGTAGCATCCTTTGTTATTATATATAGTGTAGCAATAAAAGTCAAGAATATTTTTTAATATCGCGTTTTAATGTCGCCTTATTAAGCTTTTTGCATTGGCCAAAAGCCAAAAAAGTCGGCAACCGAGCACAAAGCCGAAAACTTTTACAAATAACCTCGCTATTTTAAGCGTTGACTGGTCGGTATGGGTTAAAAT
>JAZRMU010000038.1:0-30699 GCA_045647785.1 Acutalibacteraceae bacterium
GTGATGATAATACGAGTTTTATTTGATTAGTCTGCTTTAAATTGGGCATATTTGCAACAAAACAGAGCAATGTCAATCGCTGAAGCTTCATATATTTTTCAGGGCTAAACTTCTCTTGCAAACTATTGTATGCCATTGCGAGTTCGTCACTTTTTTTCTTATCATCCTTCAGCAAGTGAGCAGCTTCGTTATAGTTCATTTTCTGCGTGTCTTTAATGGATATTGATTGACCGATACCAATATATCTTTCAACTCTTTCAGGATATTTTGCAACATAACTGGCACCAAGTAATGAACCGTAAGAATGTCCCATAATGACTATTTTGTTTTTCTTGAAACGGTTACATAAATAATTAACAAGTGCATCAACATCTTTAATGGCTTGTCCAAAATCTGCTGACTCATTTTTAGGGTCAATATGTTTGTTCTTATAATATGTTCTGCCACAACCCCTTTGGTCCCACGAAACATATGTAAAGTCCTCAGTTATCTCCTTGGCAAATTCATATGTAAAGAAAGCATCTGGATTCGCAGGTCCACCATGAAGGTTTAGAATAATAGGGTTATTAATATCTTTTCCTCTAATAAAAACATACTGGTTATGCCCATTTATGTTTACATATAGCTTTTCATCTATTCCACCGGAAGAAAGTATTCTGTATTTCCTTTTCACCCTTGCATTCCTCCATTTACTTCAATACCATAGTGTGTAAACTTCAAAGTTTCTGTTTCCTACAAATTCTTATTTATCGGTTAGTTGTATTATAGCATAACTTGACTAACAAATAAAGAGAATATAAAAAAACACCCACAGTTTTAAAAACTACAGGTGTCTTCATATTTTGTTGTACTGTCCTTTAGAGTACAACCCTTATGGGGCTTTCTTTTTTTATAACCTATTTCCAAAGGTTTTTTATATTATATCAACAACCTCAACGGCGCCTGTTCTGCCGTAGATAGAAGGGTCAACTAAAATTGTGTAACCTCTGCCGTTTTCGGTGGCCCACTCGGTCAAATGTCTGCGGGGCAGGGCACAGGCAGCAAGCAGCGTCATAATGGTACCTCCGTGCATAATGGCGGCGGTTTCGTGAATACCGCTGTTCATCATATCCCTCACAATTTCATTGAGGGCGAGCGCTAAACGCTTGGCAAATTCGGTGTTGTCCTCACCGTTTGGTGCATCACCTCTGCGACCCGAGGTCCAGTCAAGGTAGGCGGGGTCGATTTCAAGCTCAAGTGCTGTTTTTCCCTCAAAATCGCCGAAATCATATTCGCGCAGATTTTCGATAATATGGGGGGTGTTATCGGGGAACAAAATGTTGGCCGTTTGGCGGCAGCGCAGCATTGGGCTGCAATAAAGTCGCTCGATAAACGGGTATTCAAGATTTTCCTTGAGAAGTCGGAGCTCCTTTACACCCTCGGGGGTTACAGGCAGGTCGGTGCGACCGATATACTGTCCTTTTATATTGCCATCGGTAAGACCGTGGCGGATTAAATGAATTCTGTAGGTTCTCATACTATAGTTCCTCTATAAAATAATTTATAACGGCGTTTGAAACGAGCATTCCCTCATCGGTCAGACTTATTCTATCGCCGTTTATATCGCAAATACCGCTTGTTTTTAGCTGCTCTGCCTTTTTAAGAATAACCTCCGGTAAATCGCTGCCTGTTTTTTTCTTGTATTCTGCAGCAGAAATACCCTTTTTTAGACGCAGCCCCAGCATTATATATTCGTCTTTTCCGCCTCCCTCACCGTCGTGCACGGGGGTGGGACACTCGATATAACTGTTTATATCGGCGGGGTAGTAAAAGCGTTTCCCAAAAAGGAAGGAGTGCGCCGCAGGACCGAGCCCTAAATATTCCCGCCCCTCCCAATAAGCCGAGTTATGGCGCGAATACATATTTTCTTTTGAAAAATTGGAAATCTCGTAGTGCTCAAAGCCGCCCTGTTCAAGCGCTCGGCAAAGCATTAAATATTGCTCGCTCACAGCATCGTCATCGGGCAGCTGCGGGCGAGAGGTGCAAAGCGGTGTGCCTTCCTCAAGCTTTAAAATATATGCTGAAATGTGCGCTACATCAAGCGATAAGGCAAAATCTATACTGTTTTTAAGGCTTTGCTCGGTACTGTCGGGCAGCCCAAGCATCAAGTCAACCGAAATGTTAGAAATGCCATTTTCCCGAAGCGTGGCGACAGCATTTATCACATCGCTGTTATTATGCCGCCTGCCGAGTGCTGCAAGTTCAGCCTCGTTAGCCGACTGAACACCGAGCGACACGCGGTTGCAGCCCGCGCGAGAAAGCAAGGGTGCGGTGTATGCGTAATCATCGGCGGGATTGCCCTCAACCGTAATTTCGGCATCGGGAAGCACATTAAAGCACCTATTAACTGCCGATAAAATTCGGCTTAAGCGTTCGCCGCCAAGCGTAGTCGGAGTTCCGCCGCCTATATAAACCGAAAAAATGGGGCGTGAAAGCTCCGCACCCCATTTTTCAATCTCACTTATAAGCCTTTTAAGATAGGCGTCTTTTTGTTGCTCGCCGCACTTAAAGGAATAAAAATTGCAGTAGGAGCATTTAGACTCGCAAAACGGTATATGAATGTAAAGACCGATTCCGTTAGTCAAGAATAATACCTGTGCAGCTGCCGGGAATAGCAGCAGCGTTAGCCTCATCGGTATCGAGGTGCATTGCAAGTGCGTAAGAGTCGTTCACGCGTGCAACAACATCCTCAAATATTAAAGCTCTGCCCTCGGTGGGGATTTTAACCGATACAATCTGCTTATCGGTGATGCCGTATTTCTCACCGTCAGCAACGGTCATGTGAATATGACGCTTTGCAGCGATAACGCCCTCTTGAAGCTCAACCTCGCCGCAAGGACCAACTAATTTGCAAGCACCGCTATCCTTAATATCGCCCGACTCGCGAATAGGAGCCTTAACGCCGATAGAGCGTGCATCGGTAAGAGATAACTCAACCTGTGTAGAGGGTCTGCAGGGACCTAAAATAGAAACGCCTGCAAGCTCCTTCTTGGGGCCTACAACTGTAACGCGCTCTTCACAAGCGAACTGACCGGGCTGTGATAAATCTTTTTTGGGAGTGAGCTTGTAGCCCTTGCCAAAAAGGGTCTCAAGGTCAGCTTCGCTAACATGCACATGGCGAGCTGAAATTTCAACTAAAACTGTCTTTTCCATAATTCATTCTCCTTTAGAGTTAATTTTATATATTCATTATACAACATTTTTTCAAAAATTCAATAGAAAAGACTGAAATATTATTCCATATAAAACTTATCTTCTTTCCATTTTAGAGGGTTTGTATCGATATAATTCCATATTTCCCTATAATCGTTTTCTCCGCGAATTATATGGTCGTGGAAGGAAAACTGCCAGAGTTTTTGGTTTGGTTTTATCAAATGGCATTTACGGGTTGTTATTGATTTAAACGTGCAAATAACATCCGATAATGTAGGGCAGGGGCTTGCTCCTGCCGTTTCGTTTTGTATTATGATTATTACGTGGATATGGTTGGGCATTATAACATATTTATCTATTTTAATATTTTCATATCTGTTTTCTAAATCTAATAATTCTTTCTCGGCAATTTCACCGAAAGGGCGCAATACATTTGCGGCAGGAGCAAGCCCCTGCCCTACGATGTTTGAAAATATATTTTTGCGATTATGAGCGCATATTGTTATAAAATAATATCCGTTCCCGCTGTAATCATAATTTTTAAGCCTTGTCGGTTTCCTTTTAGGTAATTCCATATTATCACCATAGATATTTTAACATATTCAAGGCAAAAAATAAAGGGCTCTGAAAATGAGCCCTTTAAATGTTTTATATTGCGATATTATGTACTGAATTAGTCCTCAACAATTGCCTCAACAGGGCAGCCGGATGCACAAGCACCGCAATCGATGCAAGCGTCAGCATCGATAACGAAACGCTCATCACCTTCAGAAATTGCCTCTACAGGGCAGTTAGCTGCACAAGCACCACAGCTGATGCATTCCTCTGTAATTTTGTAAGCCATTCAAACACACCTCCAAATTAATAGTGCGTGGATTAAATTTTCATCCCACTAAAAGTATTGTAGCAAGTAATACTGAAAAAATCAAGTATTATTTTTTTGCCGTTTCTATTGTTCACTCTGCTCGTCGGGCTTTTTGCCCTTCTTTTTGCCGCGGGAGAGCAATTTCACATCGCGGCGATTTAATTTCACGGGGAATTCAGCATCCTCAAATTTCACCATAAGATTACCAGTTATGAGGTTAACATCGGTAACTGTGCCAACCTTGCCAGTGGCTGTTTTAACGGTGGAATTAACGCCGGGAGTTGTGGAAATTAAATGCTCGTAGGCGTCCTGCTCGTATTTTAAGCAGCACATAAGTCTACCGCACGAGCCCGAAATTTTGGTGGGGTTAAGTGATAAGCCCTGCTCCTTTGCCATTTTGATTGAAACCGGCTGAAAGTCGCTTAAAAATCTTGAGCAGCAGAATGCCTGACCGCAAAGACCTATACCTCCAAGCATTTTAGCCTCATCGCGAACGCCGATTTGGCGGAGTTCAATTCTTGTGTGGAAGCGGGCAGCAAGCTCTTTAACGAGCTCGCGGAAGTCAACTCTGCCTTCACTAGTGAAATAGAAAATAATTTTGCTGCCGTCAAATGAATACTCAACCCTCGTTAAGTCCATCTTAAGACCCAGCTTTTCTATCATTTTCACGCATTCGTCAAATGCCTCGTTCTCTTTTTTGCGGTTGGCCTGAATGCGGGCGATATCGCGCTCATCTGCAATTCGGATAACGCGTTTTAAGGGTGCGGTGATTTTATTGTCGGGAACAGTATGGTTACCTTGATACACGAGACCGCACTCAACTCCTCTGGAGGTTTCAACAACGGCATAATCGCCGTCTTTAAGCACCTTGTCCTCGGGGTCGAAATAATAGATGCGACCATCCTGCTTGAATTTTATAGAAACAACCTTTGTCATAGTTCCTCCTTAACTGATATTAGCTATAAGTGTTGTGAAAAATAATGTTAAGTTTATATTTGTGGATAATAAAGCTTCCATTTCGGAAACGGTATCGTAAATTTTTATAAGACCTTTAAGAAACGGCGCGTTTGCTGTGTTTTCTCTGATTTTTTCTGCGGTCAGAATTTTAAGCTCGCTTATAAATTCGCTTGCCCTTGCACGGTCCTTTTCCATAGGCTTCAAGCGCAGCAGCAAGGATAGAGAAGGTTCATTTTCGAGCAGCGCGTTCAAAAAATCTGCCGCAACAGCGCCCTTTTCACTTCGGCGGCGACCGAGTGCGGTCAGCGCCTTGCCGATATTATTATGTGAAGCATTAAGCGCCGATATAATCTCGCTTTCCTTTTTATCGGTATGCTCAAGCAGGTATTCAAGTGCCTCGCGGCTTTCGGGTGGGTAAAGTGTAAAGGTTACACAGCGCGAAAGCACGGTGTCGAGCAGTCGGTTTGCCGATTCGCAGATAAGTATAAACATAATGTTCTGCGGCGGCTCCTCTATGATTTTGAGCAGAGCGTTCTGTGATACCTCGGATAAAAAATCTGCCTTATCAATTATGAAAATTTTCATACCGCCATAGTGCGGCTTCACAAACGAGTCCGAGCGAATTTTTCTTACCTGCGCGGCATTCAGTGCCTTTTTCTTTTCCTCGGGGACTACAGGCTGAATATCGGGGTGATTGCCGCTTTCGCACAGTTTGCAGCTGCGGCACTCGCCGCAGGGGCGATTTTCCCCCTCACACATAGCCGCTTTTGCGATAAACCTTGCCAGCGTGTGCTTGCCCGTGCCCTCGTCGCCGTCAATAATAATGGCGTGGGGCAGGTGAGAATCCTTTATTAAATTGTTCAGGGATTCCTTAACGCGGGAGTTTCCTGCAAGGCAGCTTATCATAAAACAAAGCCTACCTTTTTCATAACCTTTGAGAGCGTTCTGTTAGCGGTGTAGGCAGCGCGTTCGGCACCTACACGGTATATATTCTCAAGCTGCTTTTTGTCGGCAATAAAGGTGTCGTATTTCTCTTTAATCGGGCGCAGCTCCTCGGCTACAGCCTCGCCGACTGCACACTTGAAGTCGCCATATCCGCGACCGTCAAACTCTTTTTCAATTTCCTCGGCGGTCTTGCCGGTAACAGCGGAGTAAATACCGATAAGGTTATTAATTCCTGCCTTATTTTCTCCGATACATACCTTCATATCGCTATCGGTAACGGCGCGCTTGAATTTGCGCATAATATCATCCTTGCTATCGAGTATAGCAACCCAAGCGTTGATGTTCTCATCCGATTTCGACATCTTTTTGGTGGGGTCCTGAAGCGACATAACGCGAGCACCTGTTTTCGGAATGTAGGGCTCGGGAATTGTGAAAACATCGCCATAAACACCGTTGAAGCGAACGGCGATATCTCGAGCGATTTCAAGGTGCTGCTTCTGGTCTGCTCCAACGGGAACAAGGTCAGGCTTATAAAGCAGAATATCGGCAGCCATAAGCACAGGGTAGGTGAAAAGACCTGCGTTTACATTATCGGCGTGGCGCAGCGACTTTTCCTTAAACTGTGTCATTCGGGATAATTCGCCAAACTGTGTATAGCAAGAGAGAATCCACGAAAGCTGCGAGTGTGCAGCAACATGCGACTGCACAAAAAGGGTGTGCTGCTCGGGGTCGATACCAAGCGCTAAAAGCAAAGCAGCGGTAGAATAAATCTGCTGACGGAGCTTTGCGGGGTCTTGGCGTACTGTTATTGCGTGCAGATCGGCAACCGCAAAGGTGCATTCGAATTCCTCTTGCATATTTTTCCAATTTTTAAGCGCACCCAAATAGTTGCCAAGGGTGAGCATACCGCTCGGCTGAATGCAGCTTAAAACCTTTTTCTTTTCGTTCTCCATATATAAAACTCCTCCCGAAGCATATTATCCATTACATTTTACCACATTTTTAGCGTTTCGGCAAGGTTTAATTAATATTAAATTATATAAATTTATTTTGAGTATTCCTTGCAAAAAAACCTAGAAAGTGTTAAAATAAAATATAATATACTTTAAAATGGGGTGAATAGCATGGCTTATAAGAAATGGGTGGTCGAGAGTGGCGATAAGGCTCTTGCGTTGCGTCTTGCCGAAATGTGCGACACCGACCCGTTTTTAACCCTTATTGCTGTTTCTCGCGGCTATACTCTGCCTGATGAGCTCGAGATGTTTTTTGCCCCCGAGCCGATACTAAATTCCCCTTGGGAGCTGCCTGATATTGAGGCTGCAGCCGAGGCTATAAACGGTGCTATAGAGGAAAATAAAAAAATCGCAGTATTTGGCGATTATGATTGCGATGGTATAACAGCTACCGCTTTACTCTATAGCTACTTAAAAAAGCGTGGCGCAAATGTAATTTACTATTTACCCGACCGCTTTACCGATGGCTACGGAATGAACAACACCGCTATCGATTATCTAAAGGGCGAGGGTGTAGAGCTTATAATAACGGTGGATAACGGTATTGCCGCCAAAAATGAGGTTGAATATGCAAAAACGCTGGGTATTGGCACCGTTATAACCGACCATCATCTGCCACCCGAAATTTTGCCCGATGCTTTAGCGGTTGTAGACCCGCATATCGGTGGTTGCGAATTCCCCGATGTCAGCGGTGTTATGGTGGCTTTCAAGGTGGTTTGTGCCACCGCGGGTGCGGAGCCCGAAGAGCTGCTGCCCGAATATGCCGACCTGCTTGCTATCGGTCTTGTAGCCGATATTATGCCGCTTAAAAATGAAAACCGTTCGGCTGTAAGAGCGGGTATTGATGCTATTAACAATACTAAAAAAATGGGAATTATAGCGTTGCTGAATGCGGCAAGCATCGGCAGAGGAACGCTGACTGCGGGCAAGATAGCATTTGGTATAGCACCGAGGCTTAATGCTGTTGGAAGAATGTCGTCGCCCATACCGGCGCTCGAACTGCTGCTGTCGGAGGATTTCGGCAGGGCTAATGAGTTAGCGGCATTAATTGAGGAGCAAAACCGCAAGCGTCAGAGTGAGGAAGCGGGAGTATTCTCGGCGGCTTTGAGGATGATTGAACAAAACGGATATAACCACCATCGCGTTATAGTTGCGGCGGGGGAGAACTGGCATCACGGCGTGCTTGGAATCGCCGCTGCTAAAATAACCGAGAAATATGGAAAGCCCGCAATTCTGCTGTCGATACAGGATGGTGTGGCTTCGGGCTCGGGCAGAAGCATTGAGGGCTTTTCGCTCTACGATGCGCTAAAGAGCAACGAGGAGCTTTTAACAAAATTCGGCGGTCATAAGCAGGCTGCGGGATTAACGCTTGAGCAAAACAAAATAGAACTGTTGAGAGAAGGGCTTAATAATTTTGCCCGTCAGACAGCCGCAGCAGTGCCTACCCTGCGGCTTGACTGCAGGCTGAATCCCGAGGCAATAACCCTCGATTTAGCCGAGGCGCTTGAAGCATTAGAGCCCTTCGGTATGGGCAACCCAACCCCCGTTTTCGGTATCTATAATCTGGAAATTACTCGGGTTAATGAATTGTCGGGCGGTAAGCACACAAAGCTGCTGCTTTCTAAAAATGGGCATTCTATGCAGGCGATGCTTTTCAGCACACCGACTGCCGAATTCCCATTCTCTGTTGGCGATTTGGTGGATGTAGCCGTAACCCTCGCGATAAATGAATATAACGGCGCTAAAAATGTTACCGTAATGGTAAAGGCGATTAAAAAATCGGGCATCTCCGAGGATGCCGTGTTTAACGATTTAGCGCTTTATGATGCCTTTAAATGCGGTGAGCAGGCAGATTATCCCACAGTTGTTCGCGATGATATAATAGCCGTCTATAGGCAAATTTCTGCAAGTGCAAACGAGGAGGCGTTAAAGCAGCGTCTGCTTGGCAGCACGGGTATGTTTAAAACGCTGATAGCACTTGATGTGCTTGAGGAATTAGGATTGATAATTCGCCGCTGCGGCATATCGGGTAATCAAATCCGCGTGGTAAGCGGCAAAAAAGCCGAGCTTGAAAATTCGGAAATTCTTAAGAGATTGGGCAGGTGATATTTTTGGAAGCTATTTATGAAAACAACTATAAAGCGCTTGAAAAACTTTTAATCGATTCGGGCGGTGAGTATAATTATGAGCTTATCCGTAGTGCCTTTGAATGCTGTGTTGCAGCGCATAAGGGGCAGCTCCGCTCATCGAAAGAGGAGTTTTATCTGCATCCGTACAATGTTGCAAAAATAATAGTAGGTCTTGGTATGGATTCGGAATCTATTGCTGCCGCACTGCTGCACGATACGGTTGAGGATACCAATATAACGCTGGAGGATATTAAAAATCGCTTCGGCAAAGAGGTGGCTCATATTGTTGACGGTGTAACAAAGCTTGGTAAAATCACCTATACCACCAAGGAGCAGCAGCAGGCTGAAAATCTTCGCAAAATGCTTATGGCAATGGCGGAGGATATTCGCGTTATTCTTATAAAGCTTGCCGACCGCCTTCACAATATGCGTACTATCGATGCAATGTCGGATTACAAGCAGCTTGAAAAATCTGCTGAAACCTTGGAAATTTATGCGCCGATAGCGCATAGGCTCGGTATTAGACCGATAAAAGAGGAGCTTGAGGATTTATCTATTAAGCACCTCGACCCTATAGCCTACGACCAGATTGAGCAGCTACTTAAGCTGCGCCGTGAGCACCGAGAAAAAATACTCAATTCCATAAGCAGCAAGATTGAGGAGCGGCTGCACTTGGTTATGCCGGGGGTTAATATATCCATTCAGTCGCGAGTTAAGTCGATACACGGAATTTATCGAAAAATGTTCGTGGGCGGCAAGGATTTCGATGAAATCTACGATATATATGCGTTACGCATAATAACCGATTCGGTTAACGACTGCTATAATATTCTCGGTATTATGCACGATATGTTCCGCCCCATTCCCGGACGCTTTAAGGACTATATTTCAATGCCCAAGCCTAACCGTTATCAGTCGCTTCACACGACGGTGCTCGGTCGCGAGGGTATACCCTTTGAAATTCAAATCCGTACTGCCGAAATGCACCATACCGCCGAGTATGGTATCGCAGCGCATTGGAAGTATAAAGAGGGTATTGTGGGCAGCGATAATATGGAGGAGCAGTTAGCTTGGGTAAGGCAGATTCTTGAGAATCAGTCCACTGCGGGCGATTCCTCCGAAATTATCAGTAATATTAAGATTGATTTAGCGCAGGATGATGTCTTTGCCGTAACGCCTAAGGGCGATGTTATCAATCTGCCCGTCGGTTCAACCGTTATCGACTTCGCTTTTGCCATCCACACCGCCGTTGGCATCAAAATGGTGGGGGCAAAGGTAGACGGTAAGATTGTACCTATAAATCATGTTATAAATACAGGTGAGGTTATTGAAATTTTAACCTCTAATCAGGCGGGTAGGGGTCCCAGCCGAGATTGGCTGAACATCGCTGTTACCAATCAGGCAAAGGCAAAAATCCGTTCTTGGTTCAAGAAGGAAAAACGCGCCGAAAACATCGAAAGTGGCAAGGAGAGCCTTGAATCCGAGTTTAAGCGCAACCTTATGAGCTTTGAGGGTGAAGAATTAGGGGAGTTTATCGCCGATATCGCCAAAAAGTTCAAATTCCCCGATGCCGAGGAGTTTTATGCTGCTATAGGCTATGGCGGTATTCTGCTTTCCAAAATAATGCCTCGAATTAAAGATGATTATTTAAAGCTTCGAAAAGCACCTCAAAAGCCAGAGCCCGAAATAGTTCCCATTAATCACAAGGCGTCTACCGATGGCGTTATTGTCGATGGGCTGCACGACTGCCTTATTAAGTTTTCAAAGTGCTGTGCGCCGCTGCCAGGTGATGAGATTATCGGCTTTATAACCCGCGGACACGGTGTTTCAATTCATAAGAGGGACTGCGTTAATGTACCTGTGGACATTTCCGCTGCCTCCGAGCCGGGTCGCTGGATAAATGCACATTGGGCAGGAAGCAACACAAATAAGCTGTTCACCTCCTCCCTTCAGATTATGGGTGTCGACCGCGATGGTCTGCTCGCCGAGGTTACGATTACGCTATATAATATGCATGTATCGCTGCACAGCGTTAATGCGCGTTCTCTAAAGGGCGGCAACTGCTTAATTGATGTAACCGTCAGCACAGAGGGACTCACCCACCTTAAAAACATTATCAATCACCTTGAAAAATTAAGCGGTGTATTCAGCGTTGAAAGAATTAATAAATAGAGGTATTTTATGAAAGCTGTTATTCAAAGGGTTTCCTATGCCACCTGCACGGTTGAGGGCAACCTTGTCGGAAAAACCGATAAGGGCTTTATGGTGCTGCTCGGTGTTGAGTCGGGCGATACGGTCGAGGATGCCGATATCCTTGCGCGCAAGGTAGCAAATCTTCGCATTTTTTGCGATGCGGAGGATAAAATGAATTTATCCCTTCTGGATATCGGCGGCGGGGCACTTGTTATTTCAAATTTCACCCTCCTTGCCGATACAAAGAAGGGCAACCGCCCCTCCTTTATAAACGCTATGGAGCCCCAAGGCGCCAATAATATGTATGAGTATTTTTGCGAAAGGCTGTTCGGAGAGGGTGTTAAAAGCGTTGAAAAGGGCGTTTTTGGCGGCGATATGAAGATTGAACTGTTGAATGACGGTCCTGTTACCATCATTCTGGATACCGCGATTTGGAGGAAAAAATGATAGTTAAACGCTTTAATATCGGAGCGCTCTCGACTAATTGCTATGTGGTGTCGGGCGAGGATTTTGCATTTATTGTGGACCCGGCAGATGCTGATAGTGAAATGCTTAAATATGTTTTGCCCTTGAGCGATAAGCCGAATAAGGCGATTCTGCTGACCCACTGCCATATCGACCATATTTTAGGGCTTAATGCCGTTCACGAAATATGGCGCTGCCCCATAATAATAGGCGAAGAGGATATGGAAGCGATAATGAACCCCAAATATAACCTATCGGCTATGATTTTTGGCGCAGATATAGCCTTCAGCGCCGATAAAGCGTTAAAGGACGGCGACGAAATAGCCCTCGGCAGCGCCAAAATCAACGTTTTGGCAGCACCGGGGCACACTCCCGGTAGTGTTTGCTATATGATAGAGGACGCTATGTTCAGCGGCGATGTGCTCTTTCGAGGTACTATCGGCAGAACCGATTTTCCGCGCTCAAGCACCTCCGATATGCTGAAAAGCCTTAAAAAATTAGCTGAAATCAGCACAAATTACCGTGTATTTGCGGGACACAATGAGGAAACAACACTGTTTTATGAGAAAAAATACAATCCTTTTTTGAGAAATAATGAATTTATGTAATATAAATCATAGCTTCAGCTATGAAACCGAAAAGCTGTGCAGACTATTTCTGCCATTTGACAAGATTAATATATTAGACCATATAGAGCCTGCCGATATCTATGCCGTAACCGAAATAAAGGGTGATGAGGCTGTGTGTGCTCTGCATATTGGCGATAAAGCGGCAAAAGCCTGTGAAACTGTGAACAGGTCGGGGGACACCCCCGCTAACAGCCATGAGGAGCTGGCAATAGCTGTAGGTTTATACAACTGTTTTTGCGAGCTGTTCGGGCATGAGCCCAGCTGGGGAATATTAACGGGTGTTCGCCCCGCAAAGCTGTTTTCCTCGCTAAAGAGGCGCTACGGTGCGGCGGCTGCAACCGAATATTTCAGAAAGCAGCTAAAGGTTAGTGATAAAAAAATCAGCCTTTGTGAAAAAACAGCCCAAACCGAGCAGGTAATTGTGGAAAAATCCACAAATGATAGCTTTAGCCTTTATGTTTCCATTCCGTTTTGCCCGAGTCGCTGCAGCTATTGCTCGTTTGTTTCACATTCGGTAGAAAAGGCGAAAAAGCTGATTCCCGAATATCTCGAAAAGCTGAAATATGAGCTGACTTATACAGCCGACCTTGCTAAAAGTAACGGTCTTGCACTTAAAAGTGTTTATATTGGCGGAGGCACACCCACCAGCCTTACCACCGAGCAAATAACCGATTTAATGAGGCATATTGCGGAAAACTTCGATTTAAGCGGTATTATGGAATACACGGTTGAAGCGGGCAGACCCGATACTTTAGACCGTGAAAAGCTGACCGCGATTCTGGCGGGGGGCGCCACCAGAATCAGCATAAATCCGCAAACATTAAATGATGCGGTGCTCGAAAAAATCGGCAGACGCCATACAAGGCAGCAGGCGGTGGATGCATATCTGCTTGCCCGCGAGGTCGGTTTTGATAATATAAATATGGATTTAATTGCGGGACTCCCCTCTGATACGCTCGAAAGCTTTAAGAAGACGGTTGATGAAATTATCGAGCTTTCTCCCGAGAATGTAACGGTGCATTCGCTGTCCCTTAAGCGTGCTGCCGACCTTAATAAAACCGCCCCCGATATGACAGAGGGGCAGATAGCCGAGGCTATGGTGGACTATGCGCGCGAAAGGTTGAGCGAGGCGGGCATTGTTCCGTACTATATGTACAGGCAGAGCAAAACTGTGGGCAACCTTGAAAATGTGGGCTATGCCAAGGCGGGGTATGAGGGCGCTTATAATGTGTATATTATGGATGAAACCCATTCTATTTTAGCCTGCGGTGCATCGGCAGTTACCAAGCTTCGTGAACCGTTTGGCACGCATATTGAGCGCATTTTTAATTTTAAATACCCGTATGAATATATCGAGGGTATCGATACGCTTATAGAGCGCAAGCAGGGAATTAATGAGTTTTACAGTAAATACCCGCTTGAAAAAGGCTGTTAAATGTAATAAAATAAATACATAACAAGTTAGAAAGGAATTTCTTATGGATTTTTTAAATGAATGCCTTGATAAGGCGAAGGACATTTTTGAAACCGCAAAGGAAAAAACCGATAAGGCGGTTGCTATCGGCAAGCAGAGGTATGATATAGCAGCTCTTGAAGGTCGAATTAATAAAAGCTATCAGGCGCTCGGTCGCATCTGCTTTGAAAATTATAAGGGCGATGCTGCCGCCCCCGACGAGGTTAAGGCATTAATAGCTCAAATTGAAGCCGAAAAGGAAACAATAACACTCGCTCGTGAGGAGCTGGAGCGTATGAGGGCAAGCAGAGTTTGTCCCGTTTGCACAGGCGTTATTGCAGAAAATGCCGCATTTTGCAGCCATTGCGGCGCAAAACTTATTTATACGGAAGAATAATTATGGAAAAAGAAATTAAGGTTGGATTAGTAATAGCCGACGGTGATGAATTTTTACCGTTTGAAAAAATGATGCCCTCTTTGGGCGCAGAGCAGGTGTCGGTTGCGGGAAGACGGGCATTCGACTTTTCTCTTGAAGGCTGCCGAGTAACCGCGGTGCACTGCGGCATAGGTAAGGTTAATGCAGCTGTAGCGGCGGCAGCCCTTGCCGAAAAGGGTGCAGATATTCTGCTTAATGTGGGTCTTTCGGGTGGAATTTCGGGAGTAAGGCGCGGCGAGCTCATAATTCCCGAGCGATTTTTAGAGCACGATTTCGATTTAACAGGTATCGGATATGAGCCCTGCGAGAAGCCGGGGCAGGAATATATTTATTATTCCGACAAGGCTTTGTGCGAAAAGCTGTCAACAGTAGCGGCTGCCAGAGTTTTTGGCACAGCCGTTTGTGGAGATTGCTTTGTGAGCGATAACGACTTGAGGGATTTCTTAAAGGAACAGTTTTCTGCAGCCACCTGCGATATGGAAACGGCGGCTATCGCCTATGTTGCAAGCAGCTATAAAATTCCGTTTGCGGCACTTCGAAAGGTGTCGGACGATGCGGGAAACGACGCTGTGGAGGATTACCGCGAGCTTAACGAAAAGGCTGAAAATGAGCTGGTTTTAGCGGTATTTTCGCTACTTGCAGAAATTTCCAAAAACTAAAAAACCGGCTTAAATCCGCTGTTTTTGGTGTGATTCGTTGTAAAAATGCCGAAACGCGAGCAATTTTTTTGGTAAAAACACAAAAAATAGGTGAAATTCAACAATTGATATTGATTTTTTGGTGAAAATATGGTAAATTTAGAAATAACGAACAAACAGGGAAAGTATACATTTGAGGAATTTGTAGAAATTGTCCGTTTGCTTCGCGCTCCGGGCGGTTGCCCGTGGGATAGGGAACAAACACATAAGTCCATTAGAAACGATTTTCTCGAGGAGACCTACGAAGCGGCCGATGCCATCGACACAGCTGATGACACCGCACTTTGCGAGGAGCTAGGCGATGTGCTGCTTCAAGTAGCGTTGCATTCGCAAATAGCAAGCGAAGAGGAGTCGTTTAATATTTCCGATGTTATCGATACGGTAGCGCGAAAAATGATACTCCGCCATCCGCATGTGTTTGGCGAGGTTCAGGTGGAAAATTCTGATGAGGTTTTATCTAATTGGGATAAAATCAAAATGGCAGAAAAATCGCAGGAAACCGCAACCGATACGCTCAAAAGCGTACCGCAGGCATTTCCCGCTTTAATGCGCGCCCAAAAGGTGCAAAAGCGTGCCGCAAAGGCGGGCTTCGATTGGAGCGAGGTGGAAGGTCCGCTTCTCAAGGTTGAGGAGGAAACAGCCGAGCTTAAAAATGCTGTGAAAATCGGCAACGCCGAGGAAATATTTGAGGAATTCGGCGATTTGCTTTTCTCGGCAGTAAATGTTTCCCGTTTTATTGGTGTTAATTCGGAGGAGGCTCTATCAGCCGCCACAAATAAATTCATCAGCCGTTTTGCCAAGGTTGAGCAACTGGCAATATCTCGCGGCATTGATATGAAAACCGCTTCCCTTGAAACGCTGGACAAGCTGTGGGATGAGGTCAAGGTTAAATAAGTATTCAAACGGTAATCCGTTAGAAATAATAAAAAAATTTTTTTGGAGGTAATTTCAAATGAACAAGACAGAATTAGTAGCAGCCATCGCAGAAAAGGCTGGAATCAAAAAGGCAGATGCAGATAAGGCTTTAGCAGCTTTCATCGAAACAGTTGGCGCAGAGCTTAAGGCTGGCGGCAAAATCCAGCTCGTAGGCTTCGGTACTTTCAAGGTTAACGAGCGTCCTGCAAGAACCGGTATCAATCCCCAGACCAAGGCTCAAATTAACATCGCAGCTTCCAAAGTTCCTGTATTCAAGGCTGGCGCTGCATTAAAAGAGGCTGTAAAATAAGTTTTTTACCTTAAACCGCCGCTTTGCGGCGGTGTTGTTTTGGAGCCTGACATGGGACTTGATAAATTCCTAAAGGTTTCCCGCATAATTAAGCGCCGCACAATAGCAAACGAAGCGTGCGACGGAGGCCGCGTATCGGTAGGCGGGAAGACCGCCCGCGCCTCGTACGATGTTAAGGTCGGCGATATTATTGAAATTAATTTTGGCACCCGCAATGTAAAGATTGAGGTGCTGCGTGTGCAGGAAACGGTTAAAAAGGAAGATAGCGAAAATCTTTATAGAATTATCGAATAGCAAAAGTATCACCCGCATATTGTTATACGGGTGATATTTTTATGCTTGAAAATACGGTGGCACACAATATAATTCTTGAAAATCGCCGAAAAATACTGATGAGCGGTATTAGTGATGTTTTAACCTTTAATGATGACAGCATTGTTGCGGTGAGCTCGAAGGGGGTTGTAACCGTGCGCGGCAACAATCTTAAAATGGGCGGCTTCAATGCCGATAGGGGCGAGCTCTCCGCAGAGGGGGAAATAGTGGCGGTGGTATATACCGCAGAAAACAAGCAAGGCGGGCTGCTCCACAAGCTTTTCAGGTAGCCTATGTGGGAGTTCAGTAATAATCGCCAGCTGCTCGCGTTTTTAGTGTCTTTGGCACTTGGTCTTGCCTTTTCTGTGGCGTACAGCGTTTTAAGGGCAATAAGAAAGGCAGTGCGCCATTCGGTAGTTGCTATAAATTTAGAGGATATAATTTTTTGCGAAATTATATCCTTTGTTACTTTTTTGTTTGCTTTGGCGCTGACCGGCGGCGAGGTGCGCTTTTTTATGCTGCTTGGCATAGGAATTTCCTTTGTGGCATTTCACTTCACGCTGTCTGCCCCACTTGCCAAAGCTTTGAGTGCGTTTTTAAGGCTGATAATATCGGTGCTTTCAAAAATAAAGCGCTTTATTTTTGCCGTGTTCGGTGTTTTTTGGAAAACAGCGCGTAAAATACTGCTTAATATAAGTAAAATATTACAAAAAAGCATTAAATATGTAAAAAAGCACTTGAAAGCAGTAGGTGGTTTGGTGTATACTAAAGAAAATAAGCATAAGTCGAACGCGGCTGAAAAGGTGTAAACTCTATGAAAAAGAATCAAAAGAAAAAGGGTAGTTTTATATTGCGCTTTGCGGCAATAGCGCTGTCTGTATATATGATTTTTTCTCTTTGCACTCTTTGGCAAAAATTGGCAGAGGAGCAGAATTCTTTAGCGCAGCTTGAAAAAATCAAGGCAGAAAAAACTGCGCAGATAGAATATCTCTCAAATTTACTCGAAAGCGGAAACGAGAAAAAGATTATCGAAAAGGCTGCGAGAGAGCGTTTGGGCTATGTTTATGCCGATGAACAGATTTTTATCGATGTTTCAGGCAACTAGGTTTTCAATTTCCAAGGGGGATATTTGGGTCAAATGCAGCTAACGGTAGGTCAAATTGTAGAGGGTAAAATTACAGGAATCACTAAATTCGGCGTTTTTGTGGATTTGGGAGATTCCAAAACGGGTATGGTACATATTTCAGAGGTTGCTTCAACCTATGTGAACGAAATTCGCGACCATGTTAAGGAAAACGATGTTGTTAAAATGAAGGTTTTAAGCATCAGCGATGATGGTAAAATCTCTTTGAGCATAAAACGTGCTTCAGAGCAGAAGCCTGAATTCTCGCAGCGCTCAAGGGCTCCGAGAGCCGAGCGCCCACAGCAGAAGGTGGACAGCTCCTTTGTTTGGACCGCGAAAAAGAGCGAGGCGGAAACTTTTGAGGAAATGATGAACCGCTTCAAGCAAACCAGCGAGGAAAAATTTTCCGACCTTAAAAGAAAAAATCCCGATGCAAAGCGCAATAAGCGCGGTGCAGGTGTTAAATAAGAAAACGATAACATTTAAGGCTTAACTAAATGCCCACGCCCTGCGGGGTGTGGGCTATTGTGTAGAATGGGGGATTATGGTGCGCGAGATAAATGTTTCGGTTATAGCGGAGGCTATAAAGACGATGTGCATTGAGGCTAATCTTAATTTGCCGATGTCGCTTGAAAAAAGAATAGCCTCGGCTAAAGACTGTGAAAGCAGTCCGCTAGCGAGTGAGATAATGTGTGAGCTGTGCCGCAATCTCTCGGTAGCAAGGCAAAATGGACTGCCCATTTGCCAGGATACGGGTATGGCGGTTGTTTTCCTGAAAATCGGACAGGATGTTCATTTTAGCGGTGGTAATCTTTATGATGCCATTAATGATGGTGTGCGCGCAGGCTACACCGAGGGTCTGCTTCGCAAATCTATAGTAGCCGACCCGCTAAACCGAGTTAATACAGAGGATAATACTCCTGCCGTAATCCACACCGAGCTGGTCGCGGGAGACAGTGTGCATATAACTGTGGCTCCCAAGGGCTTTGGAAGCGAAAATATGAGCGCAATAAAAATGCTTAACCCTGCCGACGGCGAAAATGGTGTTGTTGATTTTGTGCTGGAAACGGTTAAAAAAGCAGGCGGAAATCCCTGCCCGCCGATAGTTGTGGGCGTTGGTATCGGGAGCGATTTTGAGGGCTCGGCGCTGCTTTCCAAAAAAGCGCTTTGCCGCGATGTAGACACCCCCAATAAAAACGAATATTACGCTGCACTCGAAAGGCAGCTTTTAGAGAAAATAAATTTACTCGGCATCGGTCCGCAGGGCTTCGGTGGCAAAACGACCGCCTTGGCTGTTAATATTGAGTATGCCCCAACGCATATTGCGGGGCTGCCGGTAGCGGTTAATATCGGATGCCATGTAACGAGGCATATAAGTAAGGAGATATAAATGAAGCTTAATTTTGTTGCCCCCTGTCTTTTTGGCATTGAGGGGATTCTGGCTGATGAGCTGCGCCGAATGGGCGTTGAAAATGTTGTTGCTGAAAATGGCAGAGTGCTTTTTTCGGGAGATGAGGCAACCCTCGCGAGAGTTAATATAAACACCCGCTACGCCGAGCGTGTTTTAATAAATGTGGGAGAATTTCGTGCCACATCCTTCACCGACCTTTTCGAGGGAACAAAGGCGCTGCCTTGGGAGAATTTTATAGGCAGGGATGATGCCTTCCCCGTGAATGGGCATAGCCTTAATTCACAGCTTTTCAGTATACCCGACTGTCAGTCGATAATTAAAAAGGCGATTGTTGAGAGGCTGAAATCGAAATATAATATCAGCTGGTTCAGCGAAACCGGAAGTGAATACAGGGTGCGTTTTTCAATTATGAAGGATGTAGTAACCCTTATGATAGATACCTCCGGAGAGGGGCTTCATAAGCGTGGCTATCGCCGCATTTCAAACGATGCCCCCTTAAAGGAAACTCTTGCTGCAGCTATGTGCGACACGGCGAGAATTTATCCCGACACTAAAATTTATGACCCGTTTTGCGGTTCGGGCACAATTCTTATCGAGGCGGCTATGCATGCAGCGCATATAGCCCCCGGTATCGGACGCTTCTTTGCGGCTGAAAAATTCGGCTTTATTCCTGATAAGGTGTGGCGCGAGGAGCGCACTGCTGCGCTCGATAGCATACGCCATAATATCGATTTTGAGGCTTATGGCTTCGATATAGACCCGGCTTGTGTTGAACTCACTATGGCTAATGCAAAAAAGGTGGGCGTCCAGCGTTATATTAAAACTGCCGTTCGAGATATCAAGGATTTCACATTGGGGGAGGGCAGAGCCCTTGTTATTACCAACCCACCCTATGGTGAAAGGCTTCTCGATATTAAGGCTGCCGAGGAAATTTACAGCACCATGGGTAAGGTGTTCGAAAAGGCAGAGGGTAAAAAATATTATGTTATAAGCCCGCACGATGAGTTTGAGCGCATCTTTGGCAGAGCTGCCGATAAGCGCCGAAAGCTCTATAACGGAATGATAAAATGCCAGCTGTTTATGTATTTTAAATAAAGGAAAAGTGGAAATGAGATATGTTTTTATAATCAACCCTACCGCTGGTAAGGGTAACGGCACATCACTTATCCCTGAAATTGAAAATGCTCTAAAGGGCGAGAATTATAAAATATATGTAACCGAAAAAAGCAGCGAGGGTACTCAAATTGCCCGCAGAGAGGCCGAGTCGGGTGAACAAATAAGAATGTTTGCTTGCGGAGGCGAGGGCACCGGCTTTGAGGTTATCAACGGCATTGTGGGCTATGATAATGTTGCCTTTGGCGTTGTTCCCTGCGGCTCGGCAAACGACTTTCTCAAAAGCTTCGGCGATAAAAAGCGGTTTTTCGATATCGGGGCTCAAATATCAGGCGAGGAAATAGATATCGATTTAATTAAAGCCAATGATTATTACTGTATAAACTGCTGCTCGGTCGGTATGGATGCCATTGTTGCCGACGGGATGCGACTTTTCAAGCGACTTCCGCTTATTAGCGGCAGTGTGGCATATAAGCTGTCCTTGCTCAAGACTTTTCTTGGTAAAATCGGTCTCAAGCTTAAGATAACTATTGATGGCGCGCAAACTGCAGTGCACGATTATCTCTTTGCCGTCTGCGCTAACGGACCTATCTACGGCGGCGGCTTCAAGGCGGCGCCCAATGCTGTTCCGTTTGATGGTATACTCGATTATGTTATTATAAACCCCGTTTCCAAGCTTAAAATACCCTCGCTCGTTAAGGTCTATGAGCAGGGTAGACACGAGGGGCTTGACATTTGCTCAATGGGCAAATGCAAATGTATGGAAATTGAATCTGAAAATGAAATGCCGGTTAATCTTGACGGTGAGCTTGTTCATCTTAAAAAGGTAAGGTTTTCGATTGCCGAAAAGGCGCTTCGTTTCATCGTTCCGAAGGAAAATTAATAAGTAATTGCTAATTTTTAGCAGTTTGCTTGATTTTTAGTAAATTTTGGTTACAATATTAAATATATTAAACTTGTAAGGAGGAATTTTTTATGACTATAAAGCCGTTAGCCGACAGGGTTGTAACAAAGCTTTGTGAAGCAGAGGAAACAACTAAAAGCGGCATTATTTTAGCCGCAGCTGCTAAAGAAAAGCCCCAGATTGCCGAGGTTGTAGCAGTAGGTCCCGGCGGACTTGTTGACGGTAATGAGGTTGTTATGACCGTTAAGGTTGGCGACCGCGTGCTGGTGGGTAAGTATGCAGGTAACGAGGTTAAGGTTGATGGAGTAGAATACTCCATTATCCGTCAGTCAGATATTCTGGCTATTGTTGAATAATTGTGAGGTGTAGTTATTATGGCTAAAAATATTATTTTTGGCGAGGATGCCCGTAAGGCACTCCAAGCAGGCGTTGATAAGCTTGCCGATGCCGTTAAGGTAACACTCGGTCCTAAAGGCAGAAATGTTGTGCTCGATAAAAAATTCGGCTCGCCCCTTATTACTAATGACGGCGTTACTATAGCCAAGGAAATCGAGCTTGAGGATGCCTTTGAAAATATGGGCGCGCAGCTTGTTAAGGAGGTATCGGTTAAAACTAACGATGCCGCAGGCGACGGTACAACAACCGCCACCGTGCTAGCTCAAGCACTTATTAACGACGGAATGAAGAATGTCGCAGCAGGCGCTAATCCCATGGTTGTTAAAAAGGGTATTTCGGCGGCTGTAGAGGCTGCAATGCACGCCGTTTCAGCTAATTCGCAAAAGGTAACAGGCAGCGAGGATATCGCCCGTGTTGCCACCGTTTCGGCAGGCGATGAATATATCGGTCGCCTTATTGCCGAGGCTATGGAAAAGGTGAGCGCCGACGGTGTTATAACTGTTGAAGAATCCAAGACCGCCGAAACCTACACAGAGGTTGTCGATGGTATGCAGTTCGACCGCGGATATCTTTCTCCCTATCTTGTAACCGATACCGATAAGATGGAGGCGGTGCTCGATGACCCGCTTATCCTTATTACCGATAAGAAAATCACCAATATTCAAGAGCTTCTTCCGCTTCTTGAGCAGATTGTGGCAGCAGGCAAAAAGCTGTTCATAATTGCCGAGGATATTGAAAACGAGGCGCTTTCCACATTGGTTCTTAATAAGCTTCGCGGCACCTTCACCTGCGTTGCCGTTAAAGCCCCCGGCTTTGGCGACCGCAGAAAGGAAATGCTGCGCGATATTGCCATTTTAACCGGCGGTGAGGTCATTACCGAGGAGCTGGGTCTAGAGCTTCGCGATGCTACAATCGAGCTGCTTGGTCGTGCGCGTCAGGTTAAGGTAGGCAAAGAAAACACCATTATTGTTGACGGTGTCGGCGTGCCCGAGGAAATTAGCGCTCGCATTAATCAGATTAAGGCACAAATCGAAACCTCTACCTCCGATTTCGACCGTGAAAAGCTGCAGGAGCGCCTTGCAAAGCTTGCGGGCGGTGTAGCTGTTGTTCGCGTTGGCGCTGCAACCGAAATCGAAATGAAGGAGAAAAAGCTCCGCATTGAGGACGCTCTTGCTGCTACCAAGGCAGCCGTTGAGGAGGGCATTGTTGCAGGCGGCGGTGTAGCATTGCTTAATGCAATTCCTGCCGTTGAGGCTCTGCTCGATACCACCGAGGGCGACCAGAAAACAGGTGTGCAAATCGTGCTCAAGGCACTTGAGGCTCCTATTCGTCAGATTGCGCTTAACGCAGGTCTTGAGGGCAGCGTTATTGTTCAGAACATCAAGGCATCGGGTAAAACAAACTATGGCTTCGATGCTTATAATGAAAGCTATACCGATATGATTGAGGCAGGTATTGTGGACCCCACAAAGGTTACCCGTTCAGCGCTTCAGAATGCTGCGAGCGTAGCCGCAATGGTGCTCACAACCGAAACCTTGGTTGCCGATAAGCCCGAAGACGCCGCAGCTGCCAATGCTGCAGCCGCTGCCGCAGCAGGTGGAATGTATTAATGAAATAAAATTATGGGGTGCGAAAATGCACCCCGTATTTTTTATAAAAAACTCTTGACATTCTATCGGTTTAGTAGTAGAATGGTAGAGCCGCATATTGTGGGTCTATAAAGTTATGCCTTGGCATACGCCCTCCGTAGCGAGACTGAATTAAGGCAGGTGCGATAAAAATGTACGCAATTATCGAAACAGGCGGTAAGCAGTACCGCGTTCAGCCCGGCGATGTTATCTATGTAGAGAAGCTCGGCGCTGAAGCTGAAGAAGAAGTAATCTTCGATAAGGTTGTTGCTGTTAAGAACACAACTTTAAAGGTTGGCAAACCTTACGTAAAGGATGCTGTTGTTAAGGGTACCGTAATGAAGAACGGTAAGGGCAAGAAGGTAACAGTATTTACCTACAAGCCGAAAAAGGGCAGCGCGCGTAAGATGGGCCACAGACAGCCCTATACCAAGGTACAGATTAACGAAATCGGTTAATTTATGACTAAGGTGGTTTTTTTCACTGGCGAAAGGCTTTCGGGCTTTAGAGTCAGCGGTCATAGCACCGAGAGTGCTAGCGACCAAAACGGCAGGCTTGTATGCGCTGCAGTTTCCTCGGCGGCCTATATGGCGGCTAACACCATTTTGGAAATCATTGGTGATAAATCCGATGTTACCGTAGATGACGGCAAAATGGAGTTTCGCCTAAAAAGTCCCAACGAAGAAACACAAATAGTGCTAGAAGGCTTTAAGCTTCATATAACCGAGCTTGCCAAGCAGTACAGCAACAATATAAAAATTTCGGAGGTGTAATTCATGTTAAAGATTAACATTCAGTTATTTGCTCATAAAAAAGGTATGGGTTCTACTAAGAACGGTCGCGACAGCGAGGCAAAGCGTCTTGGTGTTAAGCGTGGCGACGGTCAGTTTGTATTGGCCGGCAACATTCTCGTTCGTCAGAGAGGAACTCACTTCCATCCCGGTAACAATGTAGGTAAGGGCTCTGATGATACCCTGTTTGCTTTAATTGACGGAAAGGTAAAATTCGAAAGAGTTGGCCGCGACCGCAAGCAGGTTAGCATTTATGCTGTTGAGCAGTAATCAAACCTAAAGGCTCGGGAAAACCGAGCCTTTTTATTTTATTAAGTTATATTTTAGGTGAAAGCTATGTTTGTTGATGTTGCAAAAATACATCTAAAAGCAGGTAACGGCGGCAACGGCGCTGCTACCTTTCATAGAGAGAAATATGTAGCTGCAGGCGGACCTGACGGCGGCGACGGCGGCAGGGGAGGCAGCATAATTTTCCGAGTTGACGATAACCTTTCCACCCTCGCCGATTTCCGTTATAAAAGAAAGTATATAGCGGAGGATGGCGAGAAGGGAGGAGCTTGTCGCTGCACGGGTAAAAGCGCAAAGGATTTAGTTATCGGTGTGCCGCGCGGTACACTCGTTAAGGATGCCGAAACAGGTAGAATTATAGCCGATATTTCGGATAATACGCCCACCGTTATCGCAAAGGGCGGCAACGGCGGTTGGGGAAACTTCCATTTTGCCACATCAACCCGCCAGATTCCCCGTTTTGCAAACAACGGTCAAAAGGGCGAGGAGCTCGACGTAACGCTGGAGCTTAAATTGCTGGCAGATGTAGGTCTTATCGGATTCCCAAATGTCGGTAAATCGACCCTTGTATCGGTTGTCAGCGAGGCAAAGCCGCAGATAGCTAACTACCATTTCACAACGCTCACACCCGTTCTCGGTGTTGTTAGGGTTGATGAGGGTACATCCTTTGTTATGGCGGACATCCCCGGTCTTATTGAGGGCGCGGGAGAGGGTAAGGGACTCGGACACGAGTTTCTGCGCCATGTTGACCGATGCAGAATGCTTTTGCATGTAATTGATATTTCGGGTAGCGAGGGCAGAGACCCGCTTGACGATTTTGAAAAGATAAACAAAGAGCTTGCTGTGTTTTCCAGCGAGCTTGCAACCCGCCCGCAGATTATTGTGGGAAATAAGTGCGACCTTATCGAAGAGGATGAAATTGAGCGTATTCGCGTACATTTCGAAACACTAGGCTATAAATTTTTCCCAATTATGGCAGCCATTGCCGAGGGTACAGATGCGCTTATTAACTGTGTGGCCGAAACACTTTCAACTCTGCCGCCCATAATCCGTTACGAGCCCGAGGCAGCGCCCGTTATAACCGAGTTCAAACCCAAGGATACATTCACAGTAAATGTTCGAAACGGTGTTTTCTATGTTGACGATGCCGATTGGGTAGACGATGTTATGAACAAGGTTGACCCTGATGACTACGAGTCGTTGCAGTATTTCGAGCGTACTCTCCGCACAAGCGGTATTATAAAGGCGCTTGAAAAGGCGGGGGTTAAAGAGGGCGATACCGTAAGCATTTGCGGTGTTGAATTCGATTATGTTCCGTAATATTAGGGGTGAAGGTTTTGAATGCTAAACAGTTAAATCCTGCAGTGCTATCCTTTGTGGGAGACAGCGTATACGGGCTTTTCGTGCGTGAAAGGTTGGCGGAGGTCAACCGCCCGTCGGGGCAGCTGCACAGTATGTCGGTAAAGCTTGTTAATGCGGTATCTCAAGCGGCGGCATATTCGCTGATAGCCGAGAAATTAACCGATGAAGAACTGTCGATTTTTAAGCGCGGCAGAAATTTTCATACGGGAAATACCCCTAAAAATGCAAGCAGCGGAGAATATCATATTGCAACGGGGCTTGAAACCCTTTTCGGTTTTCTTCATTTATCGGGGCAAGCCGACAGGGCAAAGGAATTATTTGAGATAATTTGGGAAAACTTTTCACAAGAACTCTAAAAGGAGTAGTTTTTGTGAAAAAAAGGTATATTAGAGATGCTTTATATTGGCTTTTTGGGATAACTGTTTATGCGGCGGCGGTCGCTGTGATTTTTACTCCAAACAATATAATTCCCGGAGGCTTTACGGGTGTAGCGTTGGTGCTGCACAGCCTTACGGGGCTATCCACAGGCTTGCTGGTAGCGCTTTTTAATATACCGCTTTTTATAATAGCTTTTAAAAGAATGGGCGGCGGTTTTATATTTAAAACCGTCGCCGTTACTTTTATTTTATCGCTGATGTTGAGCATTTTTGAAGTTTTATTGCCAAAGTATACCTTGAGTCCGATTTTGGCAGCCGTTTTCGGCGGTATTGTGTCGGGCTTCGGGTTATCTCTCATAATGCTGCGCGGTGCTACAACCGGCGGCGTTGAAATTATTGCAACACTTGTAAATACCAAAAAGAGTCATATTTCGGTTGGCAGAGTAATAATGGTGTTTGATTTTTGCGTTTGTGCGCTGTCGGCTTTAGTGTATGGGAATATCGAAAGCGCGCTATATAGCCTTATTTCTATCTATGCCGCCTCGCGCATAATAGACGGTGTGCTATATGGCGCTGACCGCGGTAAAATGCTCTTGATAATCAGCGGGAAGGGCGAGGAAATGTGCAAAACCATTGGCGTGGCGCTGAACCGCGGCGCAACACTTGTGCCGGCTACCGGCGGATACACGGGAGAAAGCAGAGGGATGGTGCTGTGTGCCGTCAGAGCGTATGAGGTGTCGGGCGTTTTGGAAATTGTTTATAGTATAGACAGCGGCGCTTTTACTACCGTAACCGACGCGGGTCAGATAATAGGGCAGGGCTTTAAAAAATATTAGGTGTTGATTTTCCTGCGGTTTATTGTTAAAATTAAAGCAGTAACTAAAAGGGGATAATATTATGGCTATAGTAAATGTTAAAAAATTAAAAGAAAATGCAGTAATTCCAACCTACGGCTCGGAGTTTGCCGCAGGTGCTGACCTTTATGCCTGCTTGGAAGAAGATTTAACCATTAATCCGCAGCAAACCGTGCTTGTTCCAACGGGTATTGCACTTGAAGTGCCCGAAGGATATGCAGGCTTTATTTATGCCAGAAGCGGCATTGCCTCAAAGCGCGGCCTTGCTCCTGCTAATAAGGTAGGCGTAGTTGATGCCGACTATCGCGGTGAGGTTATGGTGGCGCTTCATAATCATTCCGATAAGCCGCAAAGCATTGAAAAGAACGAGCGTATTGCCCAAATGGTAATAGCACCGTTTTTAGCGGTTGATTTTTACGAGGTTAATGAATTAGAGGAAACGGTGCGCGGTGCGGGCGGCTTCGGCTCGACAGGCACAAAATAAATAAAAAATAACCCCGTGGTCAATACCACGGGGTTTAATTATGCTTATTATTTGTGAATATTTCCGCTTTCTTTGGTGATAACATCGTGTGCGCCACCCTCGATAATACTGGTAGCACTAACAAGTGTTAATTTAGCCTTTTCCTGCAACTCGGGAATTGAGAGCGCGCCGCAGTTGCACATGGTTGAGCGAACCTTTGCAAGTGAAATCGCTACATTATCCTTGAGCGAGCCGGCATACGGTACATAGGAGTCAACACCCTCCTCGAAGGATAGCTTCTTATCGCCGCCGAGGTCATAGCGCTGCCAGTTGCGTGCGCGGTTTGAACCCTCGCCCCAATACTCCTTAACATAAGAGCCGTTTACCATAAGCTTGTTTGTCGGGCTCTCGTCAAAGCGGGCAAAGTAGCGACCGAGCATCATAAAGTCAGCACCCATAGCAAGAGCTAAAGTCATGTGGTGGTCGTGAACGATACCGCCGTCGGAGCAAACAGGAACATAAACACCGTGCTTCTTGAAGTATTCATCTCTTGCCTTGCAAACATCAATGAGCGCTGTGGCTTGTCCGCGACCGATACCCTTTGTCTCTCGGGTGATACAAATCGAGCCGCCGCCGATACCAACCTTAATAAAGTCAGCACCTGCATCTGCGAGGAAGTTAAAGCCCTCCGCATCAACAACATTACCTGCGCCAATTTTAACCTTATCGCCATATTTTTCGCGGGCGAACTTAAGTGTTCTTGCCTGCCACTCGCTAAAGCCCTCTGAAGAGTCGATGCAAAGCACATCTGCGCCTGCTTCAATAAGGGCGGGAATGCGCTCCTCATAGTCGCGGGTGTTGATACCGGCTCCCACAACATAGCGCTTGTCGCTGTCGAGTAATTCAAGCGGGTTTTTCTTGTGCTGGTCGTAGTCCTTGCGGAAAACGATAGATTTAAGATTGCCCTCGCGGTCGATTACCGGCAGGGAATTTAATTTATTATCCCAAATGATATTGTTAGCCTCTTTTAAGGTAATATCATCATAAGCGTAAATAAGCTTATCAAAGGGAGTCATAAATTCGCTAACCTTTGTGGAGGGGTCCATACGGCTAACACGATAATCGCGGCTGGTAACAATACCGAGCAGCTTGCCGCCGGAGGTACCGTCCTCTGTAACAGCAACGGTGGAAAAGCCGTTTTCCTCCTTAAGAGCGATAATATCAGCCAAAGTCTGGTCAGGCTTTATGTTTGATGCGCTTGTAACAAAGCCTGCCTTAAAGTTTTTTGCACGGGCTACCATTGCAGCCTCATCCTCTATAGACTGTGAACCGTAGATAAAAGAAACGCCACCCTCTTGAGCAAGGGCTACAGCCAGTCTTTCACCCGATACCGACTGCATTATTGCAGAAACCATAGGTATATTGAGCGAAATTGCGGGCTCCTCACCCTTCTTGAACTTTACAAGAGGGGTCTTGAGGCTGACATTAGCGGGAATGCAATCAGCCGAGGAATAGCCGGGCACTAACAAGTACTCATTAAAGGTGTGGGAAACATTTTCAAAATAATAAGCCATTTAAATTCCTCCAAATATTTTATTTTACCAATTATACGGCAAAACAGGGTGAAAAGTCAATATCGCAAACATAAAAAAATATCTAAAAAACGATATTATTATATATAAAATATAAAAAAATAGCTTTTTATAAAAAAGTCCTTGCATTAATGAGTGCGTTGTGATATAATGTTCAGGCTGCGAAAGTGCAGCAAAATATTACACACATTCCGTTTGGTACAGTAGGTGTCGCTTTGATACGGGCGAAAACTGTTAACTGTAAGCGGGATGGAGGGAAAACCTCAGGAGGAAAAAGACATGGCAGTAGTATCAATGAAACAGTTGCTCGAAGCAGGCGTTCACTTCGGCCACCAGACAAGAAGATGGAACCCCAAGATGGCTCCTTACATCTTCACAGAACGCAATGGTATTTACATTATCGACCTTCAGAAGACCGTTAAGAAGTTAAACGAAGCTTACTTCTTTGCTCGCGATATCGTAGCAAACGGCGGCGATATTCTTTTCGTAGGTACCAAAAAGCAGGCTCAGGATTCCGTTAAGGAAGAGGCTATCCGTTGCGAAATGCCTTTCGTTAACGCTCGTTGGCTCGGCGGTATGCTCACCAACTTCACAACAATCCGTGGCAGAATCAGAAGACTTAAGCAGCTCCGCGAAATGGAAGAGAACGGCACATTCGACCTTCTCCCCAAGAAGGAAGTTGCAGGTCTTAAGCTCGAAATCGAGAAGCTTGAGAAGTTCCTCGGCGGTATCGAGAATATGAACAAGATTCCGGGCGCATTATTTATTGTTGACCCGAGAAAAGAAAGAATTGCAGTTGCTGAAGCTAAAAAGCTTGGCATTCCGATTATCGCTATCTGCGATACCAACTGCGATCCCGATGAGGTTGATGCTGTAATTCCGGGTAACGATGATGCTATCCGTGCAGTTAAGCTCATCGCTGAAACTATTGCTTCTGCAGTAATCGAGGCTCGTCAGGGCGAGCAGGGAACTGCTGCTGAAGAGGCTGCATCCGAAGAAATCGCAGAGATGACCGAGGAAACAGTAGCAGACGCTGAATAATTAAAAATAAATATTCGGAGGATAAAACAATGGCTTTTACAGCAAAAGATGTTCAGGCATTACGAGAAAAAACCGGTTGCGGTATGATGGATTGCAAAAAGGCTCTTACCGAGTGCGATGGCAATATGGATGCCGCTGTTGACTATTTAAGAGAAAAGGGATTAGCTTCGCAGGCTAAAAAAGCTGGCCGTGTTGCAGCTGAAGGTACCGTTTGCGCTATCGTTAAGGACGGCGTAGGTGCTTTAGTTGAAATGAATGCTGAAACCGACTTCGTTGCTAACGGTGCAGAATTCAAGGCTCTTGCTGAAAGAATTACAAATATCGTTATCGCAGAGAATCCCGCTGATATGGATGCTCTTCTTGCTTGCAGCGAGAACGGTCAGACCGTTGAAGAAATGGTTCAGGAATTATTCCTTGCTATTCGCGAGAACATTAAGGTTCGCCGCTTCGCTCGTTTCGAGGGCAAGCTCGTATCCTATGTTCACGGCGGTGGCAAAATCGGTGTTATGGTTAAGTTTGATACCGAGGCTGATGCTGATAACGCAGAGCTCGTTGCTATGGGTAAGAATGTTGCAATGCAGATTGCAGCTATGAATCCGGCTTATCTTGATCCCGCAAGCGTTCCTGCTGAGGTTCTTGATAAGGAGAAGGAAATCCTCATCGCTCAGATGAAGGAAGACCCCAAAATGGCTAACAAGCCCGACGCTGTTCTCGGCAAAATCGTTGAGGGTAAAATCGGTAAATATTATAAAGAGAACTGCTTAGTTGAGCAGCAGTACGTTATCGACGGCGACCTTACTGTTGGTAAGTATGTTGAGTCGGTTGCAAAGGCTATCGGCGCTGA
>JAZRMU010000039.1:0-43045 GCA_045647785.1 Acutalibacteraceae bacterium
ATATTGTAAAGCTCGGCAAGGCCGATAACTTTTGGGAGCACGGAACAGGTCCTTGCGGCCCGTGCAGCGAAATTTATTTCGACCGCGGCATAAAATGCGGCTGCGGCAGCGATGTCTGTAAGCCCGGCTGCGACTGCGACCGCTATATGGAAATTTGGAACAACGTATTCTCGCAGTTCAACAATATGGGCGACGGCACCTATACCGAGCTTGAGCATAAGAATATCGATACCGGTATGCGTCTTGAGCGTCTTGCTTGTGTTATGCAGGATGTTGACAATATGTTCGAGGTTGACTCGGTTCGCAACATCTTAAACAAGGTTTGTGAATTATCGGGCAAGGAATATGGCAAGGATAAGCTGACCGATGTTTCTATCCGCGCTATTACCGACCACGCCCGCGCCTCAACCTTTATGATTAGCGACGGTATTATCCCCTCCAATGAAGGCAGAGGCTATGTGCTTCGCCGCCTTATCCGCCGCGCAGCACGCCATGGCAAGCTTATCGGTATAAACGGTGCGTTTTTACCCATTCTTGTGGATACAGTCATTGCCGAAAACAAGGCAGGCTACCCCGAGCTGGTTGATAAGCAGGAGCTGATTAAAAAGGTTATCTCCTTTGAGGAGGCTGCCTTTGCCAAGACTATCGATCAAGGTCTTGCAATTTTATCAACTCTTACGGTTAAGGGTGGAGAGCTGTCGGGAGACGATGCCTTTAAGCTGTATGATACATACGGCTTCCCGCTCGACCTCACAAAGGATATTTTAGCCGAAAATGATATGACCCTCAATGAAGAGCGCTTCAATGAACTTATGCTCGAGCAGCGCGAAAAGGCAAGAAAGGGCAGAAAAGCCGCCGATGCCGAAAGCTGGAAGAGCGATGGAATAGCGTTTGACAATATCCCCGCTACCGAGTTTGTTGGATATACCGAAAATACCGCAACCGCAACCGTTCTCGACATAGTTGTAGGTGGTGAGCATCTGCCCGCAGCGAGCGAGGGTGATAGCGCTATCATAGTGCTTGATAAAACCCCATTCTATGCCGAATCAGGCGGTCAGGTAGGCGATAGCGGTAAAATCTCGGGCAATGCCGAGATAGCCGTTGCCGATACAAAGAAAACTGCTAACGGAATATTTACTCATAACGCTAAAATTACTAGCGGCACAGTATGTGTAGGTGATAAGGTAGCCGCAGAAATTGATGTAGCTCGTCGCGCTGCTATTCGCCGCAACCATACCGCAGCCCACCTCCTGCAGGCAGCACTTCGCGAGGTGCTCGGTACACATGTTCAGCAGGCTGGCAGTATGGTGAATGAGAGCGTTGTACGCTTCGACTTTACACATTTTTCAGCACTCACAGCCGAGGAATTGGCTCGCGTTGAGGAAATTATAAACACTAATATTTTATCTGCAGTAGCTGTTGATAACCGCGAAATGCCTATCGACGAGGCTAAAAAGCTCGGTGCTATGGCACTTTTCGGAGAAAAGTACGGCGATACTGTTCGCGTTGTTAAAATCGAGGATAAATCCGTTGAATTCTGCGGCGGTACACATGTAGCAAACACAGGTAATATCGGTCTTTTCAAGGTGATTAGCGAATCTAGTGTTGCTGCAGGCGTTCGCAGAATTGAGGCAGTAACAGGCTTTAATTCGCTCGCTCTTATCAACTCAAAGCAGGCGCTCATAGATGAAACCGCTGCAACCCTTAAAACGGGTAACTCTGCAGAAATTGCTTCTCGCGCGGCACAGGTTATGCTTGAGAGCAAAGAAAATGAAAAGAAAATAGAGCAGCTCGAGGCTAAAATTGCTATGGGCAAGCTCGACGATATTCTTAAGAATAAAACAATTATCGGCTCTATCGAGGTTATAACCGCGGCGGTTGAAAATTCGGGAGCTGACGAAATTCGCTCCATTGCCGAAAAGGTTAAGAGTGAGAATGACAACGCGGTTGTATTGCTTGTTGCTAAATCAGCAGAAAAAATCACTCTTTGCGCCGCAGCAGGCAGGTCGGCGGTAGCAGCTGGCATTAAGGCTGGTGAAATTGTAAGCGGTGCTGCAAAGTGCCTCGGCGGTAACGGTGGCGGTCGCCCCGATATTGCCATGGCAGGCGGAAAGGACGCTTCAAAAATCTGCGAGGCTTTAGCACTTGCAGTTGAGTTCGTCAAGGAGAAAATAGGAGGCTAATTATGGCAGACTGTTTATTTTGCAAAATTGCTGCGGGACAAATCCCCTCAACAAAGGTGTATGAGGATGAGTGGGTTTATGCCTTCCTTGATATTGACCCGCAAGCACCATTTCACGCTATTATAATTCCTAAAGAGCATATTGCATCGGCTGCTGAAATAACTCCCGAAAACAGCGCTTTAATAGCCAAGGTTTTTGAGGCAGCAGCGATAATTGCTCAAAATGAAAAGCTTGAGAATGGCTTTAGAATTGTTAACAACTGCGGAGTTGACGGCGGTCAAACGGTAGGGCACATTCATTTTCATTTGCTTGCTCGCCGCAATCTTGCATGGCCTCCGGGTTAATAAGAAATGAGGTAGCTTTATGTCAGAATTTTATAATATCAAAATTGCAGGTCTTGAGCGTAGCCTTAAGCGTTTTCCGGTAAGCGATAAGCTGGATATTGCAGCCTTTATTATTTTTGGTGATACCGAAATTACCATAGCCTCCGCAACGGAGCTTCTTAAAAGGTCTCCCGAGTTTGATATAATTTTAACTCCCGAGGCAAAGAGCATACCGTTGGCCTACGAGATGTCGCGACAGTCGGGCAAGCCCTATGTTGTAGCGCGAAAGGGTATGAAGGTGTATCTTGGCGAGCCGGTTAAGGTTGAAGTGCGTTCTATTACCACAAATAATGTTCAAACGCTTTATCTTGGAAGTGATGAGGTGGAGCGTGTTCGCGGCAAAAAAGTGCTTATAGTTGATGATGTTATAAGTACAGGCGAGTCATTAGCTGCAGTGCGTGAGCTGGTGGCAGCCGCAGGCGGAATAGAGGCAGCTTCGGTGGCTGTTTTGGCCGAGGGCGATGCTGCAGAAAGAAAGGATATAATCTTTTTAGAGCGACTGCCGCTTTTCTTTAAATAAATTTTAAGCGCCGCAAATTTCGGCGCTTATTTTGTGCATAATACTGTGGGAGTGAATTAAATGAAAATAGCATTTTTCGATGCAAAAAATTATGATATTGAGTCGTTTTCGTCGGTGGACAGCAGCATTAAATTCAAGTTCTATGAAACCAAGCTCACTATCGATACGGTGGAGCTTGCACGCGGGTGCGACGGAATTTGCGTGTTTGTGAATGATACCGTAAATGCTGATGTTATTGAGCAGCTGTGTGAAATGAATATTAAGGTTATTGCATTGCGCTGCGCGGGCTATAATAATGTCGATTTTTCGGCGCTTCGCGGCAGAATTCCCGTAGTTCATGTACCTGCATATTCACCTTATGCCGTTGCCGAGCACGCTATGGCTATGCTGCTAACCTCAATTCGCCGCGTGCACAAGGCGTATATCCGAACAAGGGATTTTAACTTTAGCCTCACAAATCTTACAGGCTTCGATTTGCACGGTAAAACGGTGGGCGTTATAGGAACGGGTAAAATAGGTAGAGTGTTCATTGATATTTGCCGTGGCTTCGGTATGAAAATATTGGCATTTGATAAATACCCGAACAGTGAAGTGAACGCGGAATATGTGGATTTGGATACATTGTTTAAAAACAGCGATATTATATCCTTCCATTGTCCGTTAACACCGGAAACACATCACCTTGTAAATGAGGAATCTATTAAAAAAATGAAAAAAGGCGTTATGCTGATAAACACCTCGCGCGGCGCACTAATCGATGCCGAGGCTCTGCTCGAAGCAATTAAAAGCAGGTATATAGGCGGCGCTTGCCTCGATGTTTATGAGGAGGAGTCGGAGGTGTTCTTTGAGGACTTTTCGGGTCATATCGTAAATGATGATGTTTTGGCGCGTCTTATAAGTATGCCTAATGTAATTGTTACCTCGCATCAGGGCTTTTTAACCCGCGAGGCGCTTTGCAATATAGCTGAAACAACGGTCCAAAATATAACTGAAATATTAACTGATAGGAAATGTGAGAACCTTTTATTTCCACATAGTTAATGTTTTAGGAATTTAATATGAAAAACTTGCTTTTGTGCGGGTTTTAGAATGTGCTCATAGAAAATGAGCACATTTATTATTCTTTACACAAATAAAAATAAAAAAATCGGGTGAAGAGGCGCACTCCGTAAGGAAGTGCGCCTCAGTTTTATTCGCCAAAGGCGAGTTGTATTGCTTCGCAGTGTTATTCGGCTACCACCGAGTGTTATTCGCTTCGCGAGTTTAGGGGCGAATAAAATATCACTAAAACCGCAAGGTTTTAATATCACTTTCCTTTTTTGAAATATCTCGCCATAGGCGAGGATTTTCAAAAGAAAATATC
Source organism: Acutalibacteraceae bacterium (assembly GCA_045647785.1). Lineage (GTDB taxonomy): Bacteria > Bacillota > Clostridia > Oscillospirales > Acutalibacteraceae > SIG565. The sequence continues at coordinate 4,450 of JAZRMU010000039.1, forward strand.
ACTGTGAGATCTGTCACACAATATCACTTATTATTTTTATGTTTCAGATAGGTAATATTTTGAAGTATGTAACCCACTATGACACTTTCAAACATAAAGTGTCAATTTTTATATAAAAAGAAAATTGGGAGAACACTTCCTTACGAAGTGTCTCCCAAGCCCGATTTTTTTATTTTACATATTTTCAGTTAATTCTATTGCCTTGTTGTAAAGGCTGCTTGCTGCCAATTCATAATCAGACACAGCGTGCTGCTTTATATATTTATCGGCTTCAAAGGTGAATTCGCCCTTATAGTCTATAGCCTTAAGCGCTTGCATAACTGCCGCAAAATCTGCAATACCTCGCCCCGGCATTAAATGCTTGTCTGTGAGGGCATCGTTATCATGAATGTGTAGATTACCAAGTCGGCTACCCAGTATTTTAATAGCAGCCGCGGGGTCTACACCCGTTAGTAGGCAGTGTCCGATGTCAAGGCAGGCGGTAAAACCGCCACCATATTTTTCATTCAGAGCATCAATATATTCTGCCAGCTCGTATGGGTTGGAGCAAACATCAGGAACAATAGCCTTTGAGTAAATTTGTTTTTGCCACATATTTTCCACCGCGATTTTTACGCCTGCTGTTTTTGCAGCCTCGATGAATTCGCCGTAGAATTTAAGATTATAGGCCAAAGTTTCGTTCCTCTTTGAAAGGTTGTAGTTGGTGAAGTGTGCGGGATGAATTACTATCGCTTTAGCCCCGATAATGCCCGCAATTTCTATAGCGCGAAGAGTTTTGTCGAGTACCTTTTGGCGAATTTCGCTGTCGCTTTCAAACAAGGTCATATCGCTTTTCGAAAAATAGGGCGCGTGGCATTGGTTGAAAGAAATGCCACATTCCTTTGCGGTGCTTCGAATTTCCTCGGCAACCGTTTTATAGTTTTCTGACAGCAGTGGGTCGCTGTCGGTTTTTGAAAAATGGGTAAGTGTTAAATCAAGGCAGTTAAATCCGAGACGAGATAGCCGCTTCACCGCTTCTACATAACCGTACTGCTCGGCAAATGCCATAGTCATAGTAGAAATTAACATACTACCACCTATTTACAAAAAGTTTCAACATAGTTGTTAATAGCCTCGTCGATGATTTTTATAGCAGTGTCGCGGTCGTTAACCTCATTAACGGCAGTTTCCTTATTTTCAAGGTTTTTATAAACCTGAAAAAAGTGCTTCATTTCATCAAAAATATGTGTAGGCAGGTCGTGAATGCTTTTATATTGATTATAATTTGGGTCGTTAAATGGTATCGCTATAATCTTTTCATCATTTCTGCCGTTATCAATCATAGAAATAACGCCAATAGGGTAGGCGCGAACTAAACACATAGGCGCAATTTCCTCGCTGCACAAAAGCAATACATCAAGCGGGTCATTATCATCGCCGTAGGTGCGGGGAATAAAGCCATAGTTGGCGGGATAACGGGTAGAGGTGTAGAGTATGCGGTCAAGCATCAAGCAGCCCGTTTCCTTATCAAGCTCATATTTTTTCTTGCTGCCCTTCGTAATTTCAATTACACACATAAAGTCATCGGGCATAATTCTTTTTGGTGAAATATCGTGCCATATATTCGACATTCTAATCAATCCTTTTATTTTATTATTACTAAATTATATTATTTTTTTCATCATTTGTCAATGTGAACTAGTTGGAAATAATAAATACAGCTCATAAAATAAAAAAGAACGGATACCTACGGCACCCGTTCTTTTTGTTGGCACGCTGAAAGGGACAAAACCGCCTTTGGCGTTTTTCGTGCTTGCGGCATAGCCGCTGCACACTTCGCACCTAAACATATGCCACCGGCATATTTTCTAAACGGTGCTCACCCTCACAGGGTTCGAGTCCCTCATAATAATAAAATAAAAAAGAACGGATACCTACGGCACCCGTTCTTTTTATTGGCACGCTGAAAGGGACTCGAACCCCCGCCCCTCTGCTTAGAAGGCAGATGCTCTATCCAGCTGAGCTATCAGCGCATAATGCTGTTTTTTTACAGCGCCAACTATTATAACACAGTTTTTAAGAATAATCAAGAGTAATTTTTAGTTTATATAATTTTTCTTTCTATAAACACTCGGAGAAATACCCGTTAGCCCTTTAAATTGCTTGCTGAAATGGTATTTATCATAAAATCCAAGATTAAAAGCCAGTTCTTTAATGCGCGTATCTGGGAATATATCAAAGTAATTTTTGGCTTCCTTAATTTTACCGCTGGCTTTAGTGCTTGATAAAATGGTGTATGAAGAAAATTTAATAAGATTACAAAGAGCAAAAATCTATAAAGATTTCTACTCTTTTTTCTTGTTTTTTTCTGCGCAGTATAGTATAATATAAAAGTATATTTATATATTGGGAGAGATACGCTCTGTGAGTACCGAAAATCTGCATTTTTTAGAGCAAATTGAATATATGAAAAAGGTGCGCCCGTTAGCTACCGAAATCTACGGCGAGCCAAAAGCCTGCGTGAACACCTTCGGTTGCCAACAGAATGTGAGCGATTCCGAGCACTATAAGGGAATGCTTATAGAAATGGGGTATACCTTAACCGAAAACCCCGAGGAAGCAGATTTTGTTCTTTTTAACACCTGTGCTGTGCGCGAGCATGCTGAAGATAGGGTATATGGCAATATAGGCACTATGAAGCGGCTCAAGGCTGCGCGTAAAAATATGATTATTGCCGTTTGTGGCTGTATGGGGCAGCAGCAAAAGGTAGCAGATAGAATTAAAAAAAGCTATCCGTATATCGATATTGTTTTCGGTACACAGGTGCTGCACCGTTTGCCCGAATTTATTTATAAGCGTCTCTCGGGCGGACCGAGAATATTTAATAACTCAACCGAGGTTGCAGATATCGTTGAGGGCCTTCCCGTATCTCGCGACAGAGCGGTTAAGGGTTGGCTGCCTATTATGTATGGCTGCAACAATTTCTGCACCTATTGTATTGTGCCTTATGTGCGCGGTCGCGAGCGCTCGAGAGAAAGCGCCGAAATTCTACGCGAGGCAAAGGAAATGATAGCATCGGGTATTCGCGATATAACGCTGCTTGGTCAAAATGTTAATTCCTACGGTATGACTCTAAAAGAGGATATTAATTTTTCGGGATTGCTTCGTAAAATTAATGCGATTGAGGGCGATTTCAGAATCAGGTTTATGACCTCGCATCCGCGGGATTGCACCGAGGAGCTGCTTCGTACCATGGCGGAATGCGAGAAGGTATGCCATCAGCTGCATTTGCCGTTTCAGTCGGGTAATAGCCGAGTGCTTAAGGATATGAACCGACATTATGACCGTGATAGGTATTTGTCGCTTGTGAAAAAAGCAAAGGAGCTTATGCCCGATATAGTGCTGACAAGCGATGTTATAGTCGGTTTCCCCGGGGAGACCTATGAGGAGTTTTTGGATACAGTAAGCCTTGTTCGAGAGGTTCGGTATAATTCGCTTTTCACCTTCATCTTTTCGCCGCGTCCGGGCACGCCGGCTGAAACAATGCCGGATAATGTAAGCCGTGCCGAAAAGGGCAAGTGGTTCGATGAATTATTAGCCGTTCAGGACGAAATCGGTAAACTCCATCAGCAGGATATGCTCGGTAAAAACTACCGCGTGCTCTGCGAGGAGGAAATAGAAGATGGGTTGTTCACAGGACATACCGACGGCAATATAGCCGTAACCTTTAAAGCAAAAAAAGTTGATATAGGCAAATTCTTAAATATAAAAATAACTAATGTAAACAATGTGCTTTCGGGTACAGTAATATAAAGGAGATTTTAATTATGACCGCTATTGAAGCTGCAAGAAAATTAGGAGCTGCCATTCAGGCAGATGAGGCATATATTAAATATGCTGAAGCTATTAAACAGAATGATGAGAACGAAGAGCTGCAAACCAAAATCAGCGAATTCAACATTAAAAGAATGAACCTTGATAACGAGGTTAGCAAGGATGAAAACGAGCGCGATGCCGAGAAAATTCAGCAGATGAATACAGAACTTCGTGCTATTTATGACGAAATTATGGCTAATTCTGCAATGCTCGCATTTAACGAGGCAAAGGCAGGCATGGATAAGCTGTTACAGGATATCAACGCAATTATTATGATGTCGGCACAAGGACAAGACCCCGAAACCTGCGAAATTTCGGCTTGCACAGGTAACTGCTCATCCTGCGGCGGCTGCCATTAATTTTTAAAATACTCTAGTAACTCTTTAGAAACGGAGAATTAAAATGGCTGAATTATCCCCAATGATGCGTCAGTATATGGAAATAAAAGCCCAAAACGAGGATAGCATTGTTTTCTTCCGACTTGGCGACTTTTATGAAATGTTTTTTGATGACGCTAAAACTGCATCAGAGGAGCTCGAACTCACGCTCACGGGGCGCGATTGCGGGCTTGAGGAGCGTGCGCCTATGTGTGGTGTACCGTATCACAGCTGCGAGGGATATATAGCCCGCCTTGTTGAAAAGGGTTACAAAATAGCCATTTGCGAGCAGGTGGAGGACCCCGCTACTGCAAAGGGCATTGTTAAAAGAGAAATAGTTAAGGTAATAACTCCCGGTACGGTACTTGAGGATACAATGCTTGATGAAAGCAAAAATAACTATCTGTGTGCTGTCGCGATGGATAAGGAGGATTTCGGTCTTTGCTTTGTCGATGCTTCAACGGGAGAGCTGCACCTTACCGATATCAAGGGCGATAACACCGATAAGCGTGTTATTGATGAGCTTGGTAAATATATGCCTCGTGAAATTTTGGCAACTGCCGAGTTCCGAGAGAAAAAAGAGATAACCGAGTTTTTATGTAATAGAATGAATTGTGTTGTAACAGTGCGTCAGGCGGAAAGCTTTAATACTGCTGTTACAGAACCGATGGTGCTATCACACTTTGGGGTTATAGGCGTTAAAAGCTTTGGCATTGAGTCGGGCTCGGTAGCAGCCGCAGCGCTTGGTGCCGCTACCGAGTATTTAAGAGAGACTGCCGTTAGAGATTGCAGCTCGGTTAAGAAGGTTAACTATTATACCGAATCGCAGTTTATGCGACTTGATATAAATTCGGTGCGAAATCTTGAGCTCACAGAAACTATGCGCTTAAAAGCCAAGCGTGGCTCGCTTTTATGGGTGCTTGATAAAACCAAAACTGCAATGGGTAAGCGCCTTATTCGTTCTTGGGCTGAAAAGCCGCTTATGAGTGTTGCCGAAATAACTGCCCGCCAAAATGCGGTAGGGGAATTAATGGAAAATGCCTTCATGTGTGGCGAAATAGTAGAAAATCTGCGCCGCGTGCGGGATATTGAGCGCCTTACAACAAAACTGGTCTATGGCTCCGCAGGCGGAAAGGACTTGAGGGCTATCGCAACAACGCTCGAGGCTATGCCCGAGTTAAAATCGCTTTTATCTGCAGCGAGCAGCAAGCTGCTGCGTGAAATAAACGGCAGCATTGACCCGCTGCCCGAGATTGTGGAGCTTATAAATAAGGCTATTGTTGATGAGCCGCCGTTTTCGGTGCGAGAGGGAGGCATCATAAAGAAGGGCTTTAATAGCGAGCTTGATGAGCTGAATGATGTTATAGCAAACGGCACAGGCTACATAACCTCTATTGAGGCTGCCGAGCGTGAGCGCACAGGAATTAAAAATCTGCGCATTCGCTATAACCGCGTTTTTGGCTATTACATCGAGGTTACAAATTCCTTCCTCGATAGAGTGCCCGAAACATACATTCGAAAACAAACGCTTACTAATTGTGAGCGCTTTATAACAGATGAGCTTAAGAAAATTGAAACCAAGGTACTCGGTGCCAGAGAGCGTGTGGTAGCACTTGAATACGAGATTTTCTCGCAAATACGCGATACTGTGGCATCCCATATTGCCGAGCTTCAAAAAACAGCGGCAATGGTAGCAAGGCTCGATGTGCTTTGCTCGTTTGCGGTAGTTTCGGTCAGCAATTCATATACAAGACCCACTATTAATACCGATGGTATTATAAGTATAAAAGCGGGTAGACACCCTGTTGTTGAGCAAATGCTCAAAACCCCGTTTGTTTCTAATGATACGCTGCTAGACTTAAAGGATAACCGCTGCGCTGTTATAACAGGACCTAATATGGCGGGTAAGTCTACATATATGCGTCAGGTGGCAGTAATTTCCATAATGGCGCAAATGGGTTGCTTTGTTCCGGCTGAAAGTGCTAACCTCTGCATTGTTGATGCGGTTTACACTCGCGTAGGTGCCAGTGATGATTTGGCATCGGGTCAGTCCACATTTATGATAGAGATGAACGAGGTAGCTACTATTGTTAAAAATGCTACCAAAAACAGTTTGCTCATTCTCGATGAAATCGGACGCGGCACCTCCACCTTTGATGGTATGGCAATTGCTCGCGCTGTGCTCGAGTTTGTAGCCGACAAACGCCGACTTGGCGCTAAAACACTTTTTGCAACACACTACCACGAGCTAACCGAGCTTGAAAACACCTGCGACGGTATTAAAAACTATAATGTTGCGGTTAAAAAGCGCGGAGATGATATAATTTTCTTGCGCCGAATTATACGCGGCGGAACAGATGACAGTTATGGTATTGAGGTGGCAAAGCTGGCGGGTGTACCCGATAGCATTATAAACCGTGCAAAGGTGATTTTAGCCGAGGTATTGGAGAGCGGTGTTGTGCATTACACATCAGCCGCAAGGGTCGATAGCGACCAGCTGTCGTTAGAGGGTGCGGCAAGCAGCAGTCTTGTGGAGGAACTAAAGACTATTGATGCGACTACGCTAACCCCCATCGAGGCTATGAAAATTCTTTATGATTTAACCGAAAAGGCTAAAAATATTTAATTTTTTATGAAAGGAGTTCCGTTATGCCGGAGATTAAGGTTTTACCCAAAAATGTATCTGAATTAATTGCCGCGGGCGAGGTAGTTGAGCGCCCCAGTGCAGTTATAAAAGAGCTTGTTGAAAACGCTATTGATGCGGGTGCTAGCGAAATAACCGTGGAAATAAGGCGGGGCGGAATTCTTTATATGTCGGTGCGCGATAACGGTTGCGGTATCAGCCGAAGCGATGCCCCAACAGCGTTCTTGCGTCATGCCACAAGTAAAATAAAGGGTGCGGCCGACCTTGATAAAATCGGCACACTCGGTTTTCGCGGTGAAGCACTTGCTGCAATATCGGCAGTTTCCCGCACGGAATTAATCACAAGAACTGCCGACACCGAAATCGGTACGCACATTGTGGTTGAGGGTGGAATGCAGTCAATCCCCGAGGATATCGGCTGCGATAAGGGCACAATAATAATCGTGCGCGATTTGTTTTTCAACACCCCCGCGAGAATGAAATTCCTTAAAAAGGATGTATCGGAGGGCAACAGCGTTGCCGCCGTTATCGACCGTTTGGCACTATCCCATCCCGAAATTGCTTTCCGTTTCATCAGAGAAGGCAAGGTTGCGCTTGCAACCTCGGGCGATGGTAGCCTCAAAAATGTTATTTATTCGGTGCTTGGTCGCGATTTTGCAACCTCGCTGATTCCTGTAGAGACAGAAAGCGATGGTGTTAAGGTCAGCGGTTTTACCTGTAAGCCTGTTTACTGCAAGCAAAACCGCAATGGTCAGTTTTTCTTCTTGAACGGTCGTTTGGTATTGTCCCGCACCGCTGCTGCAGCGCTTGAGCAGGCTTATAAAAACTCAAGTATGGTGGGTAAATTTCCTTGCTGTGTTCTTAAAATTGAAATGCCGTATGAAATGGTGGATGTTAATGTTCACCCCGCTAAAACAGAGGTGCGTTTTGCCGACGAGCATAGAGTATTTTCGGCAGTTTACTATGCGGTTAAAAACGCTTTAGCAGGTGGCGATACTCGCCCCGAGATAAAGGCAACATTTAATCCTTATACACCTATAAATGAAAAGCCGTATGAGCAAACAGCCATCAAGGTTGCCGCCCCAAAAGAGGGGGCTCCGATAGCGGGAAGCACTGCTTCAAGAATATCTTCCCCCGAGGTTTCGGTATCGGCAGATAACTCTTTTACATACAGAATGCCGAATGTGCCAAAGGAGCCTGCGACCGTAACCGCAAAGGCAGCGGTTTTGATTGATTACGAGGATATACCCGACAAAACGGAAAAGGCTGTAGAAATAAAGCAGCCTGAAAAGGCAGAGGAAAGAGAAAAGCCTATAACCGAGCCCGATATCGAGTATATCGGCTGTGTTTTCAACACCTACATTGTGGCCGCGAAGGGCGATGAGGTGTATTTTATAGATAAGCACGCGGCACACGAAAGAATTCTTTTTGAAAGGTTTTCTAAAGAAAAAATCGAGGTGCAAGCCCTGCTTGCCCCCGTTAGCATAACACTCACCAAAGAGGAATATTCCGCGGTGGTTTCGAATCTTGAGGCAATAGAGCAAAACGGCTTTGAAATAGAGGATTTTGGTGGCGGTACTGTGCTTGTGCGCAGCATCCCCGCAATGCTGAAAAATGCCGATATATCGCTGCTCGTTTCCGAAATAGCCGCTGAATTAAGTGTGAAAAATAATATTCAAATAGAGCGTATCGGCGAGATTCTGCATTCGGTTTCCTGCAAGGCAGCAATTAAGGGCGGTCAGTATAATACAGATTATGAGCTGCGCACCTTGGCTGAAAGAATTCTCTTAAGCGACGATATTATGTACTGTCCGCACGGCAGACCCGTTGCCTTCCGCCTGACTAGAAAAGAGCTCGAAAAACAGTTTGGAAGAATACAGTAATGAAAGATAAGAAAATACCGCTAATTGCCGTTGTAGGTCCAACCGCATCCGGCAAAACAGCGCTTGGAATTGCTTTGGCAAAGGCTCTTTCAGGTGAGATAGTATCGGCAGATTCAATGCAGATATATAAGGGAATTCCCATTGCCTCTGCAGTGCCGAGTCTTGATGAAAGACAGGGGATAGAGCATTATATGCTCGAATTCCTCTCCCCCGAAACACCCTATTCGGTCGCCGATTATGTGAAAACGGCGTCAGAGCATATTGAAGGCATAATCAATAAAAAAAGGCAGCCTATACTTGTTGGCGGAACGGGTTTTTATGTCGATTCGCTGACGGGTGGCATAACCTTTTTGGAGGGCAAGGTGAGCCCGGAGCTCCGAGAAAGGCTTGAAAAGGAATATGATAATTTAGGTGGCGAAAAAATGCTTGAAAGGCTGGCAAAATTCGATGCCGAAGCTGCACAAAAGCTAAACTTCGCCGACCGCCGCAGAATTGTTCGTGCCTTTGAAATTTATGAGTCGTCAGGTATCACCAAAACCGAGGCGGAGGCAAAATCCAAAAGCGAGCCATCGCCATATAAAACCGTGTTTATCGGCATTACCTACCGCGATAGGGAAAAGCTTTATGAGCGCATAAACCGTAGGGTGGATATAATGCTTGAAAGCGGACTACTAAAAGAGGCAGAGAGCACCCTTGCTCTTAAAAACGGCACTGCCGCAGCCCAAGCAATAGGTCATAAGGAGCTACACCGTTATTTGCGGGGTGAAAAAACCTTTGATGAGGCTGTAGAGGACCTGAAGCGTGAAACGAGGCGTTATGCCAAAAGGCAGTTGACCTGGTTTAGAAGAAACGAAAAAATTAATTGGATTTATGCCGATGAGTGCGAGGATATAGCATCAAAGGCACTCGAAATTATAAAAAAGGAGTTGTAAAGAATGAAATCAAAAATCTTAACCGGAATTTTGGCAACAGTGCTTGCAATATTCCTTATTTATCAGATTTTTGCATCTCTTTATAACCCTGTAACTACCGAAATTGTAACTAAATACGAGTATACCGACGGTGTAAATATAACGGCAGTTATAATCCGCGATGAGCTGCTGGTTGAGAATAATCATTCAGGTACTCTCCATTTTGAAATCAATGATTCCGAGCGTGCGCCGAAGGACGGCATAATTGCCAATATTTTTGGCACAGCCGAGCAGTCGTATGCCGCGACCGAAATTGTTAAAATTCAGAATGAAATAAAAAGTATAAAGGAAATAGAGTCCTACAATGATTTAAATGCTGTTGATATCGACCTTATAAACAATAAAATGTACGAGTCGCTAAATGCTATTATCCGCCGCTCACAGGTGGGTGTTTACAGCGATATCGCAGGCTATAAGGAGTCGCTTCTGGCGCTTATAAACCGCAAGCAGATAGCGACAGGCGTGGCAGTGGATTTCACCTCCCAGCTTAATGAGTTAAACGCAAGGCTAACAGCGTTGCAGTCCCAGCTCGGCACACCGCTGGGCACCGTAAGGGCAGAAAAGGCAGGGTATTTCATATCGGCAACAGATGGCTATGAATCGGTGCTCACTCCCGAAAAAATTTCCGAGATAACCCCCGAGTTTCTCGAAAATTTAAAGCCGCAGCCAACCGAAAATAAATCGGTTATCGGCAAGCTCGTATCAGACTACACATGGTATATAGCGGCAAGTGTTAGTATTAACGATTCGCTTCAGTTTAAGGTGGGCGATAGCCTTAAAATCCTAACAGGTATGACAGCCTTCCCCGAAATAACGGTTACGGTTGATAGAGTTAATATGTCGGTATCCGAGGATAAAGCGGTTGTTATATTTGCTTGCAATCAGATGAACGGCGAGCTTTCGGCTATCCGTTCGGCTACTATGACGGTGGTGAAAAATCACTATTCAGGTCTCAAGGTCAGCAGCAAGGCACTTCGCTTTAAGGATGAGGGGGAAAATTCGGGCAGCCCTGTAACGGGTGTATATGTCGTGTCGGGTATGACGGCGAATTTTGTTCCCGTTGAGATTGTTTATTCCACCGAGGGCTTTGCTATTTGTAAAATAAATCAAGAAAGCGGAAATCTTAAGCTTTATGATGAAATTATTGTAAAGGGAAAAAATATTTATGATGGAAAAATCATCGATTGATATATTTACTGAAAATTATAAAGAGATTTGCGAAAATATAGCCGCTGCCGCCGCACGCTCTGGCAGGAGTGCTGATGATATAACTCTGCTGGCGGCAACAAAAACCGTTCCTGCCGAGGTTATAAATTTCGCAATTAAAAGCGGCATCACCCATATAGGCGAAAACCGTGTGCAGGAGTTTTTGAGTAAAGAAAACGATATTACCGAAAGGGTGCACCGGCAGTTTATAGGACATCTGCAAACCAATAAGGTGAAGGATATTGTGGGTAAGGTTGAGCTTATACAGTCGGTAGGTTCGCTGAAGCTTGCGCGTGCTATAAGTGCACAGAGCGAAAAGCTGGGTGTTGTTACAGATGTGCTTATTGAAGTGAACATCGGTTGCGAGGAAAGCAAGTCGGGAGTAGCACCCGAGGGTATATATGAGTTAGCAGCCGAAATAGGCGAGCTAAAGGGCATAAACCTTCGCGGACTTATGGCAATTCCGCCCGTTTGCGAGTCCCCAGAGCAAAATATTCCTTATTTTGATAAAATGTATAAACTGTTTATTGACATTAGGGATAAAAACAAGGATAATAATATTAGTATATTATCTATGGGTATGTCGGATGATTATGTGCAGGCTATTGAGTGCGGCGCTAATATGGTGCGCCTCGGTACAGCACTTTTCGGACGAAGAAACTATAATTTATAAATTTAAGGAGTGGAAAAAATGGGAGTTTGGGATAATGTTAAAAAGATAATGAATGTTTCAGCCGACGATTTTGAGGAGGAAACTGTTGATACAGCAGAGCCCGAGCAGGAGAAGGAGTATTTTCAAGAGCCTGTTCGCAAAAGAGAGCCTGTTAAAATGTTTCCTACCGAGCGTAGGGTTAAAAATACAAATTCCGGCACTAATCCGCAAATGCAGGTTGTGCTTGTTCGCCCTGACCGTTTTGATGATGTAACCGCAATTGCCGACCATCTTAACGCGCAAAAGAGCGTAGTGCTTAATTTAGAGGCAGCAAATCGCGAAACCTCTCGCCGCATACTCGATTTTCTATCCGGTGTTGCCTATGCAAATCGCGGCAATATCCGCAAGGTTGCTAATGCTACCTATATGATAGTATCGGGCTCGGTAGATTTGTCGGGCGAGCATATGTTTGATGATATGACCGACCCCACACTTTATTAATGAATTCCTTTTTCACCCAAAATAGATTTGAGGATGCTGTTGAAATCTGCCAAAAAAACGGTAGAGCACAGTTTATCGGCTTTTTGAACGACAGCGAAAAAAGTGCGGCAGCCGTATTTTGTAAAAATAGAGCAGACTGTGCGCTTTTCGGCGGATATGATGATGCCGATAGGGTGTTTTTCGGTGCGTTTCCCGAATATCAAGAGCCCAAAAACGAGTATTATCCTATTAAGGCGGTTACATTTAGCTACCGCACGCGGGATAAGCTTGCTCATCGCGACTTTTTGGGTGCTGTATTGGCACTTGGTATTACCCGCGAAACAGTGGGGGACATTTTAATTGAAGAAGGTCGCGCAGTTATGTTTTTAAGTGTGCCCGCAGCCAAGCTTGTGCTTTGCGAAATCGAAAAAGTTGGCTCTGTTGGTGTTACCGTAGCCGAGGGATTTTCGGGAGAGCTTCCGTGTAAGGGCGAGCTTGTGGAGCAGTCCTTAACTGTGGCATCCGAGCGGCTCGACTGTGTAGTGGCAGCTGTGTGCGGTGTGTCAAGAAATTTAGCGGAGGAACTGCTTGAGGGCTCACTCGTAAGTCTTAACAGTGTAATAACCCGCAAGGGTACATTAAAGGTGTGCGAGAGTGATAAAATCGCAGTCCGTGGTTACGGAAAATTCTATATCAAAAGCATTGGCGGAACAACTAAAAAGGGACGCCTTAAAATAACAACTCAAAAATATGTTTAGGAGGGATTTGTTATGTTAACAGCAAAGGACATTAGAGAGGTAGGCTTCACCAAGGCTATAGGTGGTTATAAACAGGATGAGGTTGATGACCTTCTTGACTGTGTAGAAGAGGATTATACTAAATTTGAGGAAACTGTAGCGGCGCTCAACGCTAAAATCGAGCAGTTAAATACCGAAATCGATTCCTATAAAAATTCGCAGTCCAGCCTTCAGAATATTCTTATCGAGGCACAAAAGCTTGCCGATAAAACTATCGATGAGGCGAAGGAAAAGGCAGCACTTATTATAAGCGAGGCAAAATCAAAGGCCGATAATGCCGCAGTTGAGGCAAAGGCATTAATCGAGAATTTCGATGTTAAGTTTAATGAGCGCAAGGCAGCCGCTGAAAGGGAGCTTGAAACAAAGCTCGCAGCTTCAAAAGCAAAGCTTGAGGCTGTTGAAAAGGCTGCAGCCGATGCTGTTCGTCGCGAGCAGTCGCTTTTTGATAAAACACGCATTGAAATTGCCGGCTTTAAGAATGAGATTTTAGAGTTATACAAAAAGCAACTTGAAATTATAAATAAAATGCCTGATTGCATAGCTATGGACGCTGCACGCGCTGCAGAGGCTGTAACCTTAATTGCTAATGAGCAGCCCGATTTTCAAGCATTTTTAACACCCGAATCGAGTGTTAGTGCAGAGCCTGAGACAGTTGCCGAGGAGGAAACCGCTTCCGATACAGGCTTTAAATTTAATGATGAGTTTATCGATATAAACACAAAGGACGACGATGATGCAGCTCCCTTTAAAGGCGGCTTTTTCGATAATATCTAAACCTTGGAGGTAGCAAATTGTTAAGCTTTATTTTAGCGGGTGTTTTGGCGGTTATTTTCTTTGCTGCTGACCGCATTTCAAAAGCATTGGTAGTAGCAAATATGACTCTCGGTGAGTCTGCCCCATTAATACCCAAGCTGTTCAATCTTTACTTTGTGCATAACAGCGGTGGCGCTTGGGGAATATTGGCGGGCTACACTTGGCTGCTGCTTTCAGTTACCGCAGTTATAATGATAATCGGTGTTACCGTTCTTATTTGCAAGGGCACTAAAAACAAGTGGCTTTTCTGGGCGGTAAGTCTGATACTTTCGGGCGGACTTGGCAATATGTACGACCGTATATTTAATGGGGGCAGGGTAATTGATTTTATCCAGTTCGATTTTTGGCAGAGCTTCCCAATTTTCAATATTGCTGATTGCGCTATTGTTATCGGCTGTGCGGTGCTTATTATCTATTTTATATTAGATGCTGTAAAGCCCTCGCAAAAAGAGGAAAAGTCAGAATGAATTCTCTAGAGGTTTTGTATAGTGGTGAAGGCTCAAAAAGGCTTGATGCATATTTAGCCGAGCAACTTGAAATTACCCGTTCCCACGCCGAAAAGCTTATAGTAGACGGATTTGTAACCGTTAACGAAAAGGCGGCAGCAAAGAGTCATAAGCTCAAAAGCGGCGACAGAGTGTGCGCCACCGTTCCCGAACCCGCACCACTCGATATTTCGGCAGAGAATATCCCACTCGAGGTTGTATATGAGGATGAGCATTTGCTCGTAGTCAATAAGCCAAAGGGGATGGTTGTCCACCCCGCAGCAGGAAACTATTCCGGTACACTTGTAAATGCGCTGCTCCACCATTGCGGCAGTAGTCTGTCGGGGATAAACGGTGTTATGCGGCCAGGTATAGTCCACCGAATCGATAAGGATACAAGCGGGCTTTTAATGGTGGCAAAAAACGATAAAGCCCATAATTTTTTAGCCGAGCAGATTAAGGAGCACTCATTTTACCGCGAGTACGAGGCGGTGGTTCACGGTATTATTAAGAATGATAGCGGAACTATTAACGCCCCAATAGGTCGCCACCCCGTAAAGCGCAAGCAAATGGCGGTAACGGCTGAAAATTCTAAAGATGCAGTAACTCATTATGAGGTGCTATCGCGCGGCAACGGCTTTACGCATATAAAGTGCCGTTTAGAAACAGGCAGAACCCACCAAATAAGGGTTCATATGGCTTATCTCGGTCATCCCGTAGCGGGGGACGAGGTGTACGGTCCTAAAAAGGTTGAAAAGGGGCTAAACGGTCAATGTCTGCACGCAAGGCGTCTTGGTTTTGTTCATCCTGAAACGCAGGAATATATGGAGTTTTCAAGCAAACTCCCCGAGTATTTCACCGCTTTTCTTGATAAAATAATTAAATAATCAACCATAGGTTGTAGAAAGGATGTAAATTATGGATTTACAGAGGAAAAAAGAACTTGAAAAAATTGCCCTGAAAATAAGAATGGGAATTATCGAGGGTACGCACGCTGCAAAGGCAGGTCATCCAGGCGGCTCGCTTTCGAGCGCCGATATTATTACATATCTTTATTTTGAGCATATGAATATCGATCCCGCCGAGCCCAAAAAAGGTGACCGCGACCGCTTCGTGCTCTCAAAGGGACATGCTGCACCTGCTCTTTATGCAACACTCGCACAGCGAGGATTTTTTGATGTAGAGCTGCTTGGCACTCTGCGTCAAATCGGCTCGATTTTGCAGGGACACCCCGATATGAAGAATATTCCCGGTGTTGATATGTCAACGGGCTCGCTCGGTCAGGGTATATCGGCTGCAGTTGGTATGGCACTTTCAGGCAAGCACTTTAAGGAAAACTACAGAGTTTATTCTATTCTTGGCGACGGCGAAATTGAAGAGGGTCAGGTATGGGAGGCTGCTATGTTTGCGGCTGCTAAAAAGCTTGATAATCTTGTAGCCTTTGTTGATTTCAATAATTTGCAGATTGACGGTAGTGTTGATGAGGTTAACTCACCGAAGCCTATTGATAAGAAGTTTGAAGCCTTTGGCTGGAATGTAGTTTGCATCGACGGCAACGATTTCGATGAAATCGAAACCGCTTTAGCAAAGGCTGCTGAATGCAAGGGCAAGCCCACCGCAGTTATTGCTACAACTATTAAGGGTAAGGGCGTTTCATTTATGGAAAATCAGGTATCGTGGCACGGTGTTGCTCCTAACGACGAGCAGTACGAGGCCGCTATGGCAGAGCTTAATGATAAGCTCGCAGCACTTTAATAGGGGGTAGTAAAAATGGCTGATGTAGTAAAAAAGGCAACCCGTGATGGTTATGGCGCAGGGCTTTTAAAGCTTGGCGAAATTTATGATGATTTTATTGTAATGGATGCAGACCTTGCGGCTGCAACCAAGTCGGGCGTTTTCAAAAAGGCTTACCCCGAAAGATTTTATAACTGCGGTATTGCAGAGCAGAATATGATTAGTATTGCTGCAGGTGTTGCCGCAACCGGCAAAAAGGTTTTCTGCTCCTCCTTTGCAATGTTTGCTGCAGGTAGAGCATTCGAGCAAATCAGAAACTCGGTAGGTTATCCGCACCTGAATGTTAAAATCTGCGCAACTCACGCAGGTATTTCGGTTGGTGAGGATGGCGCTACCCACCAGTGCAATGAGGATATCGGTATATTGCGCACAATTCCGGGTATGGTAATTGTTAACCCCGCCGATGCTGTCGAGGCTGAAAAGGCTGTTGAAGCACTTTATAATTACGATGGTCCCACCTATGCCCGCTTTGGCAGACTTGCAGTTCCCGTAATTTTCGATGATGACTATAAATTTGAAATCGGTAAATCGGTTGAGCTGAAGGAAGGCACCGATGTAACAATTATCGCAACAGGTCTTATGGTTGCCGAGGCACTTATTGCTTATGATATTTTAGCAGCCGAGGGTATTTCTGCCCGCATTATCAATATGGCTACAATTAAGCCGCTCGATAGTGAGGCTGTACTCAAAGCAGCTAAAGAAACCGGTGCTATCGTTACAGCCGAGGAGCATTCTATAATCGGCGGTCTCGGTTCTGCCGTGCTTGAGGCACTCGCTGAAAATCCCGTTCCGGTTGTTCGCCTTGGCGTTAATGATGAGTTCGGTGTATCAGGTCCTGCAAATGCATTGCTCGATAAGTTCGGACTCCGCGGCAAGGATATTGCAGAAAAGGCTAAAAAGGCAATTTCGCTTAAGAAATAAGTTAATTAAACTGGGGCTGCATAGATGCAGCCCTGTTTTTTTCGAAATTTTCTTGAAAAACCGACTTTTTGTGGTAAAATAATAGGGATATCAAATTTTGGAGATGACTAAATGAAAATTATCGATTTTCATACACATATTTATCCTGCGGCTATAGCCGAAAAGGCAACAAAAAGCATAGAGGAATTTTATGGGCTCGGTGGCGGCGGTATGGTCGGCACTTCTGAGCAGCTGCTGCAGCTTGGCAAAGGCGTTGGCATAGAGCGGTTTGTCGTGCTGCCTGTTTCCATAAAGGCGGAGCATACACGCCATATTAACGAGTTCTTGCTGAGTGAGGTGGCGGCACACCCCGAGTTTATCGGCTTCGGAACAGCCCATGCCGAGCAGCAAAACCTTCTGGATGAGGGCGAATTTATTATAAATAACGGACTTTACGGTATTAAAATGCACCCCGATACCCAGCTTTTTCCGATAGATGATGAGCGGCTTTTTCCGCTATACGATATGGTGGGCGATAAGCTCATTTTTATGTTTCACTGCGGCGATAAGAGGTATGATTATTCGCATCCTGCAAGGCTGCGCCGAGTTTTGGATAATTTCCCGAAGCTTCGAGTGCTCGCAGCACATTTCGGCGGATATTCAATGTATGATACTGCTGCAGAATATTTGCTTGGAACCGACTGTATGTTCGATATTTCATCCTCGCTTATGTTTATGGATAGCGAAACACAGCAAAAATATATAAATAAATATGGAGCCGACCGCTTGGTATACGGAACCGATTTTCCTCTTTGGGACCCCCGACTGGAGGTTGGTCGCTTTATGCAGATACCTATGAGTAGTGCTGATAGGGAAAAGATAGCCTATAAAAACGCCGAGCAGTTTTTGGGTCTTGAAAAATAAAAAAGTATTGACATTCAGCGCTTTTTGCGGTAAAATAACAAAGACAATAAATGCTATGAAGATATTAAGTGTAGTTTTGTGGGCATTTTCAGAGAGTCGGCGGTGGGTGCGAGCCGATAGGCGAAAATTGCACTGCCTCATATTGGAGCAGAATTTCTGAAAGTGAGTAAGAAATTTCGGGTAAGCCCGTAACAGCTTAAGGGTTTGTTGGAACCCTGCAGAGTGGCCGGTTTTATATCGGCAATACGGGTGGTACCGTGGTCAATTTTAATTGGTCATCCCGCAGAGTGTTTCTCTGCGGGATTATTTATTTTAGAGAGGTTTAGTTATGAAAAAGTTATTTGTATCCGACATTACTTTATGCATTTCTTCGGGGGAGTTGACCTTCCGCGAGAGGCTATCGGTTGCTGATAGGGCGGCAAGGGCAGGCTTAAACGCTATTGAGCTACCCGCTCTTGGTAACGATTCGGAGACACGAATTGTTGTTGGCACAATAGCCGAGAATGCCGAGGATATAATGGTTAGCATTAATGCCGGTGTAACTGCCGAGCAGATTGCAGATACATATAGTGTGGTAAAGGGTGCCAACAGCCTTTGTTTGCAGATTGTTCTGCCTGTTTCAACCGTGCAAATGGAGTATACCTATCATTTAAAAGCTGCTAAAATGCTCGATAAAATAGCCGCCCTTGTAAGTGAGGCTAAAAAATATAGTAATTCAGTAGAATTCGTAGCACTAGATGCCACTCGCGCAGCCGAGGGCTTTATTGAGCAGTGCTGCGCTGCAGCAGCAAATAATGGTGCGACCGCTATAACCCTTTGTGATACTGCAGGCATCTGCTTCCCCGAGGAGTTGGCTGCCATCACCGCCAAGGCAAAGGCAGCAGCAGGCGAAGCGGCAGTTTATGTTTGCCCATCAGATGAGATGAAAATGGCAGCTGCGTGCGCTGTTGCCGCAATAGCTGCGGGGGCTGACGGCGTTAAAACCGCAGTAGGCGATAAAAATAGCCTTTCGGCTGCTGATTTAGCTAACATAATCCGCCATAAGGGTGAGAACTTGGGAATAGAAAGCACACTCGATGTAACCGCTATTCGCGGCAGCGAGAATAAGATAGCTGAAATTGTGGCAGAGGAGAGTGCAGTTGCTGATACAGCCGAGGCTGTGCTATCTGCAGATGCTACCTTGAGCGATGTTACCGCCGAGGTTATAAAGCTTGGCTACGATTTGACCCCCGAGGATAACGGCAGAGTATACGAAGAATTCCGCCGTGTAATTGCCAAAAAGCAGGCCATAGGAGTGAGGGAATTAGAGGCAATTATTGCTTCCAGCGCTATGCAGGTGCCCTCAACCTACCACCTTGTAAATTATGTTGTGAACAGCGGTAATATAATTAACGCCACTGCAAATGTAACCCTCGAAAAGCAGGGTGAGCAGTTATCGGGCGTCAGCATTGGCGACGGTCCGATTGATGCTGCTTTCCACGCTATCGAGCAGATTATCGGCCACCACTATGAGCTTGATGATTTCCAGATTCAGGCTGTAACCAAGGGCAGAGAGGCTGTAGGCTCATCGATAATTCGCCTTCGTGCAGGCGGCAAGCTCTATTCGGGCAACGGTGTTTCAACCGATATTATCGGAGCCTGCATTCGCGCTTATATAAATGCACTCAATAAAATTGTTTATGAGGAAAAATAGGTATGAAATTTGCATTTTCAACTGATTTTGTAAAAACTGAATCTTTTTTGGAGTTGTGCAACACAACCTCCGAGTATGAGTTTTCGGGCTTTGAGGTGTGTGGAATTGATGAGGAAAAGGCAGCCCACGAGGACAGTATTTTCCACTCCACGATGCTTTCAAACTCTAAAAGAAAGCTTATAAACCGCCATATCGGTATTGCTGCTGTTTCATACCCCGAGTATGTGAACGGCGCGACCGACAGCGATGTAATAATGAAATATGTAGAGCGCGCCGCCGCTGTAGGAACTAATGTTGTGCTGAAAATCGAGAATGACGATTTTGCTGCACTTTCTGCAGTGCTCACTCCCGCAATTAAAAAGGCGGAGTTTTTAGGTGTTATGTTGCTTGTGGAAACAAAAGGCATTTTTGCTAATACAGAAAAGATTTTAGAGCTGATTAGCTTTTTCGCATCGGCTTCTATCGGTGTATGCTGGGATATTCGCAGCACATTTTTTGAAGCTCGCGAAACTGCCGACCAAACTATTCAAATTCTCGGTTCATATATTGAATATGTAAGAATCGGAGATAAAAAAGGCGATACCAATGTGCTTATAGGCAAGGGCGAGCTGCCTGTGAATGAGTTTATAAATGCACTCAAATCCCTGAATTATGATGGTTATATTTGCGCCGAGCCCAACGATGAAATTATGTCGTATGATATAGTTTTAACCCATTTTATAAGCTTTATGGACCGCATAAATCGTGATAAAAAGCCGCAGAGCGCTATCTACTATAACCGCGCTCACACAGGCACACACCCTTGGAAAAAGTATGATGTTATAAATCTTACTTTTTCACAGGTGCTCGATGTTATGGTGGAGCGATATCCCGACCAGTACGCCTTTAAGTACACAACCCTCGACTATACAAGAACCTATGCGCAGTTTAAGCGCGATGTCGATAAAGCGGCTGCGGCATTGCTCGCTCTCGGCGTGCGCCCGGGACATCATGTAGCAATTTGGGCGACAAATGTTCCGCAGTGGTTTATAACCTTCTGGGCGACCGTTAAAATTGGCGCGGTGCTCGTTACCGTTAACACCGCCTATAAAATCCACGAAACCGAGTATCTGCTCCGTCAGTCCGATACCCATACTTTAGTTATGATAGAGGACTGCAAGGATTCTAATTATAAGGCTATTATGGAGGAGCTGTGCCCAGAGCTTAAAAACACCCAAAAGGGCAAGCCGCTTTATTCTAAAAAGCTGCCCTTCCTTCGCAATATCATTACAGTAGGCTTTGAGATGGATGGCTGCCTCGAGTGGAATGAAATGGTAAAGCTTTCATCCACTGTTCCGGCTGCCGAGGTTGAGCGAGTAGCTGCAACTGTTAAGCCCGATGATGTTTGCAATATGCAGTACACTTCAGGTACTACAGGCTTCCCCAAGGGCGTAATGCTTACCCATAATAACATTATAAATAATGGTAAAATTATCGGCGATAGAATGGATATTTCCACAGCCGACCGTATGATGATTCAAGTGCCTATGTTCCATTGCTTTGGAATGGTGCTTTCTATGACTAATCTTATGACCCACGGCGGCACTATCTGCCCAATGCCGTATTTTTCGCCAAAATCCTCACTCGCATGCATAAATGATGAAAAAATCACCTGCTTCAATGGTGTTCCGACTATGTTTATTGCAATGTTCTCTCATGAGGATTTTGCAAAGACTGATTTTTCGCATATAAGAACAGGTATTATGGCAGGTGCTAACTGCCCGCCTGAGCTTATGCGCCGCGCAGCAGAGGAAATGAATATGCGCGAAATTTTAAGTGTATACGGTCAAACCGAGGCTTCTCCTGGTTGCACTATGGGTGAGGTTAACGAGGACCTTTGGCACCGCACTGAAACCGTAGGCTCGGCCTTCCCCGGTGTTGAATGCAAAATAATCGACCCCGAAACAGGCGAGGATTTGCCCGATGGAGAAAACGGCGAATTTGTAGCACGCGGCTTCAATATTATGAAGGGCTACTACAAAATGCCCAAGGCAACCGAGCAGACTATCGATAAGGATGGTTGGCTGCATTCGGGTGATATAGCCTGCCGCACCGAGGACGGATATTACAAGATTACAGGTCGTCTTAAGGATATGATAATACGCGGTGGCGAAAACCTCTATCCGCGCGAGATTGAGGAGTTCTATCTAACCCACAAGAAAATCCGCGATGTTCAGGTTGTGGGTGTTCCCGATGAACGCTACGGAGAAGAGTGCTGTGCTTGGATAATCCTTAAAAAGGGTGAAACCGCCACAGCCGACGATATGCGAGCTTATGGCGAAAGCAGTATGGCAAAGCATAAGGTACCTCGCTATTTCTTGTTTGTCGAGGAGTTCCCGATGAACGCTGCCGGAAAAATTTTAAAATATAAAATGAAGGATATGTCGGTAGAAATGCTGGGTATTAAAAAGTAAAAAATACTTGACAAAATCCTTTAGCGGTAGTATAATGCTATCAACAATTTAACAAAAGCGATGACGAAGACGGTTTTAATCGGCATTTCACAGAGAGTCGGGGGCGGTGCGAGCCCGATAAATTAAGATTAAATACTTATCACTTCCGAGCTGAAGGCTCAAACGGCAAAGCCTAGTAGGTCCTTCCGTGATTACTGCGTTAATGTATACGGCTTGTCAGAGCCTGAGTGGTGCTTTTAGCACAATTTGAGTGGTACCGCGGGTATTGATTTTTTCAAACTCGTCTCAAGAAATTGAGACGGGTTTTTATTTATTTCGTTTAAGGAGAGTTTTTATGAGCAACCAAACCACAATGACACAGCTTGCCGATATCGCCAAAAGAATTCGCGAGCTTCGCGAAATTATGGGCTGGACTGCGGCTGAAATGGCGGAGAAAACCGAGGTTTCCGAGCAGCAGTATGTGATTTATGAAGGCGGAGATGTAGATATCCCGTTTTCATTTATTCATAAATGCTCGCTTGCGTTTGATGTTGAAATGACCGAGCTTTTGGAGGGCAAAAGTGCAAACCTTTCAAGCTATACGGTAACAAGGGCAGGTAAGGGTCAGCAAACCGCTAAAGAAGATGGTATCGATATTAAAAATTTAGCTCCGAAATTTCGCGATAAAATTGCCGAGCCTTATTATGTTCGCTATGAATATTCTGCCGCACAGCAGAATAAGCCGATACATTTAGCAAAGCATTCGGGTCAAGAATTCGATTTCATTTTATCAGGCAGCCTTAAGGTGCAAATAGGAGAGCATACCGAGATTTTACACGAGGGCGATAGCATTTATTATGACAGTTCAACACCTCACGGAATGATAGCTATCGACGGACGCGACTGTGTTTTCTGCGCTGTTGTACTGCCCGGCGAAAAGACTGCCGAAAAAGAGGTTGGAAAAACAATTGTCGCTGCAAAAAAGAGCGAGAATTTAGTCTGCGAAAAGTTTGTTGAATGTAAAGAAAGCGAAGCGGGTGCACTCGAGAAAATCACTTTCAAAAATACCGATACCTTCAATTTCGGATTCGATATTGTTGATGAGATTGCTAATAAATATCCCGATAAGCTGGCTATGCTGCATCTCGATAAGCATCAAAATGAGCGACGCTTCACCTTCCGCGACATTAAACATTATTCTAATCAGACCGCTAACTATTTCAAGTCTCTTGGCATAAAACGCGGCGATAAGGTAATGCTGGTTCTCAAGCGCCATTATCAGTTCTGGTTCTGTATGGTAGCGCTACACAAAATCGGTGCTATCGCAATTCCGGCTACTAATCAATTAAAGGAGCACGATTTCGTTTACCGCTTCAATGCGGCAGGTGTAAATGCCATTGTCTGCACAGCCGACGGAGATACCTCCGATATCGCCGAGTCTGCAGCCAAGCAGGCACCCAGCGTTAAAAATCTTATCCTTGTTGGCGGCAAAAAGGATAATTGGCATTCGTTTGATGATGAAATGGGCTTCTTCTCGCGCAAATACACCCGCGAGGAGGATAATTCTGCCGGTGATGATTTGGCACTTATGTTCTTCACCTCCGGCACAACGGGGAACCCCAAAATGGCAGCCCATAAGCACACCTATGCGCTTGGACATTTTGTAACTGCCAAGTATTGGCATTGCTGCGAGCGCGACGGTCTGCATCTTACCATTTCCGATACAGGCTGGGGAAAATCCCTTTGGGGCAAGCTGTATGGTCAGTGGCTGTGCGAGGGCGCAGTATTTGTGTATGACTTTGACAGATTTGATGAAAATGAAATTCTGCCGATGTTTGCTAAATATGGAATAACCACCTTCTGTGCACCTCCGACAATGCTCCGCATGCTGGTGCGCGGAGATTTATCAAAATTTGATTTATCCTCAATTCATCATATGACTACGGCAGGAGAGGCTCTCAACCCTGAAGTATTTAAGCTGTTTAAGGATGCTACAGGTCTTGAGATTATGGAGGGTTTTGGTCAAACCGAGACTACCCTTACTATAGCAAACCTTTGCGGTACTGTTCCTAAAATCGGCTCAATGGGTAAGGCATCTCCCCAGTATGATATTGATATAGTTGACCCCGATGGCAATCCTGTTGCTGCGGGTGAGGTGGGCGAAATTGTTGTTCGTTTAGAAAATGGTGCGCCCTGCGGACTTTTCAGAGAGTATTATCTCGATGAGGAGAAAACAAATGACGCTATTTATGGCGGTCTCTATCATACCGGCGATACCGCTTGGCGTGATGAGGATGGATATTTCTGGTATGTGAGCCGTATCGACGATGTTATTAAGTCCTCCGGCTACCGCATCGGACCGTTTGAAATTGAGAGCGTTATTATGGAACTGCCGTATGTAGTTGAGTGCGGTGTTTCTGCCGCTCCCGACGAGCTTCGCGGTCAGGTAGTAAAGGCGAGCATCGTATTGACAAAGGGCACTGAACCTACAGAGGAGCTCAAAAAAGAAATTCAGCAGTATGTTAAATCACATACCGCACCCTATAAGTATCCGCGTCAGGTAGTATTCTGCGATGAGCTACCTAAAACTATAAGCGGCAAAATTCAGCGAAATAAGCTGTAAAATATCAAAAATAAGTTGACAAATATACCTATTATTGATATAATTCTTATATATGTATAAAGGCGTTGACGAAGAGGGCGTTTAGGGCTCCATTTCAGAGAGGCGGTGGCTGGTGAAAACCGCTGTGGAAAGCTTTACGTTTGTAGCTTCTGAGCCGAAAGGAAGAAAAGATAAATTCTCGGTAGACCCTTTCCGTGATGACTGCGTTAATGTATACGGCTTGTCAGAGCCTGAGTGGTGCTTTTAGCACAATTTGAGTGGTACCGCGGGATATAAGATAATCTTATAGCTCGTCTCAAAGAATTATGTCTTTGAGGCGGGCTATTAAAATTTCGCCTCCAAGAAAAGCAAAGGAGAAATTTATGAATACTGCAACAGGCTTACAGTTCAAGATTACCGAAATGGCACAGCGTATTAAAACGCTGCGCGAAATAGTTGGACTTTCTATAGAGGAAATGTCAGCAAAAACGGGCGTAACAGAGAGCGAATATCTCGCTTGCGAGGCAGGTCAAAGCGACTTGAACTTTGCCTTTTTATACCGTTGCGCTTTGGTTCTAGGTGTAGATGTAACCGAAATTATCGAGGGCAAATCTCCCCGTCTTGCGGGCTACACAGTAACTAGAAGCGGTAAAGGACAGGAAATTCAAAAAGCGCATTCAATGACCTATTATAACTTGGCTGCATCCTTTAAAAACCGTATTGCCGAGCCGCTTTATGTTGTTTGCGATTATAACGAAAATCACGCAAATGCCGATATCGAGCTCACTACCCATGAGGGTCAGGAGTGCGATGTTGTACTGCAGGGCAGTCTTAAAGTGCAGGTTGGCGACCATATAGAAACATTGGCCGCAGGCGATAGTATTTATTATGATAGCTCGGTGCCGCACGGAATGGTAGCGCTTGAGGAAAACACGATTTTCTATGCTATCGTACTCAACCCCTCGCACGAGCCAATTTCTACACTCGTTCACGGAGGCGCCAGAGAAATATCATTAACCCCCGTTAAGAAGCCAAAGAGCGATAGAAAGCGCGTTTGGGAGGACTTTATCGAAGCGGATGAGGATAACAACGGTACTATCCAAAAAATCGCATTTAAGAATGAAAATGAGTTTAACTTTGCGTTTGATGTTATCGACCGTATCGGCCGCGAGCAGCCTGAAAAAACTGCACTTTTGCATATTAGCAAGGATAAAACCGAGCGCCGCATAACCTTCGCAGAGCTAAAGCGCGCCTCATCGCAGACCGCGAACTACTTTAAATCTCTCGGAATCAAGCGTGGCGATAAGGTAATGCTTATCTTGAAGCGCCACTATCAGTTCTGGCTGTGTATGGTAGCGCTGCATAAGCTCGGCGCTGTTGCAATACCGGCTTCTAATCAGCTTAAGGAACACGATATAACCTACCGCCTTAATAAAGCGGGAGTTAAAATGATAATAACCACACCTGACGATGGTATTCCGGCCGAGGTTGATAAGGCGGCAGAGCACGCCGAAACACTTGAGCACAAGCTTATTGTTAACACCTCGCGCGATGGCTGGCGCAGCTTTGATGAGGAATACTCGCTCTTTACAGGTAAGTTTGAGCGCGATGAAAATTCACCCAAGGGTGATGACCTTATGCTTATGTATTTCACCTCGGGTACAACAGGTAATCCGAAGATTGCTATGCATAACTATAAGTATCCGCTTGGACACTTTATAACTGCAAAGTATTGGCATTGTGTCAACCCTGACGGACTGCATTTATCCATTTCCGACACAGGCTGGGCAAAGGCGGCTTGGGGTAAAATCTACGGTCAGTGGCTGTGCGAAGCACCTATTTTCGCTTACGATTTCGATAGATTCGATGCTAACGATATTATGCCGATGTTTGAACGCTATGGTATCACAACCTTCTGTGCACCGCCAACAATGCTGCGTCTTATGATTAAGCAGGATTTATCACGCTTTAATCTATCCTCAATTGAGCATATGACTACTGCCGGCGAGGCGTTAAACCCCGAGGTATTCCGTCAATTCGAAAAGGCTACAGGACTTCAGATTATGGAGGGCTTCGGTCAGACCGAAACCACAGTAGCCCTTGCAAACCTTGCGGGAACAAAAACCAAAATCGGTTCAATGGGTAAGCCCGTTCCGCTTTATAACATCAAGCTCGTAGATGCCGACGGAAATGAGGTCCCGGTTGGTGAGGTTGGTGAGATTTCAATCGACATATCCACCGGCAATCCCTGCGGACTTTTCACAGGTTATTTTGAGGATAAGGAAAAAACCGATGAGGTAAGGGTAAATGGCCTATACCATACGGGCGACACAGCTTGGCGCGATGAGGACGGATATTTCTGGTATGTTGGACGCGTAGACGATGTTATTAAGTCCTCGGGATACCGAATCGGACCGTTTGAAATCGAAAATGTAATTATGGAACTGCCCTATGTTCTTGAATGCGGTGTATCGGCAGAGCCTGATGAGGTTCGCGGTCAGGTAGTAAAGGCGAGTATCGTGCTGACCAAGGGTACAGAGCCTACAGATGAGCTCAAAAAGGAAATTCAAGAGTATGTTAAGGCTCGCACAGCGCCTTATAAATATCCGCGTGTAGTAGTGTTCCGTGAAGAGCTGCCAAAAACTGCAAGTGGAAAAATCCAGCGTAATAAACTATAATATTTTTAACGGAGTGTGTTAATTATGAAATACGAAATCAGTGTTACAAAAACTACAGCACCCAAACAAAAGCCTCAAGATGAAAGTAAACTAGGCTTTGGTAAAATTTTTACCGACCATATGTTTTTAATGGATTATAGCGAGGGTGAGGGCTGGCATAACGGCAGAATAGTTCCTTTTGGTCCTATTCCCACAAACCCCGCTTCAACAGTGTTCCATTATGGTGCAGAGATTTTCGAAGGTATGAAGGCTTACCGTGCCAAAAATGGCAGAATTCAGCTTTTCAGACCTATGGAGAATGTGAAGCGTCTTAATGCGTCTGCTGAACGCCTCTGCCTGCCGCAGCTTGATGAGGAAGGCTGCCTTGATATCATTGAAAAGATGGTAGAGCTTGAGAAAGATTGGGTGCCTCACAGTGAGGGTACATCGCTTTATATTCGCCCCTTCCTATACGGTAACGACCCGCACCTCGGTGTTCACGCTGTTAAGAATGCGGTGTTTGCAGTTATCTGCTCACCCGTAGGCGCATATTATGCCGAGGGTCTTAACCCCGTAAAAATCGCTATTGAGTCAGAGGATGTTCGTGCAGTTCGCGGCGGTACAGGCTATGCAAAATGCGGCGGTAACTATGCTGCATCCCTTCGCGCCGGTCAGCGTGCCGAGGAAAACGGCTATACACAGGTGCTTTGGCTTGATGGTGTACATAGAAAGTATATCGAAGAGGTTGGCGCTATGAATGTAATGTTCAAGGTTAGCGGCAAAATAATCACCCCCGCACTTACAGGCTCCGTGCTTCCCGGTATCACAAGAAAGTCTTGTATTGAACTCTTAAAGAGCTGGGGCTACACAGTTGAGGAACGTGCATTCTCGGTTGATGAGCTGTTTGAGGCTGCCGAAAACGGCACTCTTGAAGAGGCTTGGGGTACAGGTACTGCAGCGGTAGTATCACCTATAGGTCATCTTTTCTATAACGGCAAAGAGCATACCGTAGCCGGCAATAAAATTGGCGAGTTAACTCAAAAGCTTTATGATGAGCTAACAGGTATTCAGTGGGGCAAAAGTGAAGATAGCTTTGGCTGGATAGTTGATGTTTGCAATGGCTAAACGAGTAAATTTATTTATGGGACACTACGGCTCGGGTAAAACCAATATCGCCGTAAACTATGCGCTGTGCCTGAAAGGGCAGGGGAAGGCGGTAAAAATTGCCGACCTTGATATAGTGAACCCATATTTCCGCACAAAGGATAGCGCGGCGTTGCTTGAAAAGGCGGGAATTTCGCTTATTTCACCGACATTTGCCAATACGAATGTCGATCTACCCGCTCTACCGGCAGAGACCTACAGTCTTTTCCAAAATGATGCATTTTATGCAGTTATGGATATAGGCGGCGATGACCGCGGTGCTTATGCGCTTGGTCGATATCGCGACTATATTCTAGAGGAAAATAACTATGAGGCTTTTTTTGTAGCAAATTTCTACCGTCCGTTAACCACCACTGCCGACGAGGCAATAGAGGTTATGCGGGAGATAGAGCAAGCCTGCAAAATTAAATTTACAGCTATTATAAACAATTCAAACCTCGGAGAAATCACAACACCCGAGGATGTAGAAAAAACCGATGTTAAGGCAAGGCAGCTGTGCGAGATTAGCGGGCTTCCGCTCAAGTTCACCTGCGCTGTGGAAAGCATTGCGGAGAATATAAAGCTCGAAAATGTTTTCCCCCTTACACTTCAGGATAAATACTTTTAAAACGGAGTTGGAATTATTCGCTCTACTCAAAAAGGAGAATTAGTATGGCAAAAGTAACCTTTAAAGAAGACCTTTGCAAGGGCTGCGGACTTTGTGTAGATGCTTGCCCGAAAAAGATTATTGCTATTGCAAAGGATAAAATCAATGCGAAGGGTCATTCCCCCGCAATCATAACCGAGCAGGATAAGTGCATTGCCTGTGCTTTTTGTGCAACAATGTGCCCTGACTGCGTAATCACGGTTGAAAGGTAGGAAAGAGTAATGGCAGAAAAAGTTTTAATGAAGGGTAATGAGGCTATTGCCGAGGCCGCTATTAAAGCAGGCTGTATGCACTATTTCGGCTACCCCATAACCCCCCAAACAGAAATCGCCGCTTATATGGCAAAAAGAATGCCCAAAATTGGCGGGACATTCCTGCAGGCCGAGAGTGAGGTTGCAGCCATCAATATGGTGTATGGTGTAGCTGCGGCAGGATTTAGAGTTATGACCTCAAGCTCCAGCCCCGGTGTGTCGCTCAAGCAGGAGGGTATTTCCTACATAGCAGGTGCTGATTTGCCGGCGCTTATTGTTAATGTTCAGCGCGGCGGTCCGGGTCTTGGCGGTATTCAGCCCTCGCAGTCGGACTATTTTCAGGCAACTAAAGGCGGCGGACATGGCGACTATCGATTAATCGTTGTAGCTCCCGCTTCTGTTCAAGAAATGGCTGACCTTACTGTTAAAGCATTCGATTTATCTGAAAAGTATCGCGTTCCCGCAATGCTTTTGGCTGACGGTACTATGGGTCAGATGATGGAGCCGGTTGAACTCCCCGAGCCCTCAAAGACCGAATATGATATCTCTTGGGCGGTTCGTGGCACAAATTGCGAAAGAAAGCACAATATCGTAAATTCGCTTTACCTAAAGCCCGAAATTCTCGAGCAGACCAATTTCGAGCGTTATGAGCGCTATAAGAAAATCGAAGAAAACGAGGTTATGTACGAAGAGTTTATGATGGACGACGCCGAGTATTGCGTTGTAGCCTTCGGCATAGCAGCCCGCGTTGCTAAAAACGCTATTGTTGCAGCAAGAAAGCAGGGCATAAGGGTTGGTCTTATTCGTCCGATAACCCTTTGGCCGTTCCCCAAAAAGGTGCTCGCCGCTGCTGCTGAAAAGGTTAAGGGCTTCTTATCTGTTGAACTTTCAATGGGTCAAATGATAGAAGATGTTAAGCTTGCAATTGATTGCAAAAAGCCCGTTCACCTTTGCAACCGCACAGGCGGTATGATTGTATCGCCCGAGGAAGTGCTGGAAGCTATTGAAAAACTTACAAAGGAGGCAGAATAATGGTAGTTTTTGAGAAACCTAAAGCATTAACCGATACCCCTCTCCACTATTGCCCCGGCTGCACTCACGGTATTATTCACCGCTTGGTAGCAGAGGCTATTGATGAGCTTGGTATTGAAGGTAAAACCGTAGGCGTAGCCCCTGTTGGCTGTGCTGTTATGGCTTACGATTATTTTGCTTGCGATATGGTAGAGGCTGCTCACGGTCGTGCACCCGCAGTAGCAACAGGCCTTAAGCGTTGTATGCCCGATAATATCGTATTTACATATCAGGGCGCCGGCGACTTGGCATCAATCGGTATGGCTGAAACCGTTCACGCCGCTACAAGAAACGAGAATATAACCATCATATTTGTTAATAATGCAATTTATGGTATGACAGGCGGTCAGATGGCACCTACCTCATTGCCCGGTCAGGTAACACAGACCTCTCCCTACGGTCGCGATGTTGAAAAGGCTGGCTTCCCCATAAAGGTTAGCGAAATGCTTTCAACACTTGATGCTCCGTATTATATCGAGCGTGTTGCCGTTAACAATGTTAAGAATGTTAAGGCAGCTAAAAAGGCTATTTTAAAGGCATTCAAAAATCAGGTAGAGGGCAAGGGCTTCTCGCTTATCGAGGTAGTATCCTCCTGCCCGACAAACTGGGGTATGACACCCTCTAAAGCGCTTGAGTGGATTGATGAGAAAATGATTCCGTACTATCCGCTCGGTGTATACCGCGATAAGAGCAAGGAGGATTAAGCTATGACTACACAGATTTTAATCGCAGGCTTTGGCGGTCAGGGCGTTCTTTTTGCAGGTAAGTGCTTGGCATACGAGGGTATGTTCGAAAACAAGCAGGTTTCTTGGTTGCCTTCCTATGGCCCTGAAATGCGTGGCGGCACTGCAAGCTGCAGCGTAATTTTAAGCGACGAACCGGTAGGTTCACCTATAGTTTCCAAGCCCGATGTACTTATTGCTATGAATTTACCGTCATTTGATAAGTATGAGCCCACAGTCGCAGCAGGCGGCAAGGTTATTGTTGATAGCACCCTTATTGCACGCAAGGCAGAGAGGGAGGATGTTAATACCTATTATATCCCCGCCACCAAAATGGCAGCTGATGCAGGTACACCCTCGCTCGCTAATATGATAATGCTCGGAAAAATGATTAAGGAAACAGGAATTGTTTCATTCGAGAGTGCAGCAGAAGCAATGAAAAAGGTTGTTTCTGCGAAACACGCCGATAAATTAGAGGCTAATATCAACGCCCTGAAGGCTGGCTACGAATTCTAACTAAATTCATATAGCCCACACTAAAAAGTGTGGGCTATATTTTTTTAATATTGTAAAAATAAATCGCAAAACCCCTTTTAATTATAATAAATATATGCTATAATAAATTGAATAATTATATAAGGGGTATGTTTGTGGAAGAAAAGGATAACATGCAAACAAATGGAAATATAATCTGTGGCAGAAACTCGGTTCTTGAGGCGCTTCGTTCGGGTCGTGAAATTGACCGTTTGCTTGTTGCTCATGGGCAAACAGGCGGCAGCGTTCAGGCGATAATTGCAAAGTGCGCTGCCAAGGGTATTTTAATAAAAGAGGTATCGCAGCAAAAGCTTGATTTTCTGTGTGGCGGCAGCTCGCATCAGGGCGTGGTGTTAATGATAGCCTCGCAGGAATATAGCACGGTGGAGGATATTTTAGCCTTTGCCGCTGAAAAAAATGAGGCACCGTTCATAATAATTTGTGATGAGCTTGAGGACCCGCACAACCTTGGAGCTATAATCCGTTCGGCAGAGGCAGCGGGAGTGCACGGAATTATCATTCCAAAGCGCCGTTCAGCATCACTTAATGCAACGGTTGCTAAAAGTGCGAGCGGTGCGCTCGAATATATGCGCGTAGCCCGTGTTACTAATATACCGAACACTATCGAGGAGCTTAAAAAACAGGGTGTTTGGGTATATGGCGCAGATATGGACGGCAAGGATTACACAACCTTTGATTTTAAGGGTGCTACAGCACTTGTTATAGGAAATGAGGGCAGAGGAATAGGTCGTTTAGTCGGCGAAAAGTGCGATGAGATAGTATCGCTTCCAATGCTCGGAAAAATCAATTCACTAAACGCCTCGGTTGCCGCAGGCATATTAATGTACGAGGTTGTACGAAAAAGAAGATAGGAGTAGTTAACTTTAATGGGATTTTTTGATAAGTCGCGACATTCAAAAAACCGAAAAGATAGCGGTAGTGAAATAAAAACTGCACCGCTTGAATATAAGATAAAAACAAAGGGCAGCACAGCTCCCGCTCACGCACTCACGGTAGATGAGGTTTTAGGCGAAAAGCGTGTAGAGTCGCAAAGAATAGCAATGAGCGGTGCGAAGCAAACGGTATCTCCACTCGATGCACTTCGCAGCAAGGTGAACTCCAATGCCACCGCGCAGCCGGTCAAGTCCGCACAGCAGAACACAGTATCTGTAACGGTTAAGCCAAGCTATACTGCGAGCACCGAGCAGAATGCAGCGGAAGATACTTCTTTGCTTGAGCGGTGCATACCGTATATAACCGATGGTGGAAATACCGTTCCGGAGCAAAAGCCCGCCTATAGTCTGGAAAGCGTTGAAAGTATTATAAATATTAACGAAAGCTTTGCTCAAATTATCGATAAGCTTGATTTAAACCGCGAAAATGTAACCTTTGATTCGCTCTCACTGCAGCCTGAAAAAATCAAGCAGGCAGCGGCAGCCGCCACCAATGCAGAGAGTGATAAAATTGAAATTATTGAAATTCCGATGAAGCGCGAAAATGATGCGGTAACAACAATTTCCGATATAGATTCCAACAACGGATATACCAAAACGGTAGCATTTACTGCACTTAAAAAGGAAGATGAATTTGAGGATATAAGTAGCGGAACCAGGATAATCGATTTATCCTCTCAAATGTTCGATGAAGAGCCTGAAAGCAAAAAAATAGAAATCCTTGAGGCTTATGAGCCCGAGGATGAAATAATAGTTGAAGATGATTATAAATCTCCGTTGGACACAAAGAGAGTGGCTAAAAAACTGGTCGTAGCCAGAAGAAATAGCTTTGTACGGTCGTTTTTAAGCTTACTTATCACGGCGCTTTTAGCTTTAACGCTCATTTCTGAATTACAGATGGCTCTGCTTGCAACGCCAAGGGCGTTTTATATAACGGTAGTTGCCGCATTTGCGGTTATGGTGCTTATTAATTTCGATATGCTAACTTCCTTGAGCACCCTTTTCGCCTCCCGCAAAAAGGTAGATGCGCTAGCTGCCGTTGCCGCACTTTCACTCTTGCTTTACGGTGTAGTAGCTGTGTTTAGCGGCTCTAATCCATTTGATTTGATTTTAACAGGCAGCATTATGATAAGCTGCAGGGCGATTTCACAGTTTATGCGGGATAATCGCATACTTTCCAATTTTAAGGCTGTTGCAAAAAAACGAGAAAAAAATGTAATAAAGTTTATAGATGATAAACCATCAACCTTTGCAATGGCGCGTAATTCTATAGATGGAGATGTGCTCATAGCCACCTCCGCAAGGACGGATAATATCCACGATTTTCTTAAACACACATTATCGGATAGCCCGTTTTTGGGTGCTGTCGGCAAATTTCTCGTGGCGGCGCTTTGCTTTAGCGTCGTAGCGTCAGTTTTAGTGGCTATTAAGTCAGCATCTGCGCTTGCGTTTTTCGAATTCTTTGCAAGCTGTATGTTGACACTTTTCACTCCGACTTTACTGCTTACCGATGCTATACCGCTTTCGCGCTATTCTAAACGGCTTCACCGTGTCGGTGCCATGCTAACGGGTACATACGCTGCAAATAAGCTTGATATGGCAAATGCACTGGTGCTTAATTCCTCGCAGCTTTTCCCTGACGGCACATTGACCCTTCACAACATTAAAATTCTGGATGAAAATGCCATAGATGCAACACTTATTGATGCGGCAGCCATTACGAATGCTATCGGCAGCCCTCTAAAGGGTGTGTTCAATGCAATCGCTAAAACAACACCAACCGAAATCCCAACGGCCGATTCCATTAAATATGAGGAAAAGCTGGGCATCAGCGGTTGGATAAACGACCGCCGAATTTTTATCGGTACCAGCACCCTGCTTACTGCACATGGTATTCAAACACCTTCTGTTGAGGTTGACCACAAGATTTTAAGGCAGGGCTATTTCCCTGTCTATCTCGCTTGCGACGGCAAGCCCTGCGCTCTGCTTTCGGTTAAATATAATGTTAAGCGAGATATCGCATACCGTCTGCAAAAGCTTTCAGAATCGGGAATAACATTTTTAATCGACAACTGCGACCCCAATCTTTCCGATAATATGATAGCCGATTATTTTGGTCTTAACGCCATATCGGTGAGGGTTATGGGAAGCCTTGGAAGTCAGCTTAATGCCGAGGCGGCAGAGCATAGCGAGAGTCTATCCTCTGTTGCGATGCACAGGGGCACAGCGGTATCATTAATAGAACTGTTTATTGCTGCGGGCAATATACGGCGCAGCATTAAAAGGTTGGCGATTTTCCATATTATCACAAGCGCCACCTTCTTGCTTTACCTTACCTATAGCACTATCGTTGGTGTAATTTTACCGCTTGGTTCTCTAACCGTGCTTTTAGGAAATCTAACCTTGCTTATAATTTTCTTTATAATTTCAAGATTTCAATAAAAGGGGGAAACCCGTTGAAAAAGTTTTTAAGAGCTCATTTTGATTTGAGTAATGATGAAAACATAGTATGTCTAACGGCTATAAGTGTTTTTCTGCCCTACTACATTGGGGCGATATTGCTGCTAGCAATAGTTGGCTATGTGTTAGTTAAGAAAAATATCAAAAAAGATATTTTTTGCCATACGGGCTCGCTTTTAATTCCCGTTTTTTGCGGACTTACCTTCGTTGTCGGCACCTGCCACAATAACTATTTTGGTATGGCTGTATCAGTAATTGTTCTTTTGATTTTTATTTTAGGATTTTATATAAGAACGGTTATGACGGGCGAAATATTTGAAAAAATGCTTTCCTATATATGCGCCGCATCTGTTTTCGCATCGGCGCTAATGATTATCGAAAGAATTGTCTACCTAATATTTTTCGGTGATGCATCGCATCGCTGCTTTGGGGATTTTTTCGGAAACAAATTTTTATCGTTCTATTTCAATCCAAATTATCTTTCTTCTATACTCGCGGCAGTTGTTATAATCTGCGCCTACAAGGTAATTTTAAGAAAGGGCGATATGCGAGTTTATTATGCTACCGCCGTTTTAGCAATGATTTCCATTTATCTCGGCGGAAGTATGTTCGCGTGGGCAGAGGTTTGCTTTGCTTTGGCTGTTTATCTTTTTGTCGGTAAGCACCGTCGACTGCTCGGCGTTATGTTCGCTGTTTGTGCAACGGTAGGTCTGTGTATTTATATGATACCGGATATTTTCCCGCGACTTGCCAATGCTTCGATGTCTTGGGATGCGAGAATGATGATTTGGGAGTTGGGACTTGCCGCAATTCCACAGGCATTTATGTTTGGAAAGGGCTTTTATTCCTACCGCCTCATTTCCTATATGCCCGAAAATTTAGCAAATCCTGCGTGCTACCCCGCGTTTCACGCGCACAATCTGGTAATCGAGTTTTTAATAAGTTTCGGCTTTATCGGCACGCTTATATTTTTGGCGTTTGTTTTTGTAATTTTCCAAAAGGTATTTATGCATAAGCAGCTGCTTAAAAAGAGTCAAATTTCAACCCTCATAATTGCTATAATGGCAGGAATTTTAATGCACTCGATTTTGGATATGACAATGCTTTTCATTCAGCCAATGATGCTTTATTGCCTCATTTTTGGCGGCATAGGTGCTGATGAAAAAGTAGTTTATGAAATTTTTGAAAAAAGAAAACAGGCATAAAAGCCCGTTTGGAGGTTAAATATATGGAAAACAAAAAGTTTTATATCACCACTGCTATTGCGTACGCTTCAAGCAAGCCGCACATAGGCAACGCTTATGATATAGTGCTTGCCGATATGATTGCGCGCTACAAAAGAGCAATGGGATATGAGGTGCACTTTTTAACAGGCTCTGATGAACATGGTCAGAAAATTGAGGAAAAGGCAAAAGAGGCAGGTATCACCCCTAAGGAGTATGTGGATAAGGCTGCTGCACAAATAAAGGCGGTGTGGGATAGTATGAACACCACCTATGATAGATTTATTCGTACTACCGATGCTGACCACGAGGCAGCCGTTTCCGAAATTTTTAAAAAGCTCTATCAAAAGGGCGACATTTACAAAAGCGAATATGAGGGCAAATATTGCGTGCCCTGCGAGTCTTTTTTCACTGCCTCGCAGCTGGTAGACGGCAAATGCCCCGACTGCGGCAGAGAGGTAACCGATGCTAAAGAGGAGGCTTATTTCTTAAAACTTTCCAAATATCAGGATAGACTTATGAAACATATCGAGGAGAACCCCGATTTCATTAAGCCCGATCCCCGCCGCAATGAAATGATTAATAACTTCTTAAAGCCGGGACTTTCCGACCTTTGCGTTTCACGCAGCACCTTTAAGTGGGGAGTGCCTGTTGAGTTTGATGATAAGCATGTTATTTATGTATGGCTTGACGCTCTTTCAAATTATATTACGGGTGTCGGCTATAATCCGAATGGCTCGGGCGAATTGTTCGATAAATTCTGGCCCGCCGATTTACATGTAATCGGTAAGGATATTGTTCGTTTCCATACAATTTATTGGCCCATTATTTTAATGGCGCTCGATTTACCGCTGCCGCGTCAGGTGCTCGGTCATCCGTGGGTGCTTGTGGGCGAGGATAAAATGAGTAAGTCCAAGGGCAACACAATTTATGCCGATGAGCTGGCAGCTCGCTTTGGTACCGATGCCGTTCGCTACTATCTTTTAAGCGAGGTATCCTTTACAAACGACGGCTCGATTACCTATGAAAGCTTTATTAATAAATTCAATACCGATTTAGCAAATACACTCGGTAATCTTGTGAACCGCACCACCGCTATGACCAATAAGTATTTTGGTGGTACAGTAGCCAAAAATTCGGCTACAACCGAGTTTGATGCTGATTTAATTGCAACTGCCGAGGAAATCCTTAAAAAGTATTACACCTTAATGGATGCATTCCGAAATGCCGATGCGGTTGATGCCGTAATGACTCTGGCTCGCCGTCTCAATAAGTATATCGATGAAACTATGCCTTGGGCTCTCGCTAAAGATGAGGCAAAGCAGGCAGAACTTGAAAATGTGCTTTATAACCTGCTTGAGGGCATAAGACTGCTTTCCGTGATGCTTTCACCTGTAATTCCCGAGAGTGCCGAAAAGATAACCGAATATATCGGAACAAAGGTGAATACTGCCGAGTTTGGTGTGGTTGATTCCTATACAGTCGGCGAGGCAAAGCCGCTTTTTGCTCGCCTTGAAACAGAAAAGGTTCTTGCAGAAATCGCTGCAGAGGCTGAAGCCAAGCAAAAGGCTGCGGCTGCAGAGAATGTGGCGAAGGTTGCCGAAATTTCCATTGATGATTTTATGAAGGTTGAATTAACAGCTGCAACCGTTACTGCCTGCGAACCCATTCCGAAGGCGAAAAAGCTCTTAAAGCTAACCTTGAACGACGGCAGCGCCACACCGCGCACCGTGGCATCTGGTATAGCACTTTATTATAAACCCGAGGAGCTTGTTGGCAAAACCGTGATTGTTGTTTCCAACCTAAAGCCTGCAAAGCTTTGCGGCGTTGAGTCAGCCGGTATGATTCTGGCGGCCGACAGTAAAGACGGTATTAAGGTAGTATTTTTAGACGGTGTTGAGCCGGGCAGCAAAATAAGATAATGGCTGCTATGATTTTCGACACCCACGCTCACTATGATGATGAGCGTTTTTCGGGCAGACTTGATGAGTTTTTGCTTTCCCCCGAAAGCCAAAATGTTTGCGGCGCAATACATTGCGGAATCAACCTTGAGTCCTCTAAAAACGCCATAATTCTTGCCGATAAATACCCGAGCCTTTATGCTGCGGTCGGCATCCACCCGCAGGAGGTAAATGCCGCTACTGTATTTAAAAAAGAGGATTTTTTGCCTCTTATATCGCATAATAAGGTGGTCGCAATAGGTGAAATTGGACTTGATTATTATTGGGATACTACCTATAAGCAGCAGCAAAAGCAGATTTTGCGCGAGCAGATAGCATTCGCAAACGAAAATGGCTTACCTATAAGCTTTCATGACCGAGAAGCACATGCCGACAGTCTTGAAATTTTAAAGGAAATGAAGCCGCGCGGTGTAGTTCATTGCTTTTCGGGCTCAAGGGAAATGGCA
>JAZRMU010000040.1:0-5652 GCA_045647785.1 Acutalibacteraceae bacterium
ATTAATTGAATGGAGGTCAATTTTATGAAAAAAATTATAACTGTAATTTTAGCTACTGCCATGCTGTTTAGCCTTTGTGCTTGCGGTGGAAACGGTAGCGGCAACGGCGGCGCAGCCGGTCTTGGACATGCCGCATCAGATTTTGTTGAAGCAAAGGAAAACAACCCAACAACAATGGGTCTTTTCTATCGCAACACCATCGGAGCACCTATCGCATCAGACGATGCCGATGTAAAAATTGTTGACAGCAAGGCGGATGCATTGCTTAAGGAAATTGAGGATGCACCCGATACCCTCACTGCAAACGGTGGTACTACATACTATATTTCTGCCGAGGGCAACGACAAAAACGATGGTCTCACCCCCGAAACCGCCAAAAAGGACTATATGGTACTCAAAACCTTTTTAAAGAAGGGCGACCTTGTGCGCTTCCGCAGAGGCGATGTTTTCCGCGGTCAGGTAAAATTGGTTTCAGGTGTTAACTACGGTGCCTACGGCGAAGGTCCTAAACCCCGCTTCTATGGCTCGACCGACGGATTGGACGGAGAGTGGGTAGAAACCGAAACACCCCATGTTTATAAATTTAGCCAGAGCGTTGGAAACTACTCTAATATAGTATTTAACAGCGGCGAAACAGTTGGTCGTCCTGTTAAAGATATGAAGGATATTACCAGAAGACCACTCAACACCTGCTGGCAGGGTAAAGTTTATGTATATTCCCCCGATGGCAATCCCGGAGAAATCTTCCACCACATTGAAATTGTTGATGGCTACTGCTTATTTACAGGAAGTGGCGACGAGCTTACCGATGTTAATGTTCAGAACCTCTGCTTGATGTATGCAGGTGTTCACGGCTTTGGTGGCCTTGGATATACTAAAAATATGACTATTGAGGGCTGCATTATCGGCTTTATGGGCGGTAGAGATTTATTGCTTAAAGGCAAAAGTCTTGGTAATGCTATCGAATTTATGGCCGGTGCTAATAATGTTACAGTTAAAAACAACTACTTATTCCAGTGCTATGATACCGGCGTTACACATCAAGGTCCTATGACAAACAAGGGCCCTGCAGACTTCGATGATATTATATATGATAACAACCTCATTGAATACTGCGTATGGGCTATTGAGAGTTGGATATACGCACGCGATGGAGACAGCCCTGAAGATATTGCAACAGGTTACACCTTTAACTATGGTAAGGTTGATATTACTAACAATATTTGCCGTTATTCCGGCTGGGGTTGGGGCAGTCTTGACCGTCCTGACAAAAATTGCTATGCCGACTTGGTTTACACAATTTATAAGCATGTTGAACCGCTAACGGTTAAAAACAATATTTTTGACCGTTCAAGAAGAACTTCGGTATGGTATCAAGGCAAAAATCCACAACCTGACCTGCTGATATTTGAAAACAATCAGTTCATTGGCGCCAGCAACACCCGCCTCGCCTCCATTTGCGACACAACCCATACCGACCCCACAACACTTGAAACTTATCTGAAAAAATACGCTAAAACAGTTTCGGGTAACACCGCAAAGGTTGTTAAATAGGAATTAATTAACCCCGCAAAAATGCACTGCCCCAATTTGTGCGGACAGTACAAAAACACCCTAATAAGAGTATAAAACAAAAATGTCGCTTTTCTATTGAAAAGCGACATTTTATATTACATTTTGTCCGCACCACACTCGAGCGGGCTAAATATTTATTTAAAAAAACTTAAAAAAGCCCACGCTTCACCATTAAAATTCAAATTCCTTTGTCATAACATTTACCGGTAGCAGCCGTTAACTATAGGATTTTTATGAGCATAGCCTTTCGCCTTAATTTAATTTAAATGGTTTTTTCGTAAAACTCTTGACAAATCATAATAAATAATATATTATAGTTAGGTGCTCATAATTTAATATGCCGCTGTGGTGGAATAGGCAGACACAAGGGACTTAAAATCCCTCGGGGGCGACTTCGTACCGGTTCAAGTCCGGTCAGCGGCACCAAAAAACAAAGGACTTCTTTTGAAGTCCTTTGTTTTTTGTGTTTGGGTCCGCAAGGACACAACATCGTTTGACCGCAAGCGGTCAACATCATTTCGAGCAGAGCGAGAACATCATTGTCCGTTTGCGGACACAAAACGATGTGATGCTTCGCATCAACGATGTTACGGCTATCGCCGTAAACGATATGTCTTCGCCAACGATGTTGCACTGCGTGCAAATTTATGCTATAATACACCAAGGCGGTGATAGTATGAAAAAAAGCAAGTTGTTTTTTATAATCTTTTTAAGTGTTTTTGTATTGTTTTTAGTATGCTTTTTTGTAGCGAGTGCTTTGATGCAAAATTGTGTTATTCCCATTGTTGAGGTTACTTCTTCGATGCAAGGAATTTTAGCTTCTATTGTATTTTTTCCGTTAGTTGCTAGTCTTTTCTTTTTAGGACAATTTCTAAAAAGAAAATCAGGAGTTTGGCAGAATATTTATAAAGTGTTAAACTTTGTTTCTATAGCTTTATTTTGTTATATTGTTGTAATTATAATTGTTAGTTTTCTTGGCTAATCAAAGAAAATCTTCGGTTTTTAACCAGTTCTTTTTTGGACACGAGAGACAAAAATCCCGTTCACGAAAGTGGGCGGGATTTTTACTTATTACCTTTTCACTCTTCACTTTTCACTAAATAAAGCTTTATGATGTGAAAAAGCCTCCCTTTTAAAGAGAGGCTTTTGCATTATATCTTAAACTTGAAATCCTTATCAAACATTTCCGTAAACGGATGGAGAGTACCTTCGTCGCGCTCGCGAACTCCCACCATATTGCCAACATTTACATTATGCATACTGCGGAATATGTTATCTGCGGCGTTAGGATTTATTTTAGAAATATACTCTATCAGCTGCTTGGTTTCGCGCCGCTTGGAAAGGTTTTCAAACTCCTCGCTCTTTTCGGTGAATCGGCAGGCGCAGGCGAGAAAGCGCAGGTCGTTTGAGGTTGCCCAATTTATGATATCCTTTTCTCTAACCTTATAAAGCGGACGAATAAGCTGTATTCCCTCAAAATTGGTGCTTTTGAGCTTTGGCAGCATCGTTTTAATTTCGCTGGAATACATCATACTCATAAGCAGGGTTTCAATGGCATCATCGAAATGGTGCCCCAGAGCAATTTTATTACAGCCGAGCTCGCGAGCCTTTGCATATAGGTTACCCCTGCGCATACGGGCGCAAAGGTAGCAGGGCGAGCCGCCCACCTCATTTACGGTGTTGAAAATATCGTTTTCAAACACGGTTATCGGAATATTGAGCAGCCTTGCATTGCTCTCTATCAGCGCGCGGTTTTCGGGATTATAGCCAGGGTCCATAACAATAAACTCAAGGGTGAACGGCACCTCGCTATGGCGGCAGAGCTGCTGCATACATTTAGCAAGCAGCACCGAGTCCTTGCCACCCGAAATGCACACCGCAATTTTGTCGCCCGCACTGATTAGGTCATACTCCTTAACTGCGGCAACAAAGTTATTCCAAATTTTTTTGCGATAGCGCTTTATAATACTGCGCTCAATTTCAACATGTCTTTCCATAAAAACTCCAAAACAAAAAGCGTTACCTACATTATATAGGTAACGCTTTAATTTTTCAAGTATTCTTATGCTTTTTTAGCGGTTGCAAGCTTAATTACGAAGAGTGTAGCCACTGTGAGCACTGTTGAGATAGCAAGGCAAATCCAAGCGTTCTGAACAAAGCCGGCAATTATAAACGATACAAACGAAATGCCTGCAACGGTTAACGCATAGGGCAGCTGTGTCGATACATGGTTAATATGATCGCACTGTGCGCCTGCAGAGGACATAATTGTGGTATCAGAAATCGGTGAGCAGTGGTCGCCGCAAACCGAGCCTGCAAGACACGCTGACATACCGATAATACCGAGCGGTGAGCCAACGGGGAATATTGCAAGAACAATTGGAATAAGGATACCGAATGTACCCCAAGATGTACCTGTTGCGAAGGAAATTCCGCAAGCTACAAGGAATATGATAGCGGGCAAGAAGGTCTGCAGACTGCCGGCATTTGCAAGAGCAGCCTCTACAAACGCATCGGAATCAAGAAGTCCTGTCATATTCTTAAGTGTTGTAGCCATTGTTAGGATAAGAATTGCGGGCACCATTGCAATAAAGCCCTTCGGGATACTTGCCATAGCATCCTTAAATGAGATAAGGCGACGAGCCACGAAGTAAATAATTGTTACAACAAGAGCAATTAAACCGCCCCACGGGAGACCTACTGTAGCATCGGTGTTACCGAATGCCTCTGCAAAGGAAAGAGTGCCATCCTGACCAATATAATAAAGGGCATAAACACAAATTACAATAAGAGAAATAATCGGGAAAAGAAGGTCGATAATGCGAGCCTTGGGATTGCCCTCATCGGCTACATCTTCGCCTACCTGACCGCCCGATGTGAATAAATCACCATTGTCGGCATTGAGCTCATGCAGTTTCATAGGACCGTAGTTTAACTTCATAAGAGTAATAGCAATAATGAACACAAAGGTCATTAATGAATAGAAGTTATAGGGAATTGCCTGAATGAAAAGAGCAATACCGTCCTGTCCCTCGGGAACATACTCCGACACAGCGGCAGCCCAAGAGGAAATAGGAGCTATCATACAAACGGGAGCAGCGGTAGCATCAATTAAGTATGCAAGCTTTGCACGGGAAATCTTTGCTTTATCGGTTACGGGACGCATAACTGCACCAACGGTTAAGCAGTTGAAATAGTCGTCAATAAAAATGAGTATACCGAAAAGGAAGGTTGCAATGGAAGCACCGATTTTGGTCTTAACATTCTTTGCAGCCCAACGGCCGAACGCCTGCGAGCCGCCTGCCTTATTAAGCAAAGCAACAATAGCA
The DNA here is from genome assembly GCA_045647785.1 of Acutalibacteraceae bacterium. Classification (GTDB taxonomy): domain Bacteria; phylum Bacillota; class Clostridia; order Oscillospirales; family Acutalibacteraceae; genus SIG565. The sequence continues at coordinate 4,905 of JAZRMU010000040.1, forward strand.
CCCAGCAGCACCAAGAAAATGAAGATGCCTGCAGTACCCGATACAGCGCTAACAAAGCCATCGTTTGTAAGAGCGTCAACTGTCTTTAAGGGGCTGAAGCCGTTTGCTAAAAGACCGCCTGCTAAAATACCAACGAAAAGCGATGAATAAACCTCTTTAGTGAGTAAAGCCAGACCGATAGCGATTACCGGCGGGAAGAGCGACCAAAGTGTACCTACAGGAGAGGTTATAGAACCTGTAATTGCACAAAGAACGCCGAATGCTACTACAAAAAGCACAATGAGTAGCTTGGGGATTAACTTCTTTGCTGTCATTTTTTATTCCTCCAAAATAAAAATTCGTGATAGCAAAGTGCCATCACGAATTAAAAATCCATAATTTGACAGCACTCCAAAATATTTGGCAGTTTATTACATATTTTGCAATAAACCAGCAACAGAGCCGTGGCACTCTCTGAAGCTTCGGCGATGATTCCTTTCCCCTACGCGCAGCCCGCGCATTTTTATAGGGTACTGTTAAGCACCGCGCCTCTATCAACTAGCAAAATATTAACACATTATGAACTAAAAGTCAACACCTATATTACTGTTATCAAAAGCTCCACAACAAATACTGCAGCGCTGCAGCCCGCAGCTACAACAACAAGGCTTCTTTTTAAAAATGCCAACACTAAAGCTACTAAAAACGCAGCTATCCCGGAAATTAAATGCGGTGTTGAAAGGAAAATTGCAGGAACGGTCATAGCGGT
>JAZRMU010000041.1:0-13500 GCA_045647785.1 Acutalibacteraceae bacterium
CTCACAGTGATATTTTTGATAAATCAAAAGTGATATTAAAACCTTGCGGTTTCAGTGATATTTTATTAGCCCTTAAACTGCCGAAGGCAATATCACTTGGACGGAGTCCAAATATAACTGCGTAGCAATATACCTCGCGTGAAGCGCGAATAAAACTAGCCAAGTGTCCTTAAGAACACTTGGCTAAAGTTGCGGTGTTTATTTTATCTTGCGTGATATAGCTTCTTTGTTTCGTGTATTGGCTCACTGGTAAGGTTAAGACCTAACTTGCGAAGCGCGTGCTCGTCAGCCGCGGCGAGAATAACGGTTGAGTGCATCTCACAGCCGTGCAGCTTATGCAGCTGCTCAAGGGCTAATTTAGCAACGTCGTCAGTAGCGGCGCAAATTGAAAGCGCAATTAAAATCTCATCAATATGCAACCTTGGGTTGTGGTTGCCCATATACTCGGTTTTAAGCTTCTGCACAGGCTCAATAATAACGGGTGAAATCAAATTTATTGCATCAGGTATACCCGCAAGCTCCTTAAGTGCATTAAGAAGTGCCGAGGAGCAAGCACCAAGCAGCGAGGAGGTTTTACCTGTGATAATTTTTCCGTTTTCAAGCTCAATAGCAACTGCAGGACCGCCCGTAGCCTCCGACTTATCGAGTGCCGCCTTTACAGATACGCGGTCGTCGGTAGTAACTCCAACCTTTTGCATTATAAGCTCAAGAACCCGCACCTGTGGGTTATGACTTGCATCCAGCTTCGCCGACACAAGCGTTTTATAATAGCGGCGGATTATCTCCTGCCTTGCGGCAGCGCATACCGCCTCATCATCGAAAATAGCATGTCCCGCCATATTAACGCCCATATCGGTCGGGCTCTTATAGGGGCTTTCACCCATAATTTTACCCATCATAGCATTAAGCACGGGGAAAATTTCAATATCGCGGTTATAATTTACGGTGGTTTCGCCGTATGCCTCCAAATGGAAGGGGTCAATCATATTAACATCGCTCAAGTCTGCGGTTGCAGCCTCGTAGGCAAGGTTTACGGGGTGTGCTAGCGGCAAATTCCAAATCGGGAAGGTTTCAAATTTAGCATAGCCCGATTTAATACCCCTTAAATTATCGTGATACATTTGCGACAGGCAAACTGCCATCTTTCCGCTTCCGGGACCAGGGGCTGTAACAATCACAAGGGAACGCTCGGTTTCAACATAGTCATTTTTTCCAAAGCCCTCTTCACTTACGATATGGGGAATATCTGAAGGATAGTTCTCAATAGTGAAATGTCTATAAACCTTAATTCCGAGTGTTTTAAGGCGATTTTCAAATTTGAGCACCGAGGAATGCTCGCTAAAACAGGTGATAACAACACTACCAACATAAAGTCCGATAGCTCTGAAGGCATCGATTAAACGAAGCACATCCTGATCGTACCCAATGCCAAGGTCGCCTCGCTTTTTGTTGGTTTCAATAGCTAATGCATTTATTACAATAACAATTTCTGCCTGCTCTTTAAGCTTTAGGAGCATTTTCACCTTACTGTCAGGCGAAAATCCGGGTAGCACGCGAGATGCGTGAAAATCATCAAAAAGCTTGCCGCCAAACTCGAGATAAAGCTTGCCACCAAACATTTTAATGCGCTCCTTAATCTTTTCTGATTGCAGCGCTATATACTTTTCGTTATCAAAACCTGTTCTTGCCATAATTTCCCTCGCAAAAAAATACTAACAAGATTATTATACCTTTTTAGCGCTTCAGTTGCAAGTGTTAAAATAAAAAAACAGCCTTTCTTTTTTAAGAAAAGCTGTTAATCTTTATTTTGCAATATAGTTTAAACCGTTAACGCAAACACCGTTAATCATAACCTCAAAATGCAGGTGGTTACCTGTTGACTGACCGGTGGTTCCAACAAGAGCTATTGTTTCACCCTTTGTTACCTTTTGACCAACCTTAACAAGATTCTGCGAATTATGTGCATAGCGGGTTTTCATACCATTGCCGTGGTCGATAGTTACCACATTACCATAGCCACCATTATTATAGCAGGACTGAATAACTACACCGTCCTCGGCTGCATATATCGGTGTTCCGCGGGGAGCTGCAAAGTCAACCGCCTTGTGGGGCTTTGAACGGCCGCTGGTTTCACCAAAATAACTTGAAATGAAGCTATAGCTTGCGAGCGGCATAAGAAGTGTTCCGTCGTTCGAGCCATAAGTGGGGGCAGTACCGATAGTTACAACCTGATTTACAGGTGCTGTTACAACAACATCCTCCAGCGACTCGCGGGAGACCTCAACACCGTTTAAATAAACTACGCTGTCTACCTTATGCTTAAGACCGTTGCTGCCCTTGGTAGTAACAGTATAATAACCAACACTGTACTGCGAGGTGCGCTTGGTTATGGTAGAATAGGAAAGCTTAATATCGGTCGTTTCCTTAACAGTTGTTTTAACCGAAAGGCTTTCTACCTTTTCTGAAATTTTATCCCCTGCTGTATAGCTGTCTACGGGGTAGTAGGTTGAGAGCAGCTTTACATCATCTATAAATTCTGATGAGCACTCATAAGTGCCAACATTGTAGCTTGAAAGCTTTTTATCGAGCACCGACTGAATATCGGCAGCATTCTCTGCAGCGGCAACAATTTCACCGTTCACAGTAAGTACAGAGCTATTTTTAAGAGCACTCGTGCCCTCTAAAATACCGTTTGCAATATGTTCTATAGTTGATGTGCGCTTCTTAAGCGAAAGGGTTGGGATAAGCTTAGGCTCGCTTAAATACTGCGCGCCGTTTTCCACAGATATGTTGCTGGCTGCCAAATTTTTAGCCGCAGCATATTCCTCGGCATTTTCTACCTGACCGATAACTGCACCCTCATAGCTTACCTTATATGCAATGGTTGCACCGGAGGCTAAAAGGCTTACACAAATAACTGCCGCCGATAACACGGCAAAGCATATTAACTTTACAAGGTTTGGGTTATTTTTAACTTTTGAAACAATGTTAAAAACCTTTTCCTTCATAAATTTACTTCCTCCAAAAAAGTTACAGCTTTGTAACAAATTACAGTCATTATTATACCACATTGTTACCGTTTTGCAACCTTTTGGGGTGTTTTTTGGGTAAATGCACAAAAATTATGCAGTATGCTTTGTGAAAAATAGCATACTGCATAATCGATTTGTTGCAAATTGTTATTTTATTCCTTGAATGTTAAAATAGGGCTTAAAACATTGAAATCTGATTACTGTCGGGCAGGTCTCCAAAGGCTCCGAGAGCATCCAATTCGGCAACAACCGTCTTTGATGCGCCTGAAATACTCTGGAATTCTTCCTTTGATATAAAATCTCCGCCCTGTGCCGCCTCGTAAAGCGACCAAGCAGCACGCTCACCAACTCCCGAAAGTGCACCAAAGGGAAGGCGCATCTTTCCGTTTTCGGGAACATATTTTACCGCGTGCGACTGCTTAATGTCAATAGGTAGAATTTCAATGCCACGCTCAAGCATCTCGTTGAAAATTAACATATTGTTAAATACATCTGTTTCCTTTTTGCTCGCTTCCCTACCCTTTGCCTTAACCATATCCATATATGCCTTTACACCCTCCTTGCCCTTCATAAGAACCGGAACATCAACATCCTCGGGGCGGGCGGTGAAATATGCACAGTAGAACTCAAGCGGGCGGTAAACCTTATACCAAGCGAGGCGCAGCGCCGCAATTACATACGCAGCAGCGTGGGCTTTGGGGAACATATACTTAATTTTATAGCAGCTCTTGATATACCATTCGGGTACACCGACAGCCCTCATATCGTCCTCCATTTTGCCCCAGTCCTCGGGAGAAACCTTGCCTTTGGCAACAAGACCCTTACGAACAGTTTCGGTAATTTTGAAGGCTCTGCCCTCCTCCATTCCTTGCTGAATTAGGTACACCATGATATTATCACGAGTACCAATAACCTCGGAAATGGTGCAGGTGCCGTTGTCGATTAGGTCTTTAGCGTTACCAAGCCAAACATCGGTACCGTGCGAAAGACCCGAAATCTGCAGAAGGTCGGAAAAGTTTTTGGGTTGACAGTCGATAAGCATTTCGCGCACAAACTTTGTACCCATTTCAGGCAGACAGAATGTACCTGTTTGCGAATCTATCGCATCGGCAGTAACACCGAGCGCAGCGGGAGAAACGAAAAGACTATAGACCTTTTCATCGCTCATCGATACCTCGCTCACGGGGAATCGCGAATACTCCTCAAGATACTTATAGATTGTGGGAACAACATGTCCCAGCTCATCAAGTTTTAATATGGTATCGTGAATAGAATGGAAATCGAAGTGTGTTGTAACAACATCGGAATTAACATCATCTGCGGGATGCTGAACGGGACAGAAATCATAGATTTCCTTATCGCGCGGCACCACAATCATACCCGCGGGGTGCTGACCCGTTGTTGCCTTGATTTTAGCGCCCTCAACCATACTTGCAAGTCTGCCAAGCTCGGCATTGGATAGCACAATACCCTTCTTTTCTGCATACGCCTTGGCATAACCGAAGGCGGTTTTCTCGGCTATTGTAGAAATTGTGCCTGCCTTGAAAACATTTTCACTGCCGAACAGAGTTTCGGTGTATTTTTGCACCTCGGTCTGAAATTCATCGGAGAAGTTAAGGTCGATATCAGGCACCTTATCACCCTTGAAGCCGAGGAAGGTTTCAAACGGGATATTATGTCCGTCTCTTTTATAGGGTGTGCCGCATTCGGGACAGTTTTTCTCGGGCAAATCGAAGCCCGAGCCAACCTCGCCCTTTAAGAAAAACTCATTTTTACGACACTTGGGGCAATAGTAGTGGGGGGGCAGAGGATTAACCTCTGATATGCCCGCCATAGTAGCCGCAAAGGATGAGCCAACCGAGCCTCGCGAGCCCACAAGATAACCGTTATCCTCGCTATACTTAACCAGCTTTTGCGCCGACATATACATTATAGAGAAGCCATTGTTGATAATGGAGTTAAGCTCCTTTTCAAGGCGCTTAACTACTACATCGGGTATTTTACCTCCGAAGCCGTAGGTATTCATTGCGCGTTCCCAACAAATTTTCTGCAGCTCCTCATCCGAGCCCTCAATAACGGGCGGATAGTTGCCCTCGGGCACCGGGATAACATCATCGCTTATCATATCGGCGATTTTATGCGGATTATCAATAACAAACTCTTTGGCACGCTCGCCAAAATAGTCGAAATCAGCAAGCATTTCTTCGGTCGTTTTAAGGTGAAGCGGGGCTTGCATATCGAAATCGGAATAATCCTGTGCTGCCTGCAAAATTTTGCGGATGATTACATCCTCCTTGCGGGCAAAGTGCACATCCCCCGTTGCCACAACGGGAAGTCCGAGCTCATCTGCAATCTCAACAACCTTGCGGTTGAAGTTTTTAATAACCTCAAGGCTGGTAACATTTTTAAGCGGATTTTCTTGAACATTGCCCTTGCGGTCGGTTATAACCTCTTTGGACTTTCGCAACATAAACTCATTGTTGCCGAGCGGCTGAATTTCAAGATAATCGTAATACTTGGCAATTCGCAGCAGCTCCTCGCGCGGTGCGTCGGCGATAATTGCCTTATATAATTCACCCTGTTCACATGCGGAACCTATAATTAGTCCCTCTCGGTGCTCATCAATCACGCTTTTTAGCGACACGGGTCGCTTATAGAAATTATTAAGATGCGCATTTGATACAATCTTATAAAGGTTTTTAAGACCTGCCAAATTCTTCACAAGCATTATCATATGGTAGCGCGGAAGCTTTTTAAGGTCCTTTTCCACCGTATCATCGGCAAAATATGCCTCAACGCCGTATATCAGTTTGAAATCCTTACCCGACTTCTTAACCGATTTTGCAGCAGCGGCAGCCTCGGGGAATGCTTGAACAACACCGTGGTCGGTAATGGCGACCGCCTTGTGCCCGTATGAAGCAGCAAGATTTATCATATCGGTAGCACTCGACACGGCATCCTTTGCAGACATATTGGTATGCAGGTGCAGCTCAATACGCTTTTCACCGTCGTAATTGTCGGTTTCGGTATATTTTTTAACCGAGGCTAAAGCATTTACCTTTACAATGAAATCTTTAGACCAATCATCGTAGGCATAATCGCCATTGACAACAACCCAAACACCATTTTTGAGAGGCTTTATGGAAGCTTTTTGCTCGGCATCAACAAACATATTGGCACTAAAGGAATTGGTGCCGTCGGAAAATGCGAATTTTACAATCACCATAGGCTTGCCGCGCTTTGAAACTATATCCTTAGTTTCAAGTCCGAAAACCTGACCAAAGGCGGCAATTTTCACAATGCCCTGCGGGTTATCGGGCGGCATAATATCCTGAAGTCTCTTTATTTTGGTATCAATTCTTCTGCCATAGAAAAGCTTGGCTGTTTCGAGATAAACCGGCAGACCGTCTTTAGGCGGAGCACTCAAAATCTCCTCTAAATATTTTTCCTCATCGCTTTTTTCGCGCGGCTTCGCCTCCACCCTTGGCATCTCTGCACTATCGAGCACACCGGAAAACTCTATATTAACCGACTCGCCACAGATATCCTCAAGCGATTTTTTAAATGCTGCCTCAAAGCCTGCCGCCTTAATTGCCGATAATCCCCCGTATTTTAGTTCGATTTTCAGCATATCGTCGCACAAATCATACTCGGCACCGTTGAAATAGCCGCCCAAAATAGCGTTTTTGGTGATAATACGGCTAATGGCATCGCGGCAGATATCCAGAGAAAGCTCGCTTACCCTTGCCTTTATCTCTATTTTAACCTCCGACACCGAAAGTGCTTTTGCGGTGGACAGCTCGGCTGTCTTTAAATCATTTTCATTTATGTAATTATTGCTTTCGAGTGTGATTTTCACAGTTCGGGTAGCATCATCAACGCTGCAGCACAACACATTGAGGCTGCCGATATCGGCACCGACACCCGAGGGCAGTGCACCGCCCATTATATCTATAAACCTTGGCATAGTTTATTTTTCAACTCCGATTACATATTTTCTACTTCTTTAATGAGCTCTGCTAAAAGCTCATTTTCGGGGATTTTGCGCATAGTTCCGTCTTTTTTAAAGAGCACTCCGCAGCCGTCGCCCCCCGCGATACCTATATCGGCCTCGCGTGCTTCGCCCGGACCGTTTACAACGCATCCCATAATAGCTACCGTAATATTTTTATCAATATTCTTAAGCTTATCCTCGGCCGCCTTTGCAAGACCGATTAAATCTATTTTTGTTCTGCCACAGGTAGGGCAGGAAACAAATTTAATACCACCCTCGCGAAGACCTATTGATTTTAATAAATCCTTTGCCGCCTCAACCTCGCGCACGGGGTCATCGGTTAAGGAAATTCTAATAGTGTTACCTATTCCGCGAAGCAGTAATCCACCGAGTGCTGCCGACGATTTTATAATACCCATTCTTTCGGTTCCCGCCTCGGTTACACCGATGTGCAAGGGGTATGGGGTGCTCTCGGCTGCCGCTACATACGACTGATATGTGCGCGCAGTATCGGAGGATTTTAGAGATAACACAATATCATCAAAATCCCACTTGTTAAGCAATGATATATGATACAGACCGCTTTCCACCATAGCCTCGGGAGTGGGAGCACCATATTTTGCCAAAATCTCCTTTTCGAGCGAGCCCGAATTCACTCCGATTCTAATTGGCACACCCGATGCCTTACAGGCACGCGCTACCTTTCCTACATTTTCTATGCTACCAATGTTGCCGGGGTTAATTCGAATTTTATCAATACCCGCAGCAACCGCTTCGAGAGCAAGTCGGTAATCGAAATGGATATCGGCAACAAGAGGGATTTTAATTTGCTCTTTTATTTTATATATAAGCTCTACGGCAGCCTTATCGGGCACGGATACACGCAAAATTTCGCAGCCTGCCTTTTCGAGGGCGACTGCTTGTGCCACATTACCCTCAATATCGTGGGCGGGTACATTTAGCATCGACTGAATGCTAACAGGTGCATCGCCGCCGATATATATGTCTCCTACCTTTACCTTTTTAGTTGCCGAACCTAAATACATTTCATTACCCCACAATTAATTTCCAAATATCCTTGAATGTTATTAAAATCATAAACGCAAATAAAATTATAATACCCACCGTGTGCACGAGTGCTTCTTTTTTAGGTGGAACGGGCCTTTTAAAAATCATTTCATAGATAATAAATACAAGTCTGCCACCGTCGAGTGCGGGAATGGGCAGCAGATTGAAAATGCCCAAATTTATGGTAATAAGCGCCATTATCGGGAATAGGTTAAACAAGTTTTGTTTAGCCACAGTTCCTATTGCGGCGGTAACGCCGACGGGTCCTGAAATGGCGTTAAGACCGAATTTTCCGCAAATTAAATCAATGAGCGAAAACCACACAACGCGCGCGTAGGACGCGGTCATTAAAAAGGTTTGCTCAATATAACCGGAGAAGGTTTTTCTTTCTCCCAAAACCCAAAAATCGCGGCGCAGGAACTGAACGCCCTGCTCCTCGAAGGTTTCGAATCTAACATTTTTGAGTTCTACCTTTTCACCCTCGCGCAGCACCACTAAATCAACTGCACCATCCTTAACTCCTGTGAGGGCATACTGCAAATCGTAGTTAGTGAGCACTCGCCTTCCGTCCACTCTTAAAATCTCATCGCCAACCGCAAGTCCTGACTGAACGCTCACTGCCTTTTCGTCGAACTTGGCTACAATATTTGTGCCGAAAAGCTCTCCTGGGGCTAGCGATACCGCAACTAAAATTACACCGAGCAGCAGATTGAATATTGCGCCCGCTGCAACAACGGTGAAACGGCGCCAAGGCGTTTTTTTCGAAAAGGCGCGCGGATTATCACTTTCCTCGTCCTCCCCCTCCATAGCGCAGTATCCGCCAAGCGGGATAAGGTTCACAGAATAAAGTGTTTCGCCCTTTTGGAATTTGATGAGCTTTGGACCAAAACCTATGGCGAACTCATTAACCTTAATTCCGTTTATTTTAGCGAATATGAAATGACCGAATTCGTGAATTACAACAAGCAGCAAGAAAACCACTATTGCTATCAAATAAGGCCATACATTACCTAAAAACGAAAGTATTGCTGAAATTTTAATCACCTACTGAATTAATAACTAACTGTCGAGCATTTTTATCGGCAGCAAAAACATCCTCCAAAGTGAAGCTATCTGTTTTTGGCTGTGCCAGGGTTGCTTTTTCTACCAGCTCGGAAATTTTAAGGAATGCGATTTTGCCCTCTAAAAACAGGCGAACCGCCTCCTCATTAGCGCCGTTTGCAGCGGTGGGCTTAAGACCTCCCGCTTTTATAGCCTCAATACAAATCGGCAGACATCTGAAGGTTTCCATATCGGGCTTTTCAAATGTGAGCGTGCCGATATCGGTAAGGCGAAGCCTCTCACCGCAAAGTCCCGCGCGCTCGGGGTAGGTTAAGGCGTACTGAATAGGCAGCTTCATATCGGGTGTGCCAAGCTGGGCTATAACAGCGCCGTCAGATAGCTCCACCGCCGAGTGCAGAATACTCTGCCTATGCACCAAAACCTCAATATCATCGGGTGATATATCAAAAAGGTGCACCGCCTCGATCACCTCAAGCCCCTTGTTCATAAGGGTTGCTGAATCAATTGTTATTTTTGCACCCATCGACCAGTTGGGGTGCTTAAGCGCTTCTTGAGCGGTAACGCCTTCTAAATCGGCAGTTTTTTTACCGTAGAACGGGCCGCCCGAAGCGGTTAAAAGAATTTTCTTAATGCTATTTTCGGGAGCACCCTGAAGCGACTGAAAAATAGCCGAATGCTCGCTATCAACCGGCAATAATTTAACATTATTTTTCTTTAGCGCCTGTTTTACAAGCTCTCCACCCGTAACCAAAGTTTCTTTATTGGCCAGGGCTATTGTTTTTCCGCTTTCGATTGCGCTGATTGTCGGACGAAGACCTGCAATACCTACAATGGAATTAAGCACGGTATCGCCTTTCCCCGCCGCCAGCTCGCAAACTCCGCCGTCGCCCGATAACACCTTTATATCGGTATCCTTAAGGGCTATTTTAAGCAATTTTGCCGCAGCCTCATCGCTACAGGCGACCGCAAGGGGTTTTAGACGCCTTGCCTGCTGCTCAAGCATTCTTATATTTCTGCCCGCGGCAAGACCCGTTACTCGGTAACCGTTTTGCTCGCAAACCTCAATGCTCTGCGTGCCAATTGAGCCCGTTGAGCCTAAAATTATAAGTTCCTTCATTATTTATCATCCAATCAAAGAATAGAGTAAAACATAAATCGGGGCTATTAAAAGTATACTGTCAAATCGGTCCATTATTCCGCCGTGCCCGGGAATAATTTTTCCATAGTCCTTAATTCCAACCCTTCGCTTTATAAGTGATGCTCCAAGGTCGCCACACATACTGGCGATGCACAGCACCGGTGTTATGGCAAGCATTAAAAGCATCGAGCCGAGCGAAAACGCGCGTGCTATTATGGCTGTGCCTATCAGACTGAACAAAATTCCGCCGATAGCACCCTCGACTGTTTTTTTAGGGCTGATTTTTGGGCAAAGCTTGTGCCTACCCATGGTAACACCGATAAAATATGCGCCGCTATCGCAAATTGATGAAAAATTAAGCAGCATTAAAATATGTGGCAGCCCAAAGCCTAAAAGGGTAACAAGGCAATTAAAGCAGTAGCTTATAAGCACGGGCATTACTGCCGAAAAAACCACCCTTTTATAGGTTTGATGAGAGGCATGCTCTGCCGCTACTGCCACTACCCCATAAACGAGAGCCATATATAGGCTAAATCTCGGCAGATATGTATAGACAGGCAATGCCAAAGCGCCGTAAATAACTGCTGCTATTACTGTTACTCGGCTTTTTGAAATACCGGTGTTTTTAAGCAATTCAAAGCTCGCAAAGGCATTTAAAACACTTAAAAATATAACGAGGACTATGGGTAGCGAATAGAAAAGTGATACAAATATAACGGCTGCAGCAATTAAAATAAGTACTGCGCCCGAAATAATTCTTGTAAGCATTCTACACACCTCCAAAGCGGCGATTACGGTTATTATAATCGGCTATTGCCTGGTCCAGATGACGGCTTGTGAAATCCGGCCAAAGCACATCGGAAAACCAAAACTCGCTATATGCCGACTGCCAGATGAGAAAATTAGAAAGTCGCAGCTCACCGCTTGGTCTGATAACCAGCTCGGGGTCGGGATAATCGCGGGTATAAAGGTGGGCTGAAATCAGCTCCTCTGTTATATCCTCGGGGCTCACGCCCTCCGACACAATTTCGCGCACAGCGTTTGCTATTTCATCTCTACCACCATAGTTAACCGCAATATAGCAGGTAAGCCCTGTTGCCTTTTCGGAATCCTTTTCGGCGGTTTCCATTAATTTCTTAATATCCTCTGGCAGCGCGCTTCTGTCGCCAATAAAGCGCAGGCGGATATTTTCCTTTAAATAATTTTTCGAGTCAATTAAATAATCTCGCAGAATATTCATAATACCCGCAACCTCTTCGGCGGGGCGACGCCAGTTTTCTGTAGAAAAGGCATAAACCGTTAAATGCTTTACGCCTATTTTATTGCAGTAGCGGGCAATTTCCTTGAACTTTTTAGAGCCTGCCAAATGCCCTGCATTACGCGGCAGCCCCCTCTTTTTTGCCCAGCGACCGTTACCGTCCATTATTATTGCAATATGCTGCGGAATTAAATTAACGCTATCCTGCTTTCCCATTTTACTACCTTTCAAAAAGCCATCAGGGGGGTCTTTACCCCTGATGGCGGTTTAGTCAAAAAATTTTAGATTTCGAGAACTTCCTTTTCCTTAAGGGTGGCTAAATCGTCAATCTCCTTGCAGAACTTATCGGTTAAGTTCTGAATCTTCTTTTCAGCATTCTGCTGGTCATCCTCGGTGATTTCGGAATTCTTTTTCATAGTCTTCAGCTTCTCAAGCGCATCGCGGCGGGTGTTACGAACAGCAACCTTGCTGTCTTCAGCGGTTTTGCGAACATCCTTAACAACATCTTTGCGACGCTCCTCGGTCATCTGCGGGAAAACAAGGCGAATAAGTCTGCCATCGTTCTGTGGGTTGATGCCGATATCCGACTGCTGAATTGCCTTTTCAATTTCCTTAAGGGTTGATGCATCCCAAGGCTGAATCTGAAGCATTCTCGGTTCGGGAACCGATACTGCAGCCATCTGCTGAATGGGGGTGGGTACACCGTAATAATCAACGGTGATTCTATCAAGCACAGCGGGAGTTGCGCGTCCAAGACGAACTGCCTTATAGTCGCGCTCGAGTGCGGCTATAGTTTTGCCCATTTTTTCTTCTGTGTTAGCTAATAAAGTGTTCATAAATATATCCTCCAAATACTATTTAACTATTGTACCGATGGTTTCGCCCTTCATCGCGCGAACAATATTATCGGGATCGTTAAGATTGAAAACTAGAATCGGAATTTCATTGTCCATACAAAGTGAAGCGGCTGTAGAGTCCATAACATGCAGTCCCTTATTAAGCACATCGATGTATGAAAGAGTGTCGAACTTCTTTGCATCGGGATTCTTTTTGGGGTCGCTGTCATAAACACCGTCAACATTAGTTGCCTTGAAAATAATATCAGCACCGATTTCGGCAGCACGAAGCGCTGCACCGGTATCGGTCGAGAAGAAGGGGTTGCCTGTTCCACAGCCGAACACAACAACTCTGCCTTTTTCAAGATGTCTGACAGCGCGGTTGCGAATATACGGCTCGGCAATAGCGCGCATTTCTATAGCGGTTTCAACTCTTGCCACAAGACCCACCTGTTCAAGACCATCGGCAAGGCCCAAAGCATTAATAACGGTTGCGAGCATTCCCATATGGTCAGCACGGGTGCGGTCCATTTTGCCACTTGATCTACCGCGCCAGAAATTGCCACCACCAACAACTAATGCTACCTGAACGCCCATATCTACGCACTTCTTTATGGATTCGCACACCTCAAGCACCTTATCAAAATCGATACCTGTGCCCTTTTCTCCCGCGAGAGCCTCGCCGGAAAGCTTAATTAATACTCTTTTATACATCGGTTGCATACTTCACACATCCTAACTTTTATTATCTATTATATTATAAATTATATTATATATAAAGTCAATTAGAAATGAGATTAATTTACAAAACTTTCATATAAAAATATCCACCCATCGCGTGATTCCCATTATATAAAAAATTCCGCATTCAAAAAGAATGCGGAATTTAAAGTGTTAAAACTTATTTAATCATGCTTGCAACTTCGTTTGCGAAATCGTCAACGCGCTTCTCAATGCCCTCGCCCTTCTCAAAGCGAACGAAAGAATTGATCTTAACATCAGCGCCGATAGCCTTTGCAACCGACTCAACATACTTACCAACGGTAAGGTCGCCGTCGATAACATACTGCTGCTCAACTAAGCAGTTCTCTTTATAATACTTACCGATTTTA